>QHCA01000314.1 GCA_003244095.1 Pseudonocardiales bacterium | reverse complement strand
CGCGCTGCTCGGGCTGCTCGACGGCCTGCTCGACCGGCCCGGGCAGAAAACGGTGCCAACCGCCGTGCCGCCCTGCAGCGCCCCGCTGAGCTCCGGCACCGGAGCGCACCCACCCGTACCCGCGCGCCCCGACCTGCTCCGCGTGTGCGAGGGGAACACCCCGGTCTACGACCTGTCCACGCCGGACGCCGCGACCTACGCGAAGCTCATCGCCGCTGCGCCGCTCGCGGGGCGCTGCCCGCCGGACGGCCCCGCAGGGCGGCCGTCTTCACGGCGCCTGATCTTCGGCGTCGGCCGGTCGGCCACTGTCCTGGAGCTGACCGTGGGCAACTGTGCGCGGGTGTCGACACGCGACGGGACGTGGCTGGCGTCCCCGCTGCTCGCCGCCAAGCTGGGTGCCCGATAGCCGATAGGCGGAGGGCGCTGCTGCTAAGCCACTGAGGTGCCGATCAGATCGCGATGCCTGGCGTCGAACTCCTTCACGGCAGCCGAGCCGGCGTAGGGAGCGGCGGCCGCACGGAACTCGATCAGACGGCGCTTCTCGCGAGGGGAGTCTAGCCGCCGGAGCAGGGCGGCGGCCTCACCCGCCGTGGCACACGCCTGGTCGACGGCCCCGGCCCGGACACGAGCTGTCGCCAGATGGCAGAGCAACCCGGCACGGTCGCGAGAGAACCCGGGATCGAGCAGTGCAACCGCGCGCCGAATATGCGCTTCGGCGTCGACGGGCTTGCCCAGGGCCAGCAGGGACTTTCCCGCGAACTCCTCGACATGCGCCCCGCCCAGCCAGTAGATCCACGGCGGTTCGTCCTCCGGCGAGGACCGAGCAAGCAACTCGAAGGCCTGATCCTGAGCGCGGCGCGAAGTGGCCGAGTCCCCGACGCGGGCCGCACCGACGGCCAGCCGGCCGTGCAAGGACGCAGCGACCGCCGGCGTGAGGTGGGATTCGGCTTGCAGCGCGGACTCGACCAGGGTTACGGCGTCGCGGGGCGCCGTAGAGTGTGCCGACTGGATGCTCATGAACCCCAGGATGTTGGCGCCGATGGCCCGGTCGCCGCTGACGTGCGCGGCGCGCAGCCCGGCCAGGAAGTAGCGCTGCGCGACCGCGGGCAGGTTGGAGTCATAGGCCACGAAGCCCGCCAGCCGGCCGAACTCGGCGGCGGCGGCGTGCAGCCGCTTGCCGACCCGCTCGGTGTAGGCGGCCTTGTCCAGCATCGCGACGACCAGCCGCAGGTCCTCCCGGACGGCGGGCAGCAGGGCACCGCCGCCGATCGCGTCGTCCATCCGGCGCCGCGCCTCGACGACCCGCTCCAGGTCGTCGACCAGGGCGTCGTCGACGCGCTTGCCGGTGAGCGAGGCGGCCACCCGCGCCGGGTCGAACAGCCACTGGTGCGCCACGGCGGTGAGGGTCACCCCGGTCAGGGCGAGGAATTGTCGCCGCTCCATCGCATCAGCATCCACGACGGCGGCCAGTGCCGCCAGCGTTCCGTCGGGATTCCACGGGGTGTTGAGCCCGGCGTCGGCCGGCAGGTAGCTCGGTGGCCCGGCCGCAGCCCAGCCGAGCGTGTCCGGGGTGACCGGCCGGCCGGTGCGTTCGTGTAGCAGATGGCATACCAGGGACGGCCACGGCTGGCGGGGCACGCGAGGGGCCGGCCAACTCGGCAGCGGGTGGACCCAGCGGCGTACCGACTTGCGGTGGAGGTGGTCGCCGAGCCCGAGGGTGGCAGCGAGCCGGTTCAGCCGGTCACCCAGGTGTTCCGGTGTCCAGCCGGCCAGTGCCAGCAGCTTCTCCAACTCCGCGTTGGACCGCGCCGGCTCGTTCGCGACCGTCATCGTCCCACCTCACGGTTGTGCGAGTCTGGACGCCACGGTAATCCCTCGGGCACGCTCAGTGGTCAAAGTGCGGACAAGTGCGGACGACATGGCGATCCGTCGGTGCCGCACCGACGAGAGGGTCAGCGGCATGAACAGAGTTGGTGACCTGCCGTCCGCTGGTGAGGACGGGGCCTTTCCCGAGCCACTCGCGGCTCCCTCACATGGGCAACGCGAGCAACACCCGCGGGATGCGTTGATGCCTGACCCCTCGGGCATCCGGCCGCTGTGCGACGAACAGGAGTTCACCGCGATCCTGGACGCCGCGGTCGCCGACGAGGCCCCTCGCCTGTTCGCGGTGGTGCAGGTCTACGGCGATCGTGTCGACGCCCGGATCGCCGCGTGGGGCTTGGCGTTCGAGGGTCACGCTGAAGTCGTCTCCAGCCCGCCGGCAGTGAGGATGAGCCTGCGAGCGCCGAAGAACTGCCTGCGCGGGTTCACTATCGGCAGCCACGTACGGGCTCGCCTGGTGTGGGTCAAACCGGGCGCGCCCACGCCCGTTCAGGACGACGACCACGCTGGTGTCGTCGGCGCCGGGTCGCCGCCATGAGCCGGTGGGGGCCAGGCCACCGCGACGTAGTCCAAGCCGACCTCCACGAGCACTACACCAACCGGTTCGACGAGGCCACTCGCCTCGACTCGACCCTGAAGGGCCGCCTGGAGCGGGCAAGGGTCCGCGATGTCATGGCGCGATACCTGCCCGCGCCGCCGGCCGATGTCGTAGATGTGGGCGGAGGCCCAGGCGCGCATGCGGCCTGGCTGCAGTCGCGGGGCTACACCGTCGAGCTTCTCGATCCGGTCCAGAGCCATGTCGGCCAGGCCAGGGAGGCGGGCATACCGGCCGTGCTGGGCGACGCGAGAAGCCTGCCCTGGCCTGACGGGAGGTTCGCCGCGGCACTGCTCGCCGGCCCCCTGTACCACCTGATCGACGCTGGCGACCGCCGTCAGGCCCTGCGCGAGGCGGTCAGGGTGCTTCGCCCCGGTGGCCTCGTAGCCGTGGTCGCGATCAACCGGTTCGCGAACCTCCTCGGGGCGACCCTCGCCAACCAGCTCGGCGAGCGGCGGCGCATCGTGGAGGAGATCCTGGCAGACGGGTTCAGCCCTCGAAACGACCGGATGGCCCATACCTACTACCACACCGTCAACGAGCTGCACGCGGAGCTGACCGGTGCCGGGATGAGGAGTGTCACGGTGCACGGCCTGACCGGTCCAGGCGGATGGCTCACGGTCGCGATCGATCGTCATGTCCAGACCGACGTGCTGCCGAGCACCCTCGCCGACGCCGATCCACTCCAGACCGCCTTGGACGGTGCCCGGATCGCTGACCGGTACCCTGACCTCGCGCCCGCGAGCGCACTGCTGATGGCTGTCGGCTACCGTGACTAGATGCTGTCCCGCCTGCAGCCGCGGCTGAGCGGCTCGCATGCCCGCCGGTTCCGGCGTCGCGCAAGGGAATACGCCGCCCATCAATGGCCGGTTGCCGCGCTGGCCGTGCCGCGCCTCGGCCGCTGTCCGTGCGAGCGAGGAGACTGCATCGAGCCGCACCTGCTCGACGGCACCACGATCAACGACCCGGAGCAAGCCGAGGAAACCTGGGCCGACCATGGCTGGGGCATCGCGTTGATCACGTCCCGGTTCGACATCGTCGACCTCCCCGCACGGTATGGCGCGTTCCTGCACGAACAGCTGAACACCAGGTGTCCCACCGCGACGGTGCCGCACGACCGGCGCTGGCACTTCGTCATGGAACCCGGGTCTGTGGACGCCGATCTCGTCGCGGCAGCGGGCGGAGTGCTGCACAGCGGCCCCGACGACTGGATAGCTGCTTCACCCACCCGAATCGACGCCGGCTTCCGGATCGGCTGGATCGTGCCGCCCGTGCACACACAGTGGCGGGCCTACCGCCGGTCAGACGCCGTCGGCGCCCTCTTGCTGGGTTAGTAGACGGTGCGGACGGTGCCGACCGGGCGGCCGCCGCCGAGCACCGGCAGCTCGGCCAGCTCGTCGAGCACCGGGCCCTCCGCGCCGAGCCGGCGGAGCTCGCGGACCATCACCGGCGCGCGGGCCCGGGCCGCGCCGTCGTCGATCTTGACCGCGGTGGCGGCGCCGGTGTCCAGTGCCGCGGCGTACACACCCTCCGCGCCGTCCTTGGCCAGCAGTCCCGGCACGCCGGCCATCATGCTGGTCACGTCCCGGCCGTCACCTCCGACCAGGTCGGGGTGCGCCCGCATGGCGTCGGCGACGGTCCGCTCCGGCGAGCCCGGTGCACCCCGCACGAGCCGGGCGAAGGAGCGCGCCAGGCCGCACAGCGACATGGCGAACACCGGGGCACCGCAGCCGTCGACCCCGACGGCCGCGGCCGGCTCGCCGGACAGGTCCTCGATCGCGCCGCGGATCGTCTTCTGCACGGGATGGCCAGGGTCGAGGTAGCCCTCGGTCGGCCAGCCGCCGGCCAGGCAGGTCAGCAGCATCGCCGCGTGCTTGCCGGAGCAGTTCATCTGTACGCGGGACGGCCCACCGCCGGCCCGGATCGTCGCCTCCGCGGCGGCCTGCGACAGCGGCAGGCTCGCTGGGCAGGCCAGGGCCGACTCCGGCAGGCCGGCGCGGTGCAGCAGGTCGCGTACCCGGCTCACGTGCTTGCCCTCACCGGAGTGCGACGCCGCCGCCAGGGCGACGTCGGGCGTCGCCAGGGACAGGCCGGCGCGCAGCATCCCGACGACCTGCAACGGCTTGAGCGACGATCGCGGGAAAACCGGCGTCTCGACGTCACCGAGGGCGAACACCTGCGTACCTTCCGGGTCGAGGCTGACCACCGAGCCGCGGTGCTCGCTCTCGACGAATCCGGACCGGGTCACCCGGGCGAGGACGACGCTCAGCTTTGCTCCCTCGTCAGGAGGGTGTCGACGCTGGCCTCACCGTCGCGGTAGCGGCGGGCGATCTCGGTGCCGAACAGGTCCATGACGCGCTGTACCGCGCGCCGCAGGTCCGAGACGGTGCGCTCCTCGACGGCGAAGTGCGAGAGGGCTGCCCTCAACTGCTCGTCGGACAGCCCGTGCGCATCGCTGAGGCCCACGTCGGCGACCAGCTTCTCGACCCGGCGGTGGTGCTCGTCGACCCGCGAGGGCTGCAGCGTGCTGTGCCGGCCGAGGCCGAACGGCGCGGTGGGGCCGTCGTCGGCGAGCACGTGCCCGAGGTCGTCGACGACCCGGTCGGAGCCGCCGGCGGAGCGGACCCGGAGCTCGGCCTTCATGATGTCCATCCGGCCGTGGAGAAGCTTCCGCAGGTAGGACATGTCGACCTCCTCCTGCTCGGCCTCGGCGCGGTGCGTGCGAAGGTCCTCCATCGTCATGGTGGACAGGTCGTCGATGAACCCGTCGTCGAGGACCCGGTCGATGCGCCGTTTGCCACCGGGGCGTACGTCGTTCATCGCGGGCCCCCTGGAGCCCCCGCGGACGTCGCTGCCGCGTTGGCCGGCCGCCGATCTTTGACAGCGAGCATGCCGCGTGCCTCCTCGATGCCCATAGGCGGGCGAAGTGCGATGCGGGCCAGGCCGGCGGCCCGAGCCACGAGCTGTGCGTTGTTCACTACCGGTTGACCAGGTGCGTACGAGAGCGTGTCTTCCATCCCGACTCGCAGGTGGCCGCCGGCTGACAATGCTGCGAGAGCTACACACAGAGTAGTGCGTCCGACACCCGTTGCGCTGAAGGTCGCACCTTCCGGGAGCATCTGTGCGGCGGCGACCAGGGCCGCCGTCGTACCGGGCATGCCGCCCGGCACCCCCATGACCAGGTCGCAATGGACATGATCGCCGTACGGGGGGCCGTACGTGTCCAGCAGCCGCCGCAGCGAGGCGAGGTGGCCCAGGTCGAAGATCTCGTATTCGGCGACGATCTCCCGCTCCTGCATCCGCTGGTGCAGCTCGACGATGAACTCCCAGCGGTTGACGAAGACGTCGGTGCCGAAGTTGACCGTGCCCATCGAGCAGCTGGCCGAGTCGGGGTCGGCGTCGAGGACCCGCAAGCGGTCGGACTCCGGGTCGCTGACCGCCCCGCCGGTCGACAGCTGCACGATCAGGTCGGTCTGCTCGCGCAACGCGACGACCGTCTCGCGGAGCCGGCCGAGGTCGAGCGTGGGGCGAGCGTGATCGTCGCGGATGTGGACGTGGATCAGGCCGGCGCCGACCGTTGCGCAGTCCCGTGCGGTCGACAGCAGCTCCGGCAGGGTGACCGGAAGCGCCGGCGCGGTGTCCTTGGCCGTCTCCGCGCCGGTGGGCGCGACCGTGATAAGCGTGCTGTCCACCCTCGAATCGTGACACGGAAGGCGCCCGCTGTGGGGCGCGCGGCGTATCTGCTTGTTCCTCAACGTCCCGGCCACACATGCCGAAAGGACAGATGGAGACATCTGTCACCTGTGGTTGCCGGCCGAGGGGAGGCGTCGAGTGCTCCAGGGAGACCTTGCTGAGACCGCGCTTTCGGCGGCCCTGCAGGCACTGGCCCAGGAATGGGCCAGCGGCTGCCTCCATGTCGTCGACCCCGACGGTGGAGAGGCGCTGGTCTACCTGCGGGAGGGCGCCATCTACTTCATCGCCATGCCGCACCCGGGCCGGCGGCTGGGCAACCGGCTGGTCAGCTCGGGCGCCCTCGTCCCGNNCGGCTGCGCTGGCCGAGGCCCTGGACGCGCAGGAGGGGGCGCTGCAGGCCTGGCGGCTCGGTGAGCTGCTCGTCCGGCTGGGGTACGTCGACCAGTCCGTGGTGGAGGCCTTCGTCATAGAGCAGGTCCTGGAGGACGGCGCGGACCTGCTCGGCCTGACCGCCGGCCACTGGGAGTTCGTCGACGGCGAGAGCACCCGCGAGGGCATCGCCGGCGGCCTGTCGGCGGCTGAGCTGCTCCGCCAGGTGATCGAGCGGCAGCGGGCCTGGAGCCGCCTGGTGAAGCTGGTCCCCGGCCCGGACGCCGTCCCGAGGGTGTCACCGGCCGGGCTCGCCGCCGACACCGCTCTTGACCTGTCCAGTGACGCGTGGGCGGCCATCGGTCACGTCGACGGCAAGCGGTCGGTGCGGGAGCTGGCCGACCTGTGCGGGTTCACGCTGTTCGAGGCGACGTACGTCATCGCCAGGCTCGTGCACGGCGGGTCGCTCGACATCGTCGTCCCGTCCCGTGCCGACGCCGAGCCTGAGCCCGAGATCGAGGTCGAGGTCTCGCCCGAGGTCGACCCCCAGCCTGCCCTCGAGCCGGCGGTCGAGCTGACTGTCATACCGGACCTTCCGGTGCCTCGCGCGCCGGTGGCCGAGGAGGCTGAGCCCTCCATCGAGGCCGCTGTCTGGCAGGCCTCGGCCCTGTTGTCGGAGCTGTCCCGCGAGTACGACGCGGAGGAGGCCGAGGAGGTCGAGGACGAGGTGCCGGAGCCGGCTGTCGAGTACGAGCCCGGGGATCCGGCCGACGAGGCGCATCCGTCCGTACACCTCAACGACACGGCATCGCTGATGCGGGAGCTGTCCTTCCTCGGCCTGGACGACCCGCCGGACAACCCCCCGGTCTCGTCGCCGCCCTCGCGGCCGTACACCCCGTCAGCCCAGAAGAAGCGCAAGGGGCTGTTCGGTCGCTGAGCAGGACGACTCGCCTCAGGCGGCGTCGACGGCCGTCTCGATGGCGGCGTCGACCCGGTCGATCCGCAGCGGGGCATCGTCGGCGGTGTTTCGCCGCACGATGGCCAGGGCGATCGGCCCGAGCTCGTGGTGTCGCACGGCCGTACCGACGAATCCCACCGGCCGGTCCTCCAGAGTGATCACGGCACCGTGGGCCGGGAGCGTCTCGGCCGAGCCGTCCAGGTGCAGCAGGACCAGCTTGCGCGGCGGCCGGCCGAGGTTGTGTACCCGGGCCACGGTCTCCTGGCCGCGGTAGCAGCCCTTGTCGAGGTGCACCGCGGTGTCGATCCAGCCGCCCTCCTGCACGATCGTGCGGTGGTCGGTCTCCCAGCCCAGCCGCGGACGGCGGGCGGCTACCCGCAGCGCTTCGTACGCCCACATCCCGGCCGGCCGCACACCGGCACCGACCAGCCGTTCGGCGACACCGGCAGCGCGGGGCACCAGCAGATCGAACGCGCCGCCGGGCATCCGGCGGACGAGGCCGCCGCCGGGCAGCGGCGTGAGGTCGTAGGGCTGATCGCCTGGTGTCATGTCGATCGCCGTCAGCGCGGCGGGGGCGGCCGGGCCGGCGAGGGTGAGGACCGCCCAGTCGCCGCTGACGTCGGCCGGGTCGACCCGCAGCATGAACCGCATCGAGTCGAGGAAGGCGAGTAGGGCGGGCACGGTCGCCGGCTCGACGTCGAGCCACGTGGTCCGGCCGTCCTCGGCAACGACCAGGTGGTGCTCGATGTGGCCGTGCGGGCTCAGGATCAGGCTCTCGGTGCCGTGCAACGGCGGCAGCCCGGTCAGGTGCTGGGTGGTCAGGCTGTGCAGCCAGGACAGCCGGTCGGCGCCGGATACGGCCACGACGCCGCGGTTGCCCCGATCGACCAGCCCGGCCTGATCGGTCAGCGCGCGTTGTTCGCCGAACGGGTCGCCGTAGTGCGTCGCGACCCCCGCGTCGACTCCTTCGGCGCCCACCGCGCCGGGCAGGTGCGGCATCACGTGTCCTGCACCGTGCCTGCGGCTTGGCACGCGGCACACGTACCGAAGATCGCGAAGTGACCGACGTCGACGGCGAACCCTCGCTCTGCTGCCAGCTGGCGCGCGACCCCGTCGACCAGGCTGGGCGGGGCCTCGGTCACCTCGCTGCACGCCTGGCAGACCAGGTGCACGTGTTCCTCTCCGCCGGAGGCGTGGAAGGTCGGCGCACCGTGGCCCAGGTGGGTGTGGGTGACCATGCCGAGGCCTTCGAGCAGCTCCAGGGTGCGATAGACGGTGGTGATGTTGACGCCGGCCGCGGTCCGCCGTACGTCGGCGCAGATCTCCTCGGGCGTCGCGTGCCGCAACGCCTCGACGGAGTCGAGGACGAGCTGGCGCTGCGGTGTCATCCGGTATCCCCGGGCCCGCAGCCGGCTCTGCAAGGAAGGTGCTGTCACACCCCGATGGTAGGGCGTGCGGCGAGCTGAGTCTGTGATGTCCGGTCGGGCGGCTGGTGGCCGTCTGGGTTCTGCGGTGTGCCGGCATGGCGAAGGGCCGGAGCGCCAAGCTAGTGGCGGCGGCACCAGTGGTGCGCCATAGCGTGTGAGGCGTTGATCCGGCCCTTCGATGCCACCCTGGCACGGAAGGCCCCCTCTTGGGAAGAGTCTCGAACAGATAACATTCATGGAATGCTACTGACGAAATACACCCAATCGTGCGTCCGCCTCGAGGGTGAGGACGGGGTGCTGGTCGTCGATCCGGGCCAGTGGAGCGAGCCCGAGGCGCTGGCCGGTGCGGCTGCCGTACTCGTGACGCACGAGCACGTCGACCACATCGACGTCGGCCGGGTCACGGCCGCGCTCGCCGCCGATCCGGCGCTCACCGTCTACACCAACGCGGCTGTGGCGGCCCAGGTCGGGCAGCCCGCCGACCGCGTCGTCACGGTGGCGCCCGGGGAGGCGTTCGAGGCGGCCGGCTTCAGTGTCCAGGCAGTCGGCGGGCTCCACGCCGAGATCTACGAGGGGCTGCCGGGCTGCCCGAACATCGGCTTCGTCATCGACGAGCGCCTCTACCACCCGGGCGACGCCTTGTTCGTGCCCGACGGCGACATCGAGACGCTGCTCGTGCCGATTTGCGCACCCTGGCTGAAGGTGGCCGAGGCCCTCGACTTCGTCCGTGCGGTCGCGCCGGCCCGGGCGTATCCGATGCACGACGCGATGCTGAGCGACATCGGGCTGTTCATCTCCGACCGGTGGTTCGGCATGAAGGCCAACACCGACTACTCCCGCATCGGCATCCGGTCGTCAGTGACGTTCTAGCCGCTCCGGCGGGCCGATCCGGGCCGTCACCCCGGGGGAGAACATCACGTGCGGCTCGCCGACCGGCGCGGGCAGCCCGCCGGCCTCGATGACGGTCTCGTCCAGCTCGTCGACGGTCGCCTCGTGCAGCCCCCAGACCGCATGCTCGGTCGCCGCCCGGGCCGACCGGCCGCCCGGCAGCGTCGTGTGCAGGGCCCATCGCGCGGTCAGGAACATGGCAAGCGGGTCGGGCTGAACCATCGGTGCCCCGACGCTGACCCGGACGTGCGCGTGGGCCTGATGTGGTCCCGGCCAGCGGCGGACCGAGTGCCAGGTGTGCTCGTCGCCGCAGTTCTCGTACGACATTTTCGCCCACTTGTACGGCAGGCCGTACGTCGCCTGCGCGACCAGGACCGGCACGAGGCGTTCGGCCTCCAGGGAAAGGAACACGATGCCGCGCCGGCCAGCGGCGTCGACGCTGTAGAGCCGTACGTTGAGCTCGGTGAAGGTGGACAGGTACGGCACCGGCGGCGTGCCGAGCGTTCGGACGCGGCGGATGACCAGGGGGATCAGCCCGACGTAGGTGAGGCCCTCGAACGTGTCCGGTCGACAACCCTTGGGCATCAGCCGGGCCGCCGCGTCGGGGTCGACCGGCCAGTGGAGGAAGACGGTCGGCTCCCAGGCCTGGGTGAACACCGACCTGCCGACCCGGCGTGCGGGCTCGGCGGTGACCGGCTCGCCGTCCATGCAGCGAACTCTAGGCCCGCAGACGGGCTTCTCACCGCCGGTCCCCGTTCGCCGCGGTGCATCGAGGTTGATCCAGGCCTCGTCGGGCCGGTCCCAGCAGGCCTCACCGGCCCTGGATCACCGGGGAAGGGCCCGGGCGGATCGCAGTCGCGTCCCGGCGGGCGCCCTCGCTACCCTGAGCCCGCGTACCGGGCCGTTAGCTCAACGGGCAGAGCAGCGGACTTTTAATCCGTAGGTTCTGGGTTCGAATCCCAGGCGGCCCACCCGAAGCTAGGCCCTGACCTGGCCTCTTGTCGAGTGATCGACTCGCCATGGAAGTCTACTCCAAAAAAGTGTGCACAGAGTGTGCACAGCGAGCAGTGTGGCCGGCGGCGCCGATGGGGCACATCTCAGATGTTGCTCTCAACCTTTCCAGCTGGCCAGGGCCTCTGGTCTGTATGGGGCCAGCCTGCACACCTACCGCTACCACCTGCCAACCCGAGGACTTCAGCTGAAGCAGCACCGGCAGGAGGCGCGCGTTGCCGAGCTCGGCCGCGGCTTCGACCCACAGGTTGCCGACGTCCGCGTCGGAGAGGCGCTCGAGCAGTCGCTTGAGCGCCCGAGGGTCACCACGTCGGGCCAGGCCGACCGCAGCCTCCCCTGGCGTGTCCGCCTCGTCGTCGTCGGAGAACCTCGCCAGCAAGGCGTCACGCACCTCCGTGGAGTCCACGTCGCGCTGCACACCCAGAGCGAACGCAGCCCGGTCACGAACGTCCGCGCACGAGTCACCGAGAGCTTCGAGCAGGGCATCCACGACTGGGCCTTGCGCAGGTTCGTCGTCTGCCGGGACGGACAGGCCGGCGGTCGCGCGCAAGCGCACGTCCTCGTCTTCATCGTCAATCAGGGGCAAGCAGCAGCGGCGTGGTCCGGCCGTCGGACGAGTTGCTGCCGAGCGCGAGCGACCAACGAACGTCGCAGTCCCTGCTCTCAAGCAGGACCCAGCCGGCCTCGAGCAGCTGGTCACGAGCCGCCGGGACGTTCACGCCGAGCTCCCGAGCAGGTCAAGGCCCACCGCCTGCACATCAGGCTCTGCCCGGTTGCACCAGACCGACGCGTCAGCCAGCACGTCTGCGGACTCGTGAGTTCGCACCACCTCGAGCACGAGGTCCCAGTGCTCCTGCACCGTCTCCTCGTCCCAGTCCAGCAACTGCGGCAGGGTTGTGGCGGGGGGTTGTGGGGGTGTGTCGTCGGAGGCGTAGGAACCGGACGGTGCGCGCGGGACGACGGTGGCGCGGACGTTCTGTTCGCTGCCGCGCGGGTGATCTTGTCTTGGCCGAACGGGCTGGGCATCCCGTGTGAGCGACACCCAGCTCGCTCCGGTGGATCAGGCGTAGATCACAATCTGAGTCACGGTCGCGGTCGTGCCTGGCGGGAACACGCCGCACGTATGCGCTTTGAAGTTTTGGATCCCACGTGAGGTCCTGAGGTACCCGGAGTTGTTGCCGCCGCACCACTCGTAAACGTTGTACAGCGTGACGTTGATCGACCCAGGATTGGCCCAGCAGGTCGTTGCGTTCGAGAAGATCCGAAGCCAGTCAGTCCGGGTGCCGCAGGTGACGCGGTTGATGTTCGGTTGGGCGAATGCGGTTGGGCTGCCGTTCACGCTCGCGGCCGACGCCGGACCCGCCAAGCCGAGCGTGCCGGTCGTTAGAGCCGCGGTAACCGCCGCAGCGCAGGCGATGCGCTTGATCATGATCAATCCTTTCCCCGTTGTTGCACTGGCAGGTCAGGGAAGCCCCCGACCCCGACCCACTGTGACGTAGACCTCAAAGCAATCCCCGGCGTAGGCGACGCACCCACGTGATTCCGCGTCCGATCCGGTCGATGTTGAACGGTCTGACGGCCTTCGACCGATTCACGCCCTCGAAGACGTGACTGACCGTCCTCCTCCCATAACAAACTGTCAAGGGTGTCGCCGATATCGACGAAAAAACTACACAACCCCCCAAATATGCCACTCGACCCCAGTTGGCCATCCTCTGCGCTGCAAGACAGGAACGGGCGGTTACGGGCGTACGCACTGCGCTAGTCGTCAAAGCCCTTTGTCCCCCGGTTCGTCAAGCATGACAGCGCAGAACCCGAGGCCCTGGCCCCCAGTACTCAGTCGTCCTGCTCAGTCCCGGTCCCTCGGCTGGACCTGGCCTGGCTGCCCTCCTCGTCGACATCATCCGGTTTCGAGGGGTGAGGAGAGTAGCGATTGGACGTGTGGTGATTGGGATGGACCCGGATAGGCGGTCCGCCACGATCGAGGCCCTCGATGAGCGGGAGAAGGTCATATCGACCTGCCGGCGGACCGGAACCGTTACGGGCTCATCCAGCGGCGCTCCTGGGATGCACGAGCGCGACGGCCGCTCTCATCCCTTCGCTCGCCGGGCCGCGGAGCAGGTGCGCGTACACCGATCGGGTCACATCCGGAGAAGTGTGGCCGAGGATCATCGCCACCGTCTCGACGGGACGCCAGCGGCCAGGAGGAGGGAGCAAGCGCCGTGGCGCAGCTCATGAAGCCTGATTCGCGGTAAGCCGGCCGCCGCCGCGTGGGCGTCAAAGTCTTTCGTCACCCGGTCCGGCCGTAGCGGATCTCCGTTCGGCAGGGCGAATACCAGGCCGTGCTCGACGTACGAGGCGGCCCGTTCGGCGCCGTCGTTGTCTTGGTTGTCGCGATGCGCCGTCAATGCGGTCACCGTTTGTCGGACGAGCGGCACCCAGCGAGTGCCCGCAGCGGACTTTGGCGATTTCAGCCGCCGGCCCCGGTGCGTGCCAGAGCAGGTTGGGCACGCATGGTCACCGCCGATGCTCGATAGCGACTGCCGGATGAGTAGGCCGCCGTTCGCGTTCTCGAGGTCGACATCCATCCACCGCAGGCCGAGCAATTCGCCGCGACGGAGCCCGGCGAACGCCGCCACCTCGTACAGGGCTCGCAACTCATCACCCTTGATGCTGGCCAAGAACAGGGCGACCTGGTCGGGCTCCCACCACGAGGCATCAGCACGGCCGGCGGCCGGTATCGCGTCGATGCGACCTTGAGCGACGTTGGAGAACACCAGGCCGCGGCGCTCTGCCGTCGCGAGCGCCGCTCGCAGGGTCCGCCGGACAGAGTCGAGGGTGCGGCCCGATCGACGTTCAACAGAGACCCCGCTTCGGCCGGTGGGCGTTGGCAGCCGTCCCGTCGCGATCTCCCGGAACAGGGCCTCCACCTGATGGCGCCGCAGATCTCGCAGCCGAATGGCCCGAGTTTGGGGATCAGGTAGTGCTTGATGTGGGAGGCGTATCCCTGGATCGTGACCGGCTCCAGCCGCTCGCGGGCCTCGTCCAACCAGAGGTTCAGCCATGCCTCGACGGTCAACGTCTGATCGTCGACCCAAGTGCCAGTGCGCCGCCTCTCCAGGTACGTAGACAGGCTCTCCTCGGCCTGGGTGCCGTATCCCGACCCGTGTTCCTGCAGCCGGCGCTTCGTCGCCGGATCGGTCCCGGCGTCGGCGCGCCAGTACCAACGTCCGTGTGCCTTTCGGCAGGCTGGCTTGCCGGGCGTCCCTGTGGTGCCGCATGGGCAGCGCTTGTAGACCGAGCCCCTCACGTCCGAGCCACTCTCCCGCCCAAGCCCCTGGCCTAGATTGTCGAATTCGTGTCTGACAGTGCGACCCTCACAAGGTCGATGACCGCGTCGTATAGGGTCGGCGACGTTGCGATCGGCACCCTCGACTGGAACGTGTGTTCGGATCCATCCGCGTCCACGACGCGCGCACCCGCCTCGCGGGCGATGGCGACTCCTGCGGCGGTGTCCCACGGCTTGTTCGACAACATGATGATCGCGTCGAGCCGCCCGCTTGCTAGCCAGGCAAGGTGGACGGCCGGCCGCCCTCGGCGCGGGCGCTGCGGGACGCCGAACTGCTGCCCGAGATCCGGCGGGTGCACGCCGACCCGAAGATCGGCCGCGGCCTGTATGGGGTTCGCAAGGTCTGGTATCAGCTGATCCGCGAAGGCATCAGCGTGCCACGCTGTCAGGTCGAGCGGCTGATGAAAACCGCTGGCCTGCAAGGGATACGGCGCGGGAAACGGTTCGTCACGACCAAGGCTGACCCGGCTGCGACGCGACCGCTGGACCTGGTGAAACGCAACTTCGGCGCCAGCCAGCCCAACCGGCTGTGGCTGGTGGACTTCACCTAATGGGTGGGCCGTGATCCTTGGTGGGGCCGCGGTGGCGACTGGCAGGAGGCCCCTGAGATTTGACCGGTCCGGGCCTGTGAAGGGTGTCGTTTGAGCCGCTGACAGGTGACCACTCCCATGCTTCACCCGGCCGTCGAGGCCTGAACGTAGACGGTGGCCCTGCCAGTCGCCGGGTCGGTGATCGGCTGGTGAGATGCCGCGCCTCGAGCGCTTCCATTAGGTCGCCGCACGCACCCTGCGGCTCTGCCCCTGAAGGCAGCGAGCAAGGAGGCAGATGAGCATCACCTGCGGCATCGACTGGGCTGAGGCCCACCATGACGTCGCCGTCCTCGACGAGGCCGGTCGGGTCCTCCAGCGGCGGCGGATCGACACCGGCGCCGCCGGCTTCAGCAAGCTGGTGAGCATGCTGGCCGAGCACGGCGATGACGTCACTGACGTGCCGGTCGCGATCGAGACCGACAAGAACCTCATCGTGGTGGCCGTGCAGGCAGCGGGACTGACGATCTACCCGATCAACCCGCGTGCGGTCGCCCGCTACCGCGAGCGGCACGGCCAGTCCGGCAAGAAGTTCGACCCAGGCGACGCGTTCGTCCTGGCTGACATTCTGCGCACCGGCCGGCATCAGCACCGGCCGCTGCCCGCGATCAGCGATGCGGGACTGGCAGTGAAGGCGCTCGCCCGGCAGCACCAGGAGGCAGTATGGGCGCTGCACCAGACGATCGGCCGACTCCGTTCGGTGCTGCTGGAGTTCCATCCCCAAGCACTGCAGGCCTTTCCGAACCTCAAGCACAAGGCGGCGCTCACGATCCTGGCCGCCGCTCCGACACCGAGCTCGGGCTGAAGATGACAAGCCGCAGGATCGTGACGCTGCCGCACCGGTGCGGCCGGCGCAACGACGCTGCCCTCGTCGAGCAGATCCTGGCCGCACTCAACACGCCTTCGCTGAGGCAGTCCACACCGGTAGAGAAGGCCCTCGGACAGGCCGTCACCGGGCTGCTCGCGATCATCAGCTCGATGCAGACAGCCGTCGAACAGCTGGAGCATGCCCTGGCAGCCCAGTTCGAACAGCACCCGCTCGCGCCGGTCCTACGTTCGGCTCCCGGCCTCGGTCCCATCCTGGCTGCGCGGGTCCTCGCCGAGGTCGGCGATGACCCCACCCGGTTCAGCACAGCCGGCGGCCCGCGGGCCTTTGCCGGTACCGCGCCGGTCACCCGCGCATCCGGGCGCAGCCGGCACGTCGCCGCGCGGAAGGTCCGCAACAAGCGCGCCGGTGACGCCTGCCACTGGTGGGCCTTCGCGATGCTCACCAACAGCCCCGGGGCACGCGAGCACTACAACCGCCGACAAGCGGCCGGCGACCACCACAACGCCGCGCCGCGCAATCTCGCGAACAAGCTCCTCGGCCGGCTCTGCCTACAACACGACAAGTCGTGGGACGAGACCACCGCCTGGAACGTCAGCCTCACCAGCGAACTCGCCACCGCGAATACTTGACCCCGACTCGCGTGGGATGTCTACGTCCCGACCTGGGCGGGGACGGCGTTCACCGCATTAGTCGCCGATGCGTTCAGCCGGCGGATCGTCGGTTGGCGCACCGCAACGTCGATGCCCACCGACCTGCCCCTTGACGCCTTGGACATGGCGTTGTGGACCCGCGCCCGGGCCGGTGAGGACATGGGCCGGGCTGGTGCATCACAGTGATGCCGGCAGCCAATACACCTCCATCCGCTACACCAACCGGTCTGGCACGAGGGTCCGTGGCGAGGTGTCGGTGACCTCGAACTGGCCACCGCCAGCCGGGTCCAGTGGTTCAACGACACCCGGCTGCACGGCAGCATCGGTCACATCCCACCCACCCAGTACGAGAACACCCACTACCCTCAGAACGCCGCCCTCACCCAGCACAACGCGGCATAACCCGGCCTCCAAGAAAGTCAGGGCGGTTCACTGCCGACCCTCAGCACCCAGGGTGATTCCACGCGCTCGTTCGACGCAGCTAGCCAATGTCACGCGACGAGATCCACGCGCACCGAGGGTCCGCCCGGCTGGCAAGGCGAGACCTTAGAGAGGTGACTCATGCATCATCAGCCCATGAGCACCCCAACTGATCCCCAGCGGTCTTCATTGCCGATTTACCGTGGACCGACCTTGCCGAGATGGCAACCAAGCTCGGTGGCCGACATCGAGACAGCCATCGAAAGACGGGACCATGCGCGAGCGGCATTGGCTTGACGTCAAGCAAGAGGCTGGAAGCACCGAGGACGCCAAGAAGAAGACCGCTCGGGACCTGGTTGAGCACTGGACGTTGGTCGGTGCTGAGCCACACCTGGTCGCGGCGAAGCACCGTGACACCAGCTCGGCCTTGCGCTGTTGCTGAAGTTCTACGGCCGGTTCCACCGCGGGCGGGCAGAACTGCACGACGACGTGGTGGAGTTCGGCGGCCACGATTTGGGCCCGTTCGGCGGAACAGAAGCCCGCCGGGTCCGCCGATGTGATGAGTGTCGAGCCGCGCGTCGTGGCCGACCACCTGCCCGGCCAGTTCGTATGAGCTGGCGGTGGCTAGGCCGGAATGGCGTGAGGCTTCGTTCGGTGTCCTCATTCTTCTACGCAGAACGGAGGACATCATGAACGCGAACAGGAAGCGCCTTTCCGTCGTCGCCGGCACCGTGGCGATCGTCCTGGCCGGCGCCGGCGCCGCCTTCGCCTACTGGACGACCACGGGCTCCGGCACCGGCTCCGGCACGACCGGAACCGCCACCGCGCTGACCGTGACGCAGAACAGCACCCACTCCGGTCTGGTTCCCGGTGGCACGGCGCAGCCGGTCGATTTCACCGTGAACAACCCCGCTGCGACTGACGTGTCGATCACCTCCGTCGTGATCAGCGTCTCCTCGACCAGCAACGCCGGCTGCACGGCGGCCGACTTCACGATCGTCCAGCCCTCCAAGCCGTCGGTTGGCACGCCGGTGCTCGTCGCCGGTACCAGTTCGGTGTCGTTCACCTCGGGTTCCGGCGGCGCGCAGGCCACGACCGGCGCGACCCTGCAGATGATCAACCGGGCCGTCAACCAGGACCTGTGCAAGAACGTCACGGTCAACCTGGCATACGCCGTCAGCTAGTCGCACCAGCCGCACGAACGTCGCCGGGTGACGCGGGGGGACATCCCTCGCACTACCCCGGCGACTCGGCGTTATCCCTACCAGGCCACGGCGGCCAAGCTCACTCATGACAGGAGTCGCATGACCCCGCCAAAGACTCGGGCCGGCCGCTCGCGGCGCCTGGGTCTCGCGGCGTGCCCGGCGTGGCGAGGCGTCCCGCGCGGCCATATGCGGGTGTCGGCGTTTCGAGCGAGGCGCTTCGCGGTCGTGACGGGTGTCGCGCTGGCCTTGACGGTGATCGTGGCTCCCTCCGCGCTGGCGTACTGGCACAGCGCCGGCGCCGGCAGCGGGGCCGGCACCACCGGCACCCTGGCCGCCCCGACCGGCGTCACCGCCTCAGCATCCGGGGCGACGGTCACCGTGAACTGGACCGCGCCCACACCTCCCTCGGGGACACTCGCCGGCTATACCGTCATCCGTTACGCGGGTGCGACCCCCTCGAACGCCTGCGGCACGGACCCGGCGAACAGCGCCACCTTCATCCCGGCCGGCACCCTCACCTGCGCAGACCCGTCCGTACCGGCCGGCACGTACACCTACACGGTGATCGCCGTCTGGCGTAGCTGGACCGCGGAAAGCGCGGCCAGCAGCACGGTGACGGTGACGGCGGTGCTGAAGTGGTTCGGCGACGGGACGCTCGGCCAGGGCGGTGTCGCCGACTTCTCCGCAGAGTTGTCCCCCACGCAGGAGAGCACCGGCGCCACGACATGGAACGCGGTCTCTTCTGGCGGCAGCAACGGTTGCGCCACCCGCACCGATCACACCCTGTGGTGTTGGGGCCTCAACACCAGCGGTCAGCTTGGGGTCGGCGGTCTGCTTCAGGCCAGCCCCACCCAGATCACCGGTACGACGTGGGCCGCCGTCGGAACCGGCAGCAGCTACACCTGCGCGACGAAGACCAACGGCACCCTGTGGTGCTGGGGCGACAACTCGGTGGGTGAGCTGGGACAGGGCAACTTGACCGCGCAGGCGAGCCCGGTGCAGGTCGGGGCGCTGACCACATGGGCGACGGTGAGTGCCGCCGCGGGCGACACCTGCGCGACGAAGACCGACGGCACCCTGTGGTGTTGGGGCAACAATAGCCAGGGCCAGATCGGGATCGGCAGCATCGTCACTCCGCAGAAGAGCCCCGTGCAGGTCGGCGTGGCCACCACCTGGGCGACGGTAGAGGTCGGTGACCAGCATGCTTGCGCAACGAAGTCCGACGGCACCCTGTGGTGCTGGGGGAACAACGCCGACTATCAGGTCGGGATCGGCAACAACGTCACGCCGCAGATGAGTCCCATCCAAGTCGGGGTGGCGACCACGTGGGCCAGCGTGTCGGCCGGTTCCTCCCACACCTGCGGTACTCAGACCGATGGCACGCTGTGGTGCTGGGGTAGGAACAACAACGGGCAGGCCGGAGTCGGCAACTACGCCACCCGGCAGTTCACCCCGGCCCAAGTCGGGGTGGCGACGACCTGGGCGACCGTGGGCGCCGGTAGCGCCTTCACCTGCGCTACCCGGACCGGCGGCGGCACGCTGTGGTGCTGGGGCGTCAACACCAACGGGCAACTCGGCGCCGGGAACACCACACAGACGAACGTCCCCGGCCAGGTCGGCGCGCTGTCCACCTGGGCCGCGGTCGGCGCGGGCGGCCTCGGTCACACCTGCGCCCCCAAGGCCGACGGCACCCTGTGGTGCTGGGGTCAGAACACCTACGGGCAACTCGGCGACGGGGCCACCCGCGCGACCAGCACCCGGGTACAGGTCGGCGCCGCGACCTCCTGGACCAGCGCCGGCAGTGGTACTTCTCACGCTTGCGGCGTGTTGGCCGCTGGCACCCTGTGGTGCTGGGGTCAGAACAACTACGGGCAGCTCGGGGTCGGCAGTACGGCTACCAAGTACGTGCCGACCCAGGTCGCCGGAACCACCTGGGCGACGGTCGCCGTCGGCACAATCTTCACCTGCGCGACGAAGACCGACGGCTCGCTGTGGTGCTGGGGCTACGACGGCGACGGGCAGCTGGGCATCGGCATCGTCGCGATCCAGACCAGCCCGGTCCGGGTCGGCCTGCTCAACACCTGGACCCAGGCCAGCGCCGGCGCCGGCGGCACCTGCGCCACCCGCACCGACCACACCCTGTGGTGCTGGGGCCTCAACAACGTCGGCCAGGTCGGGATCGGCAACGTCGTCACACCGCAAGGCACCCCGGTCCAGGTCGGGGCCGCAGTCACCAATTGGGATACCGTCACAGTTGGTTACTCCCACACCTGCGCCACCCGCACCGACCACACCCTGTGGTGCTGGGGCGACAACACCGGCGGCCAGGTCGGCATCGGCAGTGTGGCCACACCACAGGTAAGCCCGGTCCAGATCGGCGCCGCCGTGTGGAACACCGTCGGCCTCGGCTGGCTGTACAGCTGCGCGACCCGTACCGACGGCACCCTGTGGTGCTGGGGCAGAAACGTCAATGGTCAGCTCGGGATCGGCAGCGTCTCACCGCAGACCAGCCCGGTCCAGGTCGGCGCCGCCACCACCTGGAACACCATCGCCGCGGCCCACGCCCACACCTGCGCCACCCGCACCGACAGCACCCTGTGGTGCTGGGGTCAGAACACCTACGGTCAGCTCGGCCTCGGCGACTACACCCAGCGGACCAGCCCCACCCAGCTCTCCGGCACCGCTACCCGGGTGGTCGCTGGAGTTCTCGCCGATCAGACCTTCACCCTCGGATAGCCCGGCGACCCATCAAGGCGAAGACCACCTCGACGCCCTCGGCGACCAACGCGTCAGCCAAGCCTTCACGAAGCTTCAACATGACTCCTCGTCCACGGCCGAACCCGATCACCCGGCGACCCAAGCCCGACGATAACGAGAGAGTGGCCCACCAAGAGTGTCTCGGCTGATGGTGGTAGCCGGTCGCCTGCCTGACGGTGACGTTGGCCCCGTTCACGCCCACGAAGGCGATGAGGTCCTGCGGGTGGTCAGCGGTCGTGTCCTGGTCCGCTGCGGCGATCACCAGCGGGTGTGCGAGGCCGGAGAGCTGGTCGTCGTTCCGCCGGGTGTGCTGCACGGCTTCCGCGTGCGCAGCCCGCCGCATGAGACTCCGCTACGACGGGACGTGTCGCGGCTGCAGGGGGCGGCTCGGTGCATTGCATACAGCGGATTCGAAATCCGTTGCGTCGTGGTTCCCGGGCACTAGATCTCGCATCGCGACGCTCGGCCCCTCCGCAGCGCCCAACCGTGCACGGACTGTGCACGAACGCTGTGGTCGCAGGTGGCAACAGATCGCACCAGGTGACACGCCCGGTGCCGCTGACCTGCGTAAAGGCGAACCTCTCGGTACGGCTTGGCACTCGTTGGCAGGCCGGTACGTGACTTTTAATCCGTAGGTTCTGGGTTCGAATCCCAGGCGGCCCACTCGTCTTGCCCGACTCTGTGATCGACGTTCTTTTAGGTCAGAGCGCTATCGCTCCTCCTCGTCGCGCCTGCCACGCCGGGCCTGGTGGTCGCGGGTTTGCCTCGTGACATGGCATTGTGACTTGAAGCCTATTTGTCCGCTGGCGGCGTGAAGACTCCTAAGGCTCGTCCACGACGGTCGCGTGGCGGCTCGACTCGCTGCCGAGTGGGGCGCTTGCAGCTTCGGGCCTGCCGGGAGCACTGCGGCGGACGGATGCAGGTCTATCACCGCACCACCTGGCCGCACGAGTGCAAGACCGTGAAGCACCGCACTCGCAAGGCGCACGACTGCGCCGTCGCCGGCTGTACGGCGATCGAATGCCCGGCCCACGTCTGCCGGGCGTTGGGCGCCTCCACTGTTCGGCAGATTCATTGGATCCTGTCCGGCGCCCTCAAGCGAGCGGTGCGGTGGCGCTGGATCGCGCACAGCCCAACAGCTCACGCCGAGTTGCCCTCCGCGCCGACGCCCGACCCGCGGCCACCGTCGCCGGCCGAGGCTGCCCTGCTGGCCGACGAAGCCTGGAAGGACCCCGACTGGGGCACGTTCGTCTGGCTCGCCATGACCACCGGCGCTCGCCGCGGCGAGCTGTGCGCGCTGCGTTGGGAGCGCCTCGACCTGGTCAACGGCGTCGCGTCGCTGAGCCGCAGCATCGCCCAGGACGGCAAGGACCGCTGGGAGAAGGACACCAAGACCCACCAGCAGCGCCGGGTTGCACTCGACCCCGAGACCGTCGAAGTAATGCAGGAGCACCACGACAGATGTGTCGCGCTGGCCGCCGCCCTCGGGGTCGAGCTCGCCGCCGGCGCGTTCGTCTTCTCCCTGTCGGCCGACGGATCGACTCCCCTGGTGCCGGACTCGATCAGCCAGCGCTACCGCAAGATGGCTGCCCGCGTCGGGCTCAGCACGCACCTTCACGCGTTGCGTCACTACAGCGCCACCGAGCTGGTAGCCGCGCTTGTACTCGGCCTCGGTGTCCGAGCCGGCCAGCGCGCCGCGGCCGCGCTTCGGCCGCCGAATGCCACCGCGTCCTACGTCCTGGGTCAGTGCGAGACGCTCTCCAGGTGGCGATGTACGAGGGGCTGACCCAGCCGGTTCGACGCGAGTTTGGGCAGAAGGCAAGCCTGGCCTTGCAGCGCATCGCCCACGCGGTCCCCGGTGAGCCGAGCAGGAAGGCTCGAAACAGACAACAAGGAAGGATCCGAGTCCCGGTCGGCGCGAAGGAGCCCTTCCCCGCGCTGCCCATGCCGATCGGGTGCCGCACGTCCACCGCGAGCTGATCCACCACCTGTCCGAGGTCCGCCTGATGCGCGACCCTTACCTGCACACGAAACCCGCTACGAACGGAGCAGCCCGATGAGCCGCCACATCCAGGTCACTTTCGACGCCCATGACCCGAGGGCACTGTCATCCTTTTGGCGCGATGTACTGGGCTACGTCCACCCCGGGCCGCCCGGAGTCGAGCTGCCTGACGGCGCCGACCCGCTGGCCGCGTGGGACGACTTTCTCGTGCGGGTCGGCGTACCGGAGGAGCAGCGCAACACGAGGTCGGCCGTCGAGGACCCGGACGGGCACGGCCCACGGCTGTTCTTCCAGCAGGTGCCGGAGGACAAAGTCGCCAAGAACCGGGTCCACCTCGACGTCCGTGCGGCCCCCGGGCTGCAGGGGGAGGAGCGGATGGCAGCGCTGGAGGCCGAGTGCGACCGGCTCGTCGCGCTGGGAGCGACGCGAGTACGTCGCGACGAGCCTGCTCCCCCGATGAGCGGGGGCCTCATCGTGATGGCCGACCCCGAGGGCAACGAGTTCTGCCTGGACTGACGCAGCCGCCCAGCCCCAATTTCCGATGTCCGGTCGGTCGCGGAGTGCACCGTTGCGCACATCCCCGGGCTCGACAAGTCCACCGAGGGGCGACGCGTTCGTGCGGTTCACCAACGGCTACCGAGTTGATTGCCGCGGAGTGGATATCCGCGCAGTCGCCGGCCGGCTCGGGCACGGCAGAGGCGGCGCAACGACACTCCGTGTGTACGTCACGTGGCGGTCTGAATCAGACTGCTGCTTGCCTGGCCGGTTGCGGTTGGGTGGCACTTCGCAGGCTGAGCACGGCCTGGCGTAGCAGGGGGAGTCCTGCGCATGACGCGCCGATGGCGGCGATCCACAGGCCATCGCGTAGGCCGATCGATGCGCCGAGGAAGCCGCCGATGACGGCGCCGAGGGGACGGACGCCGTAGTTGACAGTGCGGTAGGCGCCGGCGACTCGTGACCGGAGGTGGTTGGGGATCTGCTGGGCGAAGATCGCTGCGGCGGTGATGTCGAGCCAGATGACGCCGACGGAGCTGGCGAACTCACCGGCGGCGAGCATGCCGAGGACCATGGCCTCGGTGCCGTGCGCTGCCGGGAACAGCAGCCAGGGCAGCGGGAACAGGAATGAGCCCACGACGAGTGCACGGCCGAGCCCGATCCGGTGTTCGAGCCTGCGGGCGGTGAGAGCGCCGACGATGCCACCGACCGCGCCGGCGCCGAAAGTGAGACCGATGAGGGTCGGCCCCAGGTGCAGGGTGCGGCTCGCATAAAGGACCAGGATGGCGTTGCCGATGAACGTGAACAGGTTGACTGTCGCTGTCGAGGCGAGCATCGCCCGGACCAGCGGGTTGCCGGCGATCCATCTCGCGCCGTGGGAGATGCCGTGGGATTGGGTTGGGTCGGCGGCCGGTTCTGTCGGGTCGGTCCGTGCGATCTGGGCGCCGGAGTACAGGAAGCTGACGGCGTCCACGAGCAGCGCGCCGGGAGCGGTGAGGGCGCCGACCAGGGCACCGCCGAGGGTCAGGCCGAGCACGCCGGCGAGTGAGCGGCTGCCGTTGAGCAGGGCGTTGGCCTCGACGTACTCGTGTGGGCGCACCAGCGCGACGATCATGGCGTTGTAGGAGACGAAGAACAGCACGTCGAG
Source organism: Pseudonocardiales bacterium (assembly GCA_003244095.1). Classification (GTDB taxonomy): domain Bacteria; phylum Actinomycetota; class Actinomycetes; order Mycobacteriales; family QHCA01; genus QHCA01. The sequence goes on along the minus strand of QHCA01000314.1, from coordinate 5,204 downwards.
GGTGCCCACGACGAACGCGACGAGGTACAGGTGGACCAGCGTGAGGTGGCCCAGCGCGTAGGCGACCGGCAGGCTGAGCATCGCGGCGCCTCGGATCCAGTCAGCGATGAGCATCGTGTTCCGGCGCCGGCCGCGCCGGTCGATGGCCGCGCCGGCCGCGAGGGAGAATAGCAGGCTCGGGAGCAGACTCATCGCCGTGAGCAGGCCGAGCTGTTCCGCGCCGGCGTGCAGGACCAGGATGGCGGTGAGCGGGATGGCCAGCAGCGAGATCTGGTCACCTAGCAGCGACACCGACTGGCCCTCGAAGAACAGTCGGAAGTTCCGCTGTCGCAGCAGGTCCGGGACTTTCACGACTCTGCCAGCGGGAAGGCGAGGTGCAGCCAGCTGACCAGCCTGCTGCCCTCAGGACGTTCGGCATCATCGGTGAGCCTGGAGTCGTACGGCTCGAGCAAGGCGGTCAGCTGCTCACCGAGGCGGGTGAGTTCCTCGGGCGTCAGCCACAGGAAGGTATCGCCGAACTGTGCCGCCTCCTTCCAGGCGTCCGACTCGTAGGGCTGGCGGTCGATCCACGCCTGCGTGAGCGCGGCATACCGCGCGGCGATCACCCGGCTGAACTGGGCTGTGGCCTCGGCGAGAACAGGATCGTGCGGCGCGGCCGACCAGCTGGTGAACTGCGCGGTCGCCCGCCACGGCTTCTGCCGGCCGGCCCCTTCACCGGTCTCCTCCACCAGCCCGTACTTCGCCAGCTGCCGCAGGTGGAAACTCATCGACCCGCTCGATTCGTCCAGCCGGGCACCCGCCTGGGTCGCGGTCAGCGGTCCCTCGCGCCGCAGCAGGCCGATCAGCGCGAGCCGGGTGGGATGGGCAACAGCCCGCATCTGACGGGCATCAGACAGCTCGACCCGGATCCTCCCGCCCGAGCGCGCGGTGGCCTGCGGCACGGCAGGTCCGCTGGGCTCCGATGAGGCACGCTTCCGCGGTGACATGCATACCAAGATGCATTTGCAACGATTCGTTGTCAAGACATCGCACTCTCAGCTCCCGCGCCACGAGTGCGTGCTCCCGGGCGGGGAACGGCCTACGGCACACCGGGATGACGATGGCGACGACGTCGGGTGAGCGCGCCGTCCCGTCCCGTCCTGTTCGCTGGCGCCCGCGCTGGCCCTTGTCGCGGCGGTGGCGGTCGTCGTCGTCGTCCTGGTGCTACTCCCGCGCGCCCGAGACGATCAGCGGCCGCCGCCCCCGCAGGCCGGCGTCATCCAGCTGGGCACCCCGGCGAGGCCCAACCTGCCGCCGCTGGAGCAGCCGGTCCGTCGGCTCGACGGCTCGACGGCGCTGCTGTCGATGACGAGCCTCGACCGCCAGGGGGGCCGGCTGGTCGGGCACGTCCGGGTGCAGAACGGCTTCCAGGTGACGGTGCTGGACCTGAACGAGGGCGCGAGCGGGGAGGCGTACGGCGTGCGGATCCGGGTCGTCCACCTCTGGTCGATGCCCGCCCCGGTTCACGACGCGATCGACGTGATGGTGACGTAGTGCGTCGAAGCGAGTCGACGACCTGCTCAGCGAGATCGACCGCGACCCCACCTGCGTCTTCCGGGGCTGACCCACCAAGCCAAGGCGCCGGACACAGCTCAGCTGGGGTCAGCCAACCCCGTCACGGTGGAGCCACCATGGGTTGACACAGCCACGCCATCGAACGTCAGGTTGCGGATCGACCTCGACAGCGCCCAGGCTCACCGCTCTTGCCGACGGCTCGTCGACGTCCGAGCCAGCCGACAGATCGAGATGGACGACCGACGCACCAGGCCAAACAGGTGGAACGTTGGGAGTGACCCGTTGCGCAACAAGTGTGACTCCGGGAAACCCGCACGCCCGCGCTGTCCGCGTTCTGCCAGAGCAACTCCCCGCCGAGTAAGTCGAATTAGAACGCGGCCAAGGCCGCTGGGTCTGGACAGTCGAGCGACACTCCGACGAAGTGGAGTGTGCCTCTGACTTCGGGCACACACCGACGCTACGGCACGCCGCGCGTGCCGATCCGACTCTCGGCATGAGCGGATGCGTCCGAACTGTCACTACCGCTCGCTCAGCGGCATGAGCGGATGTTTCTGGCGACGGACGCGGCGGGCGACCCGACCATTCATCGGTAGAGTCGTGGGCATGTGTGCTGGTGCGTCCGTGACTCGTCCCTGCCGTTTTCGCTGACGGCGCTGGGACAGTCTGTAGGTAAGTTCCTCGGTTCCGCGCCGCCGGCTTCCTGCCAGGCGGCCGTTTCGCGTTGCCTGGCCCTGCCATCCCTCAGGAGCCGCCGCATGTACGCACACAAGCACTCCGAGCCGACCGATCCGCGCGTCGGACCTGCAATCGTTTACCTGATCGTTGGCCTTCCCGGCGCAGGAAAAACAACTCACGCGAAGGAACTGGAGATCAGCGCGTCGTCCCTACGGCTAACGCCAGACGAGTGGCAGATCATGCTGTTTGGCGATCAAAACCCACCAGATAAGCGTGACCTCGTTGAAGGCAAGTTGGTTGAGATCGGTATGCGGGCCGCGGAGCTGGGCACCAATGTCGTCTTCGACTTCGGGTTCTGGGGGAAGGACGAACGATCAGCGCTCCGCTGGATCGCTGGCGCCGTCGGTGCGCGTAGCCAAGTCGTCTACCTGCCGATTGACCACGAGGAGCAACGGAGCCGTGTCACGAACCGGTTCGCAACTACGCCCGATCACGCGTTCCACATGAGCGACGTTGCACTTGAGCAGTGGCGAGCTCAGTTTCAAGCGCCGAACGACGAAGAACTGCAAGGTTCTCAGGTTCCACCCGTCCCACCAGAGCACGCGACATGGTCGGAATGGGCCTCGCAGCGCTGGCCATCCTTGCCTGACCAGTACGCAACGACCGCCGCTAACTCGCGCTAATCAAACGAACTATGACCCCCGTACGATGCCACAGCGCCGACCCGAGGACCGGTGCACCATCGACAGGCGGGAACGGGACGCCCTTGACACCGAGGGGAGCCATGAGAGTGCGTTTAGGACGGAGAGCTCGGGACAGAAAACCCAAATCGTTCCCACCGGGACGAGGCTCCTCCCGCTCTCAGTGGTTCGACCATCGATTAGTCTGCGCGCGTGGCAGACCTGGGCTCCGTCGCTTGGCCGCCCGCCCCCATCAGGACCGAGCGGCTCGTGCTCCGTGCGCCCGAGGCCCGGGACCGTGCGGCGGTCATCGAGCTGTTCGCCTCGCCCGAGGTGGGCACCTACATCGGCGGCCCTCGACGGCGTGACGAGCTCGAGCGCGCGGTGCCTGCGGTGCCCCGCCGGCGCCCTGGCCTTTTCATCGTCGATCTCGACGGAGCGATGATCGGCACGATCACGCTCGACCGGCGCGAAGCAGCTCGTCCGGGTCACGTCCGTCCGGATGGCGGGGAGGCCGAGTTCGGCTACATGTTCCTGCCGGAGGCGTGGGGATGCGGGTACGCCGCCGAGGCGTGCGCAGCGGCACTCGAGTGGTTCGCCGGTGCGCTTCCCAGCGAGCCGGTGGTGCTCTGCACCCAGACCGCCAACGACCGCTCGACGCGCCTCGCGGCGAAGCTGGGGTTCACCGAGGTGGAGCGGTTCGAGGAGTACGGCGCCGAGCAGTGGTTCGGCGTGTGGTCCTCGGTCACGCCGTCCGGTTGAGCTCGTGGTCGACGGCGCGGCGGATCCACGACGAGACCGAGCGAATCGTCGCTCACTTCACGACGGTGGCCCCGACGTCTGACTGGGGCGCACGTGCAGCGGTCGGCCTGCTCCTCGGCATGAGCGGCTGCCTCCGAACTGGCATTACCGCTCGGTTGAGTCAGCGAGATCAACGAAACGCACCGGCGTTCTGAACCGCTTCCATCCGGAGGCTTCGATGATCGATAGGGACGGTCTCAGCGCTGTCGTGAGTATCAGCGCGAGCGACGCCCAGCCGGCCGTGCGGCGCGCCAACGGGCAGGCTGAGAAGTGCAAAGTGTTCGCCGGGTCGGCGATGCGAGTCCAGTCCCGTTGCGCCGCCGAGCCGCAAGAGCACGGGGCTGGTCCTCGCCGGCCCTAAAAACGCCGTTGGGTTCGCTCAGAAGACGAACGGCACGAGCATTTTGGTCGAGCGCTTGTACGCCGGGTAGGCGTCTGGGAACTGTCCGGTCATATAGCGCTCCTCCACTATCGCGCTGTAGAGGAAGTAGATCCCGGCGAGAACTACGGCGATCAGCCACTGCCAGGTCAGCGCCACGGCCGTGCCGCCACCAGCGATAAGGATTCCTGAGTAGATCGGGTGGCGAACCAGGTGGTAAGGGCCACTGGTCACGAGCTCTGGCTCATCCTTCTGCGTCATTGGTGTGCCCCAGTTACGCCCGATGTTCACGCGGGCCCAGACTGCGAAACCCAGTCCGAAAGCGAAGGCGACAAGCCCGAGGCCGTCGCGCCAGGGCTGCGTGTTGAGGCTGTGGTCCCGAAAGGCTCCCGAGTGGATCAAGACGACCACGACGGCGGCGATCACCGCCCTGATACCCAGTTCGCGGGACCATGGGACGCGACCCCTCTTCATAGAAAAGGATGCCACTAGCCAATACAGCCAGAACGCTACCCATCCGAGGACGAAGACGATCTCGACGGCGCGCATCGCGTCTCAGGCTGCCACAAATGTCTGGCGGTACACGGGACGACAGTGCCGTCATCTGGACTGGAAAGGCGCTCACGTCGATGACCGAGCCGATCTCCGAGTGCGCCCCCGCCGCGCATGTCGCTACGCGATGCCGAGACTCGTCCCGCGAGAGTCGATGTAACGGCACCATGAGTGACGCCAGTGACTTCCGCAATGACGTCGTACCGCGACATGCAGGTTCAGGCGATAAGCAGTCGAAGGCCAAGTTCTGCCGCGTCGAGATCGACAAGATCGCGGTTGCGTTCGGCCCACCGACCTGAGGCAAGGTCATCGCGCAGGCTGCGCACGGCTCTTTGCTCGACGTCCGGTCCGAGTGTGGCCCACACCGACATTCCGCGACGGACACTCTCGTCCAGGTATGCCGCGGGTCGGCGCCAGTAGGCCTCCAAGAATCCGTCAGCGCAGTCCCACGGGATCAACACCGGTTCGATACGGGCTCCAATCGCACGTACCTGCTCGGCGAGCGACGGACGGCCGACGAGGAGGCCAGTCAATTCGGGGAGGTAGTCGCGAGTCAGCCAGAA
>QHCA01000313.1 GCA_003244095.1 Pseudonocardiales bacterium | reverse complement strand
GTGGTGATGGACGAGGTGCACTATCTCGCCGACCGGTTCCGCGGCGGGGTCTGGGAGGAGGTGATCCTCCACCTGCCCGACAGCGTGACCCTGGTGTCCCTGTCGGCGACCGTGAGCAATGCCGAGGAGTTCGGCGGGTGGCTCGCGACCGTGCGCGGGGACACCCGGGTGAACGTCGAGGAGCACCGGCCGGTGCCGTTGTGGCAGCACATGATGGTGGGCCGCCGGATGTTCGACCTGTTCGCCGACGAGCCCACCAAGGATGTCGATCCCGAGCTGCTGCGCCGGACCCGGGAGCAGACCCGCTCGGCCGCCCCGCGCTCCCGTCGCGGACGCCCACCGCGGCCCGCTCAGCGCGGCCCCAGCCGGCCCGACGTCATCGAGCGCCTGGACCGCGAGGGCCTCCTCCCGGCGATCACCTTCGTGTTCAGCCGGCTGGGCTGCGACGCGGCCGTCACGCAGTGCCTGCGGGCCGGGCTGCGGCTGACGACGCCGATCGAGCGCGCCGAGATCCGCCGGGTGGTGGAGGCCCGGACGGCCGACCTGGACCCCGAGGACCTGCGCGTCCTCAACTACTGGGAGTGGCTGGAGGGCCTCGAGCGGGGGATCGCCGGACATCACGCGGGCATGCTCCCGGCGTTCAAGGAGACCGTGGAGGAGCTGTTCGCCAGGGGTCTGGTCAAGGCGGTCTTCGCGACCGAGACGCTCGCGCTGGGCATCAACATGCCGGCCCGGTCGGTGGTCCTCGACAAGCTGACGAAGTGGAACGGCGAGACCCACGCCGACATCACTCCGGGGGAGTACACCCAGCTGACCGGGCGGGCCGGCCGGCGCGGAATCGACGTCGAAGGCCATGCGGTCGTCGTGTGGTCACCGGGCATCGATCCCCGTCAGGTGGCCGGCCTGGCCTCCACCCGTACCTATCCGCTGCGGTCGTCGTTCCGCCCGTCGTACAACATGGCCGTCAATCTGGTGGCGCAGATGGGCCGCGAGGCGGGCCGGACCCTGTTGAGCTCCTCCTTCGCGCAGTTCCAGACCGACAAGTCGGTGGTGGGGCTGGCCAAGCAGGTGCGGCGCAACACCGAGGCCCTTGACGGCTATCGCGAGGCGATGCACTGCGACGCCGGGGACTTCGCCGAGTACGCGGCCATCCGGGTCGAGATCAAGGCGCGCGAGGCCGAGTTGGCGCGCAGCGGGGCCGCCCAGCGGCGCGCCGCCGCCGCCGAGGCGCTCGACCGCCTCACGATAGGCGACGTCATCCGCATCCCCAGCGGCAAACGGGCCGGCCTCGCGGTCATCGTCGACCCCGGGCGGCAACCGACCGGCGACGCGCGCCCGCTCGTGCTGACCGAGGATCGCTGGGCCGGGCGCTTGTCGCTGTCGGACATGAGCACGGCCGTGCAGTCGCTCGGCCGGGTCAAGGTGCCGCGGAACTTCAATGCCCGGTCGCCGCAGGCCCGCCGGGACCTGGCCTCCTCCCTGCGGGCGTCGACGCTGCGTGATGCCCCTGGTGACGCCGGCCCGCGGCGCCGGGCGGGAGACCGGGGCCGGTCGCCCGCTGCCGAGGACCCCACGCTGCGCGACCTGCGGGTCCGATTGCGGGCCCACCCCTGCCACGCGTGCGCCGACCGCGAGGAGCACGCGCGCTGGGCGGAGCGCCACCAGCGCCTCCGCCAGGACACCGATGCCCTGGCCAAGCGGGTCGAGGGACGCACGGGCAGCCTGGCCCGGACGTTCGACCAGGTGTGCGCGGTGCTCGACGAGCGCGGATATCTCGACGGCGAGACGATCACTCCCGCGGGGCGGCAACTGGCCCGGATCTGGTCGGAGTCCGACCTGCTGGTCACCGAGTGCCTGCGCGCCGGGATCTGGGACGACCTGTCACCGGCCGAGTTGGCCGCAGCCCTCAGCGCGCTCGTCTACGAGGAGCGCCGTCCCGACGACCGGGCACCCCGGACTCCCGGCGGAGCGGTTGCTGACGCCCTGGCCGCCACCGTACGGATCTGGGCCGGCATCGAGCAGGCCGAGAGCAACCACCGGCTCGAGCCGACCCGGCGGCCCGACCCGGGCTTCGCCTGGCCGGTGTACCGCTGGGCGCAGGGCGAGCCGCTCGATGCCGTCCTGTCCTCGGCAGCCGTACAGGGGGCCGAGCTGCCGGCGGGTGACTTCGTCCGCTGGTGCAAGCAGTTGCTGGACCTGCTGGAACAACTCGCCCAGGTCGCCGGGGACACGTCACCGGTGGGCGCCGACGGCCGGGCCGCGGCCGCGGCCATCCGCCGCGGTGTCGTGGCCCATTCCCCTGTCTCTTAGCTGGTCTCCCAGCCGCCGTACCAGCAGATAACTGACAATTCTGTCCAGCCACTGTCGGACGGATCGCCCAAGAGGGTAACTTTCGCCCAGGCCGCAAACCCCGCTGGCCCAAAAGCCGCCCAGGAGGCTCCGTGAACACTGCAACACGAGGACTGACCGTCCTCGTCGGAAGCATCTCGCTCGCTCTCGCCATGTCGGTCACCGCGACATCGACCGCGACAGCGGCCGCCGCTCCGGCGGCCGGCACCGCCAAGAATCCGTACTCACCGGCCAAGGGACATCCGTACCGGCACGGCGCGTCCCCCACCAGGTCGCAGAACGCGAAGACGAGGACTTTCGACGCGGCGAACCCCGCCGCCGTCGGCCCGCAGACGCTGTTCTACGGCGGCGGCGTCGACGGCATCGGGGTGACCAGCGGTCACCCGCAGGTCTACCTCATCTTCTGGGGCACCCAGTGGGGCACCCAGGGCACCGACGCCGACGGCAACCTCACCTTCTCCAGCGACACGGTCGGCGGGGCGCCCAAACTGCAGAACATGTTCAAGGGGCTCGGCACCGGTAGCGAGACATGGTCCGGAGTCATGACGCAGTACTGCGACGGCCCCGGGGTCGCCACCGGCGCGTCCACCTGCGCCGCCAGCACCGCGCACGTCGGCTACCCGACCGGTGGTGCGCTGTCCGGTGTCTGGTACGACAACGCCGCCGCCTCCCCGACCACCGCGTCCGGGCACGCGATCGGGGTCGAGGCGGTCAGCGCCGCCAGCCACTTCGGCAACACCACGCCGGCAAGCAACCGCTTCGCGCAGTACGTCGTCCTGGCACCCAAGGGCAACAATCCCGACAACTACCAGACCGGCGGTTTCTGCGCCTGGCACGACTACAACGGCGACACCACCCTCAGCGGCGGCGGTGCGGCGGCCTCGACCGTCGGCGACGTCGCCTTCACGAACATGCCGTACACCATGGACGTCGGCGCGTCCTGCGGGCAGAACTTCGTCAACGCCGGCTCGGCCGGCACGCTCGACGGCTACACCATTGTCGAAGGCCACGAGTACTCCGAGACCATCACCGACCAGAACCCCGCCGGTGGCTGGACGGCATCCAACGGCCAGGAGAACGCCGACGAGTGCGCCTGGCTCGGCCCCGGCACGCAGGGCGGTGCCAGGAACGTCGCCATGGGCAACGGCACCTACACCGAACAGGGCACCTGGTCCAACGACACCAACCGCTGCGACAACTCCCACCCGATCGTCGGTGACGGAGCAACAGCGACACGGTGACGGTGAACGACCCGGGCAACCAGTCCGGCCCGGTCAACGTCTCGCCGGTATAGCCCTACTCGGTGGAGCGGGCCACCTCGAGTGACTTGAGGACCCGCTCCACCGAGCTGTCCAAACCCCAACGGTCGCACAGCGCGACGAGCGCGGCCGGGTCGGCCGGCGCCGCCGGCAGCGTGTCGTCGTAGGCCGGCAGCGGCGCGTCCGGGGCCACGCGGACGACCAGGGGGGCCACGGCGAGGTAGTCCCTGGCGGCCCCGAGCTTGCTCCGGGCGCCGGCCGGGAACCCGTCGGTCACGTCTTCGTCAAGGGCGGTCAGCAGCGCCTCGACCGAGCCGAACCGCCGGATCAGCGCGGCGGCAGTCTTGTCCCCGATGCCGGCGACACCGGGCAGGCCGTCGCTCGGGTCGCCCCGCAGCACGGCGAACTCCCCGTAGGCGCGGCCGGGGATCCCGTAGCGCTTGGTGACCGCGGCCTCGTCGAGCAACTCGAGGTTGCGGACTCCCTTGCCGGTGTAGAGCACGCGGACCGGGCCACCGTCGTCGATGAGCTGGAACAGATCGCGGTCGCCCGTGACGACGTCGACCGAACCATGCTCGTGCGCCACCAGGGTGCCGATCACGTCGTCGGCCTC
>QHCA01000312.1 GCA_003244095.1 Pseudonocardiales bacterium | reverse complement strand
CGCCGCCGCATCGAGGCGGGCGAACTGCCCGCACACGCGCAGCTGCCCTCCACGCGGGAACTGACGAAGACGGAGGGGGTCAGCCTGATCACGGTGCGCCAGGCGCTGCGTGACCTGGCCACCGAAGGCCTGGTCTACAGCGCACCTGGCAAGGGCTTTTTTGTGGCCCACCTCGAAAAGCCACACGAGCTGCTACAGATGGTCAGCTTCACCTCGGCGATGCAGTCCCGCGGCCTGCGGCCCTGCAGCGACGTCCTGGATGCCCGAACCCTCGATGCCGAGGCGGCGCTCGCCCGCCAGCTCGGTCTGTCCACTGGAGACCGCGTCCACACCCTGACCCGCGTCCGCTGCGGCGACGAAGTGCCGATGAGTCTGCAGACCGTGCACATTCCCTACGCCGCCGCGCCCAAGCTGCTCGATCACGATTGGACGAGCGCGTCGTTGTTCGAGGTCTTACAGAGCGAGTTCGGGATACGGCTGGGCCGGGCGGAGTCCTCCCTGGGCGCCAGAATCGCGCTATCCACCGAGATCAGCGCCCTGGCCATGAAACGACCAGCGGCTGTCCTCACCGTCGACCAACTCACCTGGGACGCCGATGGGCGGCCGGTCGAGATGTCGAGTTCGGTTCACCATCCCGACCGCTACCGACTGACCATCCGCCAAGGCTGAGCGCAACCCGATCCATCCAAGCGCCACCCGCACTCAACCGCTGACGTCCGCGGTTGACCGGCCACACAAGGAGCTAACCGTGCCACGCACAAAACTGGTGCTACTCGGCGGAGGTGGAGTGCGCGCTCCGTTGTTCGCCGAAGCCGCCGCCAGGCGCGCCCAGACCATCGGGCTTGAGGAACTCTGGCTGGTCGACGTGGATGCTGAGAAGCTAGAGCTACTCGGCGGCCTCGCTTCCCACGCCGCCTATGCCGTCGACCCGACTCTGGTTGTTCGGCAAACAACCGACGCACGCGCAGCGCTGACCGACGCCAGTTATGTCGTAGGCACAGTCCGCGTCGGCGGCGACCATGGCCGCGTGCTCGACGAACGCATCGCCATCCAACACGGGGTGCTCGGACAGGAAACCACCGGCCCGGGCGGCCTCGCGATGGCGGCACGCACCGTGCCGGTCATGCTCCGCTATGCTGAGTTGCTCGCCGAAGTCAGCCCGCAGGCATGGTTATTTAACTTCACGAACCCCGCTGGCCTCGTCACTCAGGCACTGCATGACGCCGGGCACACCCAAGTCATCGGCATCTGCGACACCGCCAACCTGGCCCAAATGACCGTCGCCTATCTCCTCGGACTCGACGCCAACAGTCTTCGGCCAGCGGTCTTCGGACTGAACCACCTGTCCTGGTGCCGCCGCCTAGCCCACGAGGGCCGCGACCTGCTACCGGACCTGCTGAGCGACCGCGACGTCATCAAAGCCACCTCGCAGAAACTGTTCGAGCCCGGTCTGCGTGACCTGATCGGCATGTGGATCAACGAATACCTGTACTACTTCTACTACGCCGACCAAGCACTCACCGCCGTACACGGTGACGGCCAGACCCGCGCAGAGAAGGTCGAAAGCTACAACTACGATCTCCTGGAAGTGCTCCGCACCCTCGATATCAGCACCGACCCGGCCGCCACCATGACCACCTACCGTGCCTACGAGGCACGCCGCCGCGCCTCCTACATGCCCTACGCACCGGCCGGCGACGGATGCAGCGGGCACCCGGGAGCTACCGGCGCCGAGCATCTCGGAGACGTCGGCGAGGGCTATGCCGGCGTCGCGCTAGACCTGATGGAGGCCCTCGCCGGCCGCCGAGTCATCCACACCGCACTCAACGTCCCCAACGACGGCGCCATCAGCGACATGGCCCCCGACGACATCGTCGAAGTCAGCTGCCGCGTGGACCTCGACGGCGCCGAATCACTGCCCATCGGTCGCCTTCCAGCCGCTCAAGCGGGCCTCATCCACGCGGTCAAATCCTACGAACGCCTCGCCTCCAAAGCCCTGCTGTCGCGCTCCCGCAACCTGGCAGTCCAAGCACTCATGGCTCATCCACTCGTGCCCTCCTACCCCGCCGCCGCCGCGCTCACAGACGCCTACCTCAACGCACACGCCGCGTACCTCGGGACCTGGACGTGACCGCGAATTCAGCCACGCCACCCACACCGACACGCCCCGACGTACTCGTCGCCGGCCCCTACTTCTGCGACCTGATCTTTCACAACCTCGCCCGCCCCATTGGCGCGGGTACCGAGGTGTACGCCGAAACGTTCGCGCTGCTGCCCGGCGGCACATATACGCTGGCTATGGCGCTGCACCGCCTGCAGCACACCGTGGTGTGGGCCACAGACTTCGGCACCGACCCGCTCAGCCGTCTCGTCCGCGACGCCGCCCGCCGCGAAGGTCTCAATGACGACGGTTTCCGACACCACGATCAACCCTTGGTCAGTGTCACCGTCGCTCTGTCCGACCAGACCGACCGCACCATGGTCAGCTATCAGGACAAGATGCCCAGCCTCGACCTCGCCGACCTGGTCCGCGAACATCGCCCCCGATGGCTCGCTGTGCCCTACCTCGCCTACGACCGGGCGAGCCTTGACGCGCTCACCGCCGCGCACGAAATGGGCGCCAAGGTGTTCATGGACTGTCAAGATGTCTCGGCCTCGCTAACCGATCCGGCGGTGCGTCAAGCTCTAGCCCTCACCACGGCGTTCGCCCCCAACGCCCCTGAAGCCATTGCGCTCACCGGCGCCGCCACCGTCGCCGACGCGATCGACGTACTCGCACAACTCTGCGACACCGTCGTGATCACCCAGGGAGCGGACGGAGCCACCGTGCAGCGCGGACACGTTCGGCACCGCGTTCCGGGGATTTCCGTAGCCGCGCTGGACACCACCGGCGCCGGCGACTGCTTCAACGGCGGATTCCTCCACGGCCTACTGCAGCAGCAGGAAATCCTCGCATGCGCCACCACAGCGGTCGCCTGTGGCGCCGCCGCCACTACAGCCCTTGGCAGCGCAGGTGCGCTTCACCTGGAGGACCTTCGCGACTGGCTTACCAGCGGTCTGACCGCGACAACCGGCGGCGGCGCATCGTGATCGACCCCGCATCTCAAGCGGGTTCGATCATGGCGGCCGAGATGGCCGAGCAACCCGCCGTCATCACCCGCCAACTCGATAACCGGCAGGAAACCATTCGCGCCGTGAACGACGCTCGCCCAAACCAACTGCAGGGCGTGGTCATCGTCGCTCGGGGTTCTTCGGACAACGCCGCCGTTTTCGGTAGCTACCTGCTAGAGCGCGCCACCGGGCGTCCCGTTGCGATGGTCACCCCGAGCACGCACACCCTCTACGGCGCGCAGATGGACTACCGCGGCTATCTCGCGATCGCCGTCAGCCAGTCCGGTCAAACCCCGGAGATCATCTCGGTGCTGTCGCGCATCGTTGAAGCCGGAGGCCAGGGCTTGGCCGTCACCAACGACGTTGACAGCAACCTCGCTGTCGTTGCCCATGCTGTGGTGGCCCTGGAAGCCGGTCATGAGCTGGCCATCCCAGCGACCAAGACCTACACAGCTCAACTCGCCGCCTTTGCCCTCATCGCCTCCGTACTCGGGCCCACGCCCTTCACCGAAGCCCAGCTCGCGAACGTCCCACAAGCCATGCAATGCGCGCTGGACCGCGACAACGACGCTCAGCAGGCTGCGCGCAAGCTTCTTGGATTCGACCGATTGGCCGTCGTGGCGAGGGGTTACCTACTCGCCGCAGCGTACGAGGCAGCCCTCAAAGTCAAGGAGACCTGCGCGATCTGGGCGCAAGGCTTCTCCGCCGCCGACATCGCGCATGGGCCTATCGCCGCCGTGACCCACGACGTCGGCGTTCTGACTCTCCTCGGTGGCGGTACCGGCGATGCGGACATCACCGCACTGCTGAGGCGCCTGCACGGGCGAACGGTCATCGAGATCGGACCGACGAAACGCGCCGACATGCCTACCGGCGACGAACTGCCTGAGGCGTTGACCTGCTTCCCTACCGCTGTCCGCGTGCAGCAACTTGCCTGCCTTACCGCGCTACTGCGCGGCATGAACCCCGATCAGCCCGCCGCCCTGACGAAAGTGACGGCTACGCACTAATCCTGGGACTTCAAGATCGACTTGGTGTGTCGGTGTGTGGGTGGGCGAAAGTGCCTGCCCGGTAAGGGATATGGGTTTGTCGAGAGTCCATGGTCGTCGAACTGAGAAGCACCTTCGGGATGAACGCTACTCGTACTCGCCCGGCACTTCGGCCGGCCCGGCACCGAGCCCATCGCCTTCAACCGGCCAGCCAGGGCAAGGGCGTAACAGTTGTCGCAGCCCGCCGACACCCGATCGCAGCCGGTACTGGTTCCAGGGCCGCATCAAACTCGGTGCCTTCGCCGCCCTAGTGTTGCGTGTTGGAAGTGACTTAACAGTTGGTTCTTGAGATACTGGTGCATGCCGATTCGCGTTGCCCCGTTGGTGGTCTCGGAGACGGAGCGTTCCGCGCTCGAGGTGTGGGTGCGGTCCTCGACGGTGCGGTCGGGGTTGGCTCGTCGGGCGCGGATCGTGTTGCTGGCTGCCGAGCGTCGTAGCAACACCGAGATCGCTGAACTGGTCGGGGTGAGTCGTCCGACGGTGCTGCAGTGGCGGGGCCGGTTCGAGACCGGCGGTCTGGCGGCGTTGCAGGACCTGGGTCGACCGGGTCGGCCGCGGTCGGTGTCGCACAACGAGATCGTGGTCGCGACCTTGACCAGGCCGCCGACCAAGCTCGGGGTCACCCACTGGTCCTCGCGGTTGCTCGCCGATGAACTGGGCGTTAGCTTCGCGACCGTCGCGAAGGTCTGGCGGGACTGGGATCTGCAGCCTTGGCGGGTCGAGACGTTCAAGTTCTCCACCGACCCGGAATTGGACTTCAAGGTCAACGACGTGGTCGGGCTCTACATGGACCCACCCGAGAACGCCATCGTGGTCTGCGTCGATGAGAAGACCCAGATCCAGGCGCTGGACCGGACCGCCCCGATCTTGCCGCTGCGTCCTGGGGTCCCGCACAAGCAGACCCACGACTACAAGCGCAACGGCACGACCAGCCTGTTCGCGGCCCTGCAGGTCGCGACTGGAAAGGTCACCGACGCCTGTTACGACCGGCACACCAACGTCGAGTTCCTGCACTTCCTCAAGCTCGTCGCCAAGGCCCACCCCCGCCGCAAGCTGCACGTCGTGTGCGACAACTACGCCACCCACAAGCACCCCAACGTCGCTGCCTGGCTCAAGAAGAACCCGCGGGTCACACTGCACTTCACCCCAACCAGCGGCTCATGGCTCAACATGGTCGAGATCTTCTTCGGGATCATCACCCGCCAAGCGATCCGACGCGGCACCTTCGCCTCCGTCCGCGATCTCAAAGACGCCATCCGCGACTTCATCGACGGCTGGAACGAACGCTGCGAACCCTTCATCTGGACCAAGGACGCAGAAACCGTCCTGGCCAAAGCCAAACGTAAAACTACTTCAAACACGCGACACCAGCGAAACTCAAACGTGCAGGTCAGCGGCTCAAACAGCTCTCACAGTTCTCGGACGTGTGCATCGACCTGATTTATCCCGATCCGCCGTTCTTCTCGATCGGCACTACGAGGTCATTTGGGGTGATAAGGCGGAGGTGCGGTCGTTTGAGGACTGTTGGGGGTTCTTCGAACTTGAGTGTCCCTATGTCGTTGTC
>QHCA01000311.1 GCA_003244095.1 Pseudonocardiales bacterium | reverse complement strand
GCGCGCAAATTGATGTGCGCGGCGAGGCGTACATCTGCGTATACGAATGCACTTTCTGCGACGATTGCGCGCGCGCGATGCGGCACGTCTGTCCAAATTGCGACGGCGAGTTGGTGCTGCGCCCGCGCTCAGCATCGAACCGAAAGATGTGACCAAGCCGGTTGTTGCATCGATGACGCTCGGCTAGTCTGCGGCGGTCATGTCAGCGATCGCACCCGTCGAGTCGTCCATTTCTTTCATCGTCGCGATCCCCGCGCGCCACGGTTCCACGCGCCTGCCGGGCAAACCGCTGCGGCTGCTCGGCGGCGAACCGCTGATTGCGCACGTTGCACGGCGAGCGCGTGAATCGGACGCGATGCAAGTGATCGTGGCGACCGACGATGCGCGCGTGGCGGATGCCTTGCGTGGCAGCGACGCCACCGTTTGCATGACCCGCGACGATCATGCTTCCGGCAGCGACCGTCTGGCCGAATGCGCTCAACAACTGCTTTGGCCGGACGATGCGGTCGTGGTCAATCTGCAGGGCGACGAGCCGTTCGCGCCGGCATCGGGCATCCGCGCGGTGGCGCAAGCCTTGCTCGAAGACGACGCGCCGATGGCGACGCTGGCCGCGCCGTTGGAAACCATCGAACAACTGTTCGATCCGCATTGCGTCAAAGTCGTCCGCGATGCGAATGGGCGCGCGTTGTACTTTTCCCGCGCGCCGTTGCCGTGGGCGCGCGATGCGTTCGCGGTCGATCAAAAAACCTTGCCGCCGGGTTTGCCGTTCCTGCGCCATATCGGCATCTATGCCTACCGCGCGGGATTTCTGCGCGCGTTCGCGGCATTGCCGCCGACGCCGCTGGAATGCGCCGAATCGCTGGAGCAATTGCGCGCGCTGGAAAATGGATTTCGCATCGCAGTGCGCATGGCGCCGGAGCCGTTTCCGGCTGGGATAGACACGGAAGCCGATCTCGCCCAAGCGCAACGACGGCTGGCGGGCGCCGAGCGATGACCGACGAACGCCGGCGCGGTCTCTCCATCGACCCGAGCATCAGTCCAGAGCGGCGAGCGGTCGCGCCGGATTTCCCAGAGCAACTCGAGTGCGTCAACGCGCGCTCGGAACTGAGCCTGCCGGCGTTGCGCGGTCGCGCGGTGCTGGTTTATTTCTGGAGCTACGATTGCGTGCACTGCATCAACCTGTTGGCCGAAGTGCGGCAACTGGAGAACAAATACCACGACGGGCTGACGATCTTGGGCGTGCACGCGCCCAAATATCCCGTGCAGCAGGGCGACGATCCGGTGCTGAAGGCGGTCAACCGCAACTACGTGCGGCATCCGGTCGCCAACGACGCGCAATGGCGCGCGTGGCAGCAGTATGGCGTGGATGCCTGGCCGACGACGCTGCTGATCGATTGCGAAGGCAATATCGCGGCGCGCTTCGTCGGCGAGGGCTGGCTGCGCAAGATCGACGACACCATCGCAGCGTTGCTGGAGGACGCGGCGACCCGCGACCTGCGGGTGTACGAGCCGGCCGGCGCGGCGTTCCGCACCGAGCCGCGCATGGCGCTGCGGTTTCCCGCGCACGCGTTGGCGACCGCCGAGAGACTATACGTCAGCGATACCGGCCACAACCGGGTCTTGGAATGCGCGCATGACGGTCATGTGTTGAGGCAATTCGGTTCCGGCAACCCCGGTTACTGGGACGGACGGCTCGCGGACGCCGGCTTCAATGCGCCGCAGGGTCTGGCGATCTCCGGCGACGCGCTGTACGTGGCCGACACCGGCAACGGGCGGATCGAGCAGTTCTCATCCGGGGGCAGCTTCCGCGCCGCGTGGGGATCTCCCGGCAGCGGCCCGGGTCAGCTCTCCCATCCGGCGGGCGTCGCCGTGGACGCTAAGGGAGACATCTACGTGGCCGACAGCGACAACCACCGAGTCCTGGAGTTCTCATCTAACGGCGAACTCTTGGTGGAGTGGGGCTCGCAGGGGTCGGCGCCGGGACAGTTCAACCGCCCGACCGCCCTGGCGATCGAGCCCGGCGGCGACCTCTACGTCGCCGACACCGGCAACGATCGCGTGCAGCGCTTCCGACCCGGCGGCCAGCCCACGTCGATCATCGGCCGTTCGGGGAGGCGCCGTGGGCACTTGAGGCGCCCCACCGGGGTCGCCGTGCAGGCAAACGGCAACGTCGTGGTCGCCGACAGCGGCAACGATCGCGTTCAGGTGTTCTCGGCGACGGCTCGCTTCGTGCGCGCGTGGGGTAAGCGGGGATCGCGCAGCGGGCGCTTTCACACGCCCCGGAGCGTTGCCGTCGACCCCCAGGGCCACGTGTTCGTCGCCGATGCCGGCAACAACCGCCTCCAGGTATTCACCGGCAGCGGGGTCTACCTGCGCGAGTCGCGGGGTCGACGCCGGTCGGCGTTGACGGGGCCCGCGGGCGTGGCCACCGACTGCGGAGGTCACGTGCACGTCGTCGACGGCAATCACGACCGCATCGCCATCCTGCGAGCGCGCAACCTGTCTCCGCCGACCCGTGAGAGGCTCAACTTCTTCCATAGCTACGTTGCGTCCAACGCGGCGATCGCCTCCGTGCGCACGGACAAGCGGCTCGTCGCCCTCACGTTCGACGATGGCCCGTCGGAGGCCTTCACTCCCCAGGTGCTCGACATCCTCGCGGCTCGCGGGGTGCACTCGACGTTCTTCCTGGTGGGCAAGTTCGCTACGCAGTACCCCGACCTCGCGCGCCGGGAGATCGCGGCCGGACACGAGCTGGCCAATCACACCTACGATCACCCCCGCCTCACGCAGCTGCCCGTCGACCAGGAGACGGCCGAGCTTGCAGCCGGGACGCAGGCGATCGAGCGGCTGGGCGTCCGACCGCGCTGGTTTCGACCCCCCTACGGGCTGTTCAGCGGTCAGATCAGCCAGATCGCCGACAGCCTCGGCGAGGCAACCATCGGCTGGCACGGGACCCTCGACCAGTTCATTCTGCGCGACCCGATCGACGGCGTCCCGCAGATGCTGCGCGAGGTGCGTCCGGGAGCGATCATCCTCGCCCACGACGGGCAGCGTTACCTCGAGCACGCCGTCGAGGTGCTGCCGGGCCTGCTCGATGGCCTCAACCGGCTGTGCCTGCGTCCGACGACCGTGGGCGGGCTGATGCACGCGACCGGCTTCGACGGGGTCCGGACCGGCGGGCAGGCTCCCGGGGTCGCGCCGGCTCCCGCGGACGAGTGAGGCTCAACTCACCTCGCGCAGCTTGCCCGTCTCCACGTCGTAGACGAAGCCCCGGACCTTGTCCGTGTGGGGGATGAAGGGGCTGGCCTTGACCCGGGCGATCGACTGACGAACGTCCTCGTCGAGGTCGGCGAAGGACTCCGCCGCCCATTGCGGCTCGATCCCCGTGTCCTGCAGGACCTGAGCTCGGAAGTCATCGTCGGTGAAGGTGAGCATGCCGCAGTCGGTGTGGTGGATGAGGACGATCTCCTCGGTGCCGAGGAGTCGCTGGGAGATGGCCAGTGAGCGGATCTCATCGTCGGTCACGACGCCGCCCGCGTTGCGGATCACGTGGGCGTCTCCCTCGGTGAGTCCGAGCATTACGTAGGGACTCACGCGGGCGTCCATGCAGGTCACGATCGCGACCTTGCGGGCGGGGGGGAGCGGCAGGTTCCCCTTGTCGAAGCTCTCGGCGTAGGCCTCGTTGTTGGCCAGCAGCTCATCGGTCTGACTCATCGCAGTCTCCAGTCGCGCTCGGATACGTGGCCCTGAATCCTACAAAAGCCGATCCAATTTCAGATCTATCTGGAGACCTGCGGGGCCAGGCCACGCCGCCGGTACGATGAGCCGCGTGGCCACGCCGGAACTCGTACGCGTCGCCGCGCCCCGCCGGCTCGAGGTCGCCCGCGTGGGACGGGAGGCGCTGGCCGGCGCGGGGCTGGCCGGCCTGCTCGCCGTGGTGGTCCTGGCCGTAGCGGCGCTGTTCCCCCGCGGCCGGGAGCGCCGGTGGCGCCCCGGGCGGACGCCTCCACCGGTCGGTGACCGGCCCCGGGCCTGACGCTCAGGGGGCGACTCTCAGGGGCCGGGCGCCGCAGTGAACGTCGCGGCCTGCCCGGCGGCGTGGCGCGAGAGCGTCGGGCCGGTGGGCAGGAGCGAGAGGAAGAAGCCCGGCAGCCGGGAGATCCGTACCTTGTCGTAGCCCAGAGCCGAGAGCGCGTCGCCGCCGCCGATCGCGTACTTGCGGCCGTCGACGATCAGGAACGGGGTGGGGTTGTTGCCGTCCCGGGCCAGTGCGCCATGGCCCGGCTGGACGTAGACGAAGTCGGCGGCCGGGACCTCGCCGGTGCCGCCCTGCTGCACCCTCTGCTGCGTGACCGACTGCAGGTCCGCCACGGCGTGCACCGACCGGGTCAGCTTGCCGGTGGTGCCGGAGATCGTGGTGCAGAGCACCGGCCGGTCGGGGCCGCCGGCCGGCGTCAGAAGCTGGGTCGGGTAACCGGCGACGTCGAGGCTGTCGACCGGCGCCTTGGGAGCGCCGCTGACGACGTCGGCCCCGATCGACAGCGGCCCCCGATTGGTGATGTGGGCACCCGGGTCGGCCAGCAGCAGGTTGGCGACGACCGGGGAGATCGCGAACAGGCCACTGCTGAGCATCACGGAGTATTGGTCGGGCCCGATGCCCTTGACCACGAAGACCTGGCCGACGACCGTGCTCTGCCCACCGAGCTCCGGTCCGGGCCGGCCGCGGCCAGGGACGACCGGGAAGCCGATGTCCGGACCGGTCTCGAGCGCGTTCTTCCACGCCGCCCCGACCGGCTGGGGGATGATTCCGCGGAAGCCGAGCGCATCGAGTACGGCGGGCGAGTGCACCGGCAGCGCGCGCTCGCGCCAGACCAGGTAGATCTCTTGCGGGCCGGTCGTCACGACGGCGCCCGAGCCGGGCCCGAGCGTGCCGGGCAGGGCCGGTGTGCCGACCAGCAGCGTCACCTGCGACCCGGTGCCGGACGGGCGGGCGCACACGGTCCACGGGTCGCGCACCAGGTCACCGGCCGAGGGCGGTGACCCGGGCGCTCCGGTGATGCCGATGGTCGGCTGGCGGGGGACGCCGGACAGCGACTTGTGGGAGACCGAGGACTGGACGTCGGAGCCCAGGAACAGGCGGGCGGAGGTGTAGTTCAGCGTGGGATACAGCCGGCCGCCCTTCCACACGTACAGCGCGCCGGTCCCCTTCTCCAGCACGATCGTGTCCTGCGCCCGCCAGCTGTTGGCACCACCTTGTTTGATCAGCCCGATGATGCCGAAGACGGCCAGCGCGATCACCGCGACCATGAGACCGGCGAAACTCGTGCGTACGATGCGCCGCATGGGTGATTCGACGCTCTCCGGCTCACCGGAGAGCAGCGCGGAGACGATCCGGTGACGCAGGAACTGGTAGGCCTGCAGCTGGTCGCGCCGCGAACGCATGCGACCTCCTGGGCCCGATATAGATGACAGCCGAGCATATGTCGCCTGCGGGGCGGGCCGGCAACGCGCCCGTTCCGGTGGTTGCCGCTGCTCCCGCGGGTGCGACGGATTCCCCGACCGAGCTGTCTCCCGGCCGCGGCCGGCTCCTCGGTGTCGGGGTCACCCAACTCGTGGTCTGCGAGCTGGCCGGCCTCGCGATCCTGCTGCACCGCAGCGTGCTGGTGCTGGTGCTCGGCCCGCTGGCAGTGGTCATCGTGGTGCTCGCGCTGGGTCGGCGCAACGGCAGGTGGCTGTACGAGGACTGGGGGGTCCGCCGGGACTTCCGCCGCCGGGCCTTCGACCGGGCCGCCGTGCAGGCCCACTCGGTCCACATCAGCGACGCGCGGCTCGCCGCCCTGCACGAGTTGCAACCGCTGCTGCAGATCACCGAGGTGGCCGACCGGTCCGGCCAGCACATCGGTGTGGTCGGTGACGGCCGCTGTTTCAGCGCCCTGCTCGCCCTCGAGCCGGCGGGCGGCCCGCCGCTGCGGCTCGACATCGTGGCCGACGCCTTGAGCACCCGTGATGTGGCCCTGGCCGGCGTCCAGGTCATCACCCACACCGTCCCGGCGCCGACCGCCAACCTGCCGGAGAACTCGCCGTGCGTCCGCTCGTACGGCAGCCTGACGGCCGGTGTCGTACCCGCCCGGCGGTCCACCTGGATCGTGTCGCGGCTGGACCCGGCCGGCGCGCCGGCGGCCGTCGCGGCGCGCGGTGGCGGTGAGGTGGGTGCGCAGCGCGCCTTGCTGGGCACGATGTCACGCCTGGCCGCGTCGCTGCGCTT
>QHCA01000310.1 GCA_003244095.1 Pseudonocardiales bacterium | reverse complement strand
ACCTACGTCGTCAACCGCAACATCAACTTCACCAACGTCTGCTACACCGGCTGCCGCTTCTGCGCCTTCGCCCAGCGGCGCACCGACGCCGACGCCTACACCCTGTCGCTGGAGCAGGTGGGCGACCGGGCCGAGGAGGCCTGGGTCCTCGGTGCGACCGAGGTGTGCATGCAGGGCGGCATCCACCCCGAGCTGGCCGGCACGGCGTACTTCGACATCGCCGCCGAGGTCAGGCGCCGGGTGCCGCAGATGCATGTCCATGCCTTCTCGCCGATGGAGGTGGTCAACGGCGCCTCCCGCACCGGACTGTCCATCCGCGACTGGCTGGTCAAGGCCAAGGAGGCCGGCCTCGACACCATCCCCGGCACCGCCGCGGAGATCCTCGACGACGACGTGCGCTGGGTGCTGACCCGCGGCAAGCTCCCGACGGCCGCCTGGATCGAGGTGGTCACCACCGCACACGAGCTCGGCATCCGGTCGAGTTCGACGATGATGTACGGCCACGTCGACACCCCGGCGCACTGGGTGGCGCACCTGCGGGTGCTGACCGGCATCCAGGACCGCACAGGGGGGTTCACCGAGTTCGTGCCGCTGCCCTTCGTGCACCACAACGCGCCGATCTACCTCGCCGGCCTGGCCCGTCCCGGCCCGACCGTCGCGGAGAACCGCGCGGTCCACGCTGTCGCCCGGTTGATGCTGCACGGCCGCATCGACCACGTGCAGTGCTCATGGGTCAAGCTCGGCACCGCCGGCGCCCGGCAGGTGCTGACCGGCGGGGCGGACGACCTGGGCGGCACGCTGATGGAGGAGACGATCAGCCGGATGGCCGGGGCACCGCACGGGTCGCGGCGCAGCGTCGCCGAGCTCACCGACATCGCCACCGGTCTGGGCCGGCCGGCGCGCCAACGGACGACCACGTACGGTGCCGTAGCACATCGGCCAGTTGAGCCAATATCAGCATTCGGCTTGACTATGGGGGAGTGACGCGCGTGTAATTTCAAGTATGTGAGTCAACGTCGCCGGTCTACGGCGGCGTGGCTCGGGTCGAGAGGGGGAGGTGGCGATGACTGCCAGCTCCGACGGTTCCGTGTACGACGCCAGTTACAGCGCGAGCTTCCAGCTGATCGAGGCCGTTGACGACGTGCCCGAGTGGCAGGAGGAGGCACTGTGCGCCCAGACCGATCCAGAGGCGTTCTTCCCGGAGAAGGGCGGCTCAACCCGCGAGGCCAAGCGCATCTGCACCGGGTGCGAGGTGCGGGTCGAGTGCCTGGAGTACGCGCTGGCCCACGACGAGCGGTTCGGCATCTGGGGCGGGCTGTCCGAGCGGGAGCGCCGGCGGCTCAAGCGCAGCGCCGTCTGACGCTGTGCCCGCGACGGCGGGCATCGGTGGAGTTGCCTGGCCGGCAGCTTGAAACGCCGACAGCGTTTGATGTGCTTTGCCTCGGTTGACCCCTTGTCCGGGTGGGGAAGAGAAGGCCAGGTTTGCCGCCCCCCGAGAAACGAGGCTGCCATGCGTCGCGGTGTTCCCATCATCGTCGTCCTGCTCCTGATCTGGCTTGCGATCGGCTTCACCTTCGCCTACAACCGTGGGTACGTCCGCAGCGCGGGCAAGACCTGTTCGGCCAGTGCCAGCGTCGTCAAGACGACGTTGTACGGCGCGCTGAACTTCGTCAGCGGCGTCAACCCCAAGGCCAAGTGCACCTGACCGTCATTTCAGGTCGGGGGCGGGTCGATCTCGTCGGGGTCCTTGCCGAGTAGGTGGGCGACCTGCTCGACGACGACGTCGTGCACCAGGTCGCCCAGGTCCTCGCGGTCGAGCGCGCGGGCCTCGAGGGGGCGCCGGTAGAGCACGACCCGAGCGGGAGCGCGGTCGCCGCGGCCCGGCACCGGCACGAGCCGGGCCAAGGGCACCCGGCCGTCCTCGAGCACGTCGCTGTCGAAATCCGGCAGCTCCGGCGGCACGTCCTCGACGGCGAACTCCACGCCCGTGAGCTCCGAGGGCCAGCGCCGCTCGAGCTCCTCGACGGCGTCGAGCACCAGGTCGTCGAACTGCTGCGACCGGCTGCGACTAAGCGGACTGGTGGGTGGGACCAGCCGGCCCCGCATGCCGCGGCCCCGGCGGTCGCGGTGGGCCAGGCCACGGCGCCGCCGCTGTTGGCCAGCGGGCGGGGTCGACACAGGGCGAGCCTACCGAGCGGTCGAGCCGCCTAACCGCTGAGGCGGGGCTTGACCGCGACACGATCACCCGTACTCGCCGGGTGATTGGCCAGCGCGGCCGGGGCCACTAGCGTCTGCTCGGTGAGGTCACATCGCCGCTGTTCTCGCATCGGCTGCGCCAACGCTGCCGTGGCGACGCTGACCTACGTCTATTCCGACTCGACCGCCGTGGTGGGCCCGCTGGCCACGTACGCCGAGCCACATTCCTACGACCTGTGCGAGACGCATGCCCGCGGCCTCACCGCCCCGCGCGGCTGGGAGCTGGTGCGGCACGAGGGGGAGTTCGTGATCGCCAACCCCTCCGCCGGCGACCTCGAAGCGCTGGCCGATGCCGTGCGCGAGGCGGCGCGGCCCGGTGTGGGCGGCGAACGCGCCGACCCGCAGCTCGACGGAGTCGGCCGCCGCGGGCACCTGCGCGGGTTGCCCAGTGCGCATTGAGTGCCACTGTGCACCGGTATCACCCGGCGTGCCGGGACTCGCCCGGAGCTTAAGGAATGCCGGCGCTGGCCGAAGGTAGAGGTGTCCGTTCGATCAGGTGCGGATCCACGCCCGATCCAAGCCTGGAGTTGTCATGCCTACGCCCACATCTCTTGTCAAGGTTCCCTCGCACGACCTCGCCACCTGCCTCTACTGCGGCGGCAACCGCGTCACCGTCCTTGTGATGACGCTGGCCGACGGCACGCCGGTCGAATTCGCCTCCTGCCACCACTGTGAGGGCAAGCGCTGGACGCAGGGCGACCAGGTCCTGCCGCTGACCTCGGTTCTCGACCGGAGCCGCAAGCAGCGTTGACCGCGCCCAGGAGTGGCCCTCGCGGACACAGGTAGGCTCGCCGCATGCGGGAGTTGGCAGGCATCGTCAAGGCCTACGACATCCGCGGTGAGGTGCCGGCCGAGCTGGACGAGGAGATCGCACACGCCCTCGGCGCGGCCTTCGTCAGGGTGCTCGACGCCCGCGCCCTCGTCACCGCGCACGACATGCGCGACTCCTCCGTCCCCCTGTCGCAGGCCTTCGCCGAGGGTGCCTGCGAGCAGGGCGCCGACGTCATCGAGACCGGTCTCGGGTCGACCGACATGCTCTACCTGGCCGCCGGCTCGCTCGACCTGCCCGGCGCGATGTTCACCGCCAGCCACAATCCGGCCAAGTACAACGGCATCAAACTGTGCCGTGCGGGTGCGGCACCGGTCGGCCAGGACACCGGGCTGGCCGAGATCCGGGCGCTGGCCGAGCTGGCCCTGTCCGACCAGGGCCTGCCGCCTTGGCCGGGCGCCCGCGGCACGGTCAGCCGGCGCGACGTACTGCCCGACTACGCCGCCTATCTGCGCGGGCTGGTCGATCTCTCGGCAATCCGGCGCCTGACCGTCGTGGTGGACGCCGGCAACGGGATGGCCGGGCACACCGTGCCGACCGTGTTCGACGGGCTGTCGATCGACCTCGTGCCGTTGTACTTCGAGCTCGACGGGACCTTCCCGAATCACGAGGCCAACCCGCTGGTGCCGGCGAACCTCCGCGACCTGCAGGCCGCCGTCGTCGAGCACCGGGCCGACCTCGGACTTGCCTTCGACGGCGACGCCGATCGCTGCTTCGTGGTAGACGAGCGTGGCCGGCCGGTGTCGCCGTCGACGGTCACGGCCCTCGTCGCGGCCCGAGAGCTCCAGCGGGAGCCGGGCGCCACCATCATCTACAACCTCATCACGTCGCGCGCGGTCCCCGAGATCGTCCGGGAGCGGGGCGGCGTGCCGGTGCGCACGCGGGTGGGCCACTCCTTCATCAAGGCCGAGATGGCCCGCACCGGAGCGATCTTCGGCGGCGAGCACTCAGCGCACTACTACTTCCGTGATTTCTGGCGGGCCGACACGGGCATGCTCGCCGCATTGCACGTCCTCGCCGCACTCGGCTCGCAGGTCGGGCCGTTGTCGGATCTGGTGTCGCAGTTCAGCCGCTATGCGGCCTCCGGGGAGATCAACTCGGCGGTCGAGGACCAGGCGGCCGCCCTCCGGGATGTCGAGGCCGCCTTCGCCGGTGCCGCCGTCGACTACGTCGACGGGCTGACCGCCGCGCTGCCCGACGGCAGCTGGTTCAACCTGCGGGCCTCCAACACCGAACCCCTGCTGCGCCTCAACGTCGAGGCGCCCGACGAAGCCCGGCTGGCCACCCTGCGCGACGACGTGCTCGCCCTGGTCCGCGCGCCGGCAACCGCTCAGAGCCACACCTGAAGGAGTGCACAACTCATAGCCACAATGAAGGAGTGCCCGTGAACCTCGACCCTGCACTGCTGGAGATCCTTGCCTGCCCGCAGTGCCACGCCGAGCTCCGCGTCGACGAGGCGGCCGCCGAGCTCGTGTGCACCAGTGACGCCTGCGGCCTGGCCTATCCCGTCCGGGACGACATTCCCGTACTGCTGATCGACGAGGCGCGGCGCCCGGCCGCGGGCGCGTGAGCTCGCGACCGGACCCCAGCCGGCTCGACGACGTCGACGCCCTTACCCGCCGCGACCCGTCGGCGATGCTCCGCGTGGTCGCCGGCGCCGGCGCCCAGATGCGCGAGGCCGCCGTGGCGGCTGCCGATGCTGGTGTCAAGCGTCTGTCCGACGAGGGGCGGCCGCGCGCCGTGGTGGTGGCCGGGATCGGCGGCTCCGGCATCAGCGGCGATGTGCTCGCGGCCGTGGCCGGGCCCACCTGCCCCGTGCCCGTGGTGGTGCACCGGGGATACGACCTGCCGATGTGGGTCGGCGCCGCCGACGTCGTCATCGGCGTGTCCTGCTCGGGGACGACCGAGGAGACCCTGTCCGCCGTCGAGCAGGCCGCTCATCTCGGGTGCGCCGTGGTCGGCGTGGGGGCGGCGGACTCGCCGCTGGCCGACCTCGTCGGCCGGTCCCGTGGCATCCACGTGCCCGTCCCGGCCGGCCGAATGCCCCGGGCCAGCCTGTGGGCACTGTCGGTGCCTCTGCTGCTCGCCGGTGAGGCCCTCGACATCCTGACCCTCGGCGGGTCCGACATCGACGCGGCCGCCGATCGGCTCGACGAGATCGCCGAGCGGTGCCGGCCGACGAGTGAGGCCTTCGTCAATCCCGCCAAGCAGCTGGCGATCGAGCTGGGCGGCTCGCTGCCGGTAGTGTGGGGCTCGTCGGACCTCGCCGGGGTGGCCGCCTACCGGCTGGCCTGCCAGCTCGCCGAGAACGCGAAGTACCCGGCCATCTCCGGCGTCCTGCCCGAGGCCAATCACAACCAGGTCGTGATGTTCGACGGGCGGTACGGGAAGGGCGAGCCCCCCGGCGAGGCTGCCGGCTCGGACACCGCCGCGGACGCCGAAGGCGCTGCTTTTTTTCGCGACCAGCTCGACGACCCGGTGACCGAACGCCTCCGGCTGGTGATCCTGCGGGATTCCGTCGAGCACCCGCGGGTGGCCCGGCGACGGGAGGCGTCACGGGAGTTGGCCGAGGACCGCGGCATCGAGGTGAGCGAGCTGACCGCCGAGGGCGATGCCCCGCTGGAGCGCCTGGCCAGCCTGATCGGCCTGCCCGACTTCGCCTCCGTCTATCTCGCGCTGCTCGCCGGCATCGACCCGACGCCGATCGCGCCCATCGTCGAGCTCAAGACGCGAATCCTCACGTGAGGCCCGCCGACGTACTCT
>QHCA01000309.1:184-6223 GCA_003244095.1 Pseudonocardiales bacterium | reverse complement strand
ACATCACCAAGCCGTTCGAGCCGGACGAGCTCGTCGCCGTGGTCCGCCGGTTCGCGACGAGGTGACTATCCCGCTTGGGTCTTGATGTCGGTGCCGGTCTTGGTCACACCGTTGGCACAGTTGCCGCCTGGCTCCGGGGCGCCCTTGTTGCTCAAGGCGTCGATGAAGGTGTTGATGCGCTTGTCCGAGGCGGACTTCACCTTCAGCTGATAACCCCAGGCCTGCAGTGAGATGGGCGACGACAGGCCGGGATACGGGCTCATGAGCATGTACGGCTTGCCCTTCACCTTGCTCGCGAGCTTGTCGATCTCGGACTTCGCCAGCCCGGGCCGGTAGGTGATCCACACCGCGCCGTGCTCCAGGGAGTGCACGGCGTGCTCGTTGGCGATCTGCGCTGGGTAGACGTCGCCCATGCAGTTCTGCCAGATGCCGTTGTGGTTGCCGCCGACCGGCGGGGACTGGGCGTACTTCACGTGCGTCGTCACGTGATCGCGCCCGTACTTGGTCTTGTGGAAGTCGGAGATGTCGGAGATGCGCGCGGCCGGCGGCTTCTTGGACTGGTCGACCTGATACACCGCATAGCCGATCACGGCGACCGCGAACATCGCGATCGCGACGCCGATGGCGATGAGCCCCCACGGCAGTCCGGGTTTGATCGGTGCCACAGCAGCCTTGCCGCGCGGGCGCGCGCCACCCTTGCCGGCAGGGCGGGAGCCCGGCTTGCCGCCCGAGCCTGACTTGGCCGGCGGCCGGCCGGTGACCTTGCCGGTCGGCTTCTTGCTCGACGGGGCGCTGCCCTTGGTGGACGTCATTCAATTGCCCTTGCAGTTGAGGTCGCGGCTGGCGGGAATCGTACGAAGCTCTCGGCCCCAAGAGTAACCGCGTGGGTCCGGCCATCGTGCCGCGATAGCCTTTGCGAGTGACTCCCGACGATCTTGGCCAGGCGATTCGGGCCGCTGTACGGGCCTGCGTCGAGCGGGGTGACCTGGCGATCGCGGTGCCCGAGCGGGTCACGGTGGAGCGGCCGAAGGTCCGGGCCCACGGCGACTATGCCACCAATGTCGCGTTGCAGATTGCCAAGGCAGCCGGCCGGCCGCCTCGCGAGGCCGCGGAAACGATCGCCGCCGAGCTGCGGCAGCACAGCGGGGTCCGGGCCGTCGACGTCGCCGGACCCGGATTCCTCAACATCACCCTCGCCGGCGATGCGCTGGGCGGCATCGTCCGTACCGTCTTGAATGCCGCGCAGGCGTATGGCCGCACGAGCGTGCTCGCCGGGCAGCGGATAAACCTGGAGTTTGTCTCCGCCAACCCGACCGGCCCGATCCACCTGGGACACACCCGGTGGGCGGCCGTTGGGGACGCCCTGGGCCGGTTGCTGACCGCGAGTGGTGCGGAGGTGACCCGGGAGTTCTACGTCAACGACGCGGGAGCCCAGATCTCGCGGTTCGCGGCGTCGCTTTATGCCGCGGCGATCGGCGCACCGATGCCACCGGACGGCTACGTCGGCGCCTATATTGCCGATATCGCAGCTCAGGTTCTCGCGCTGTGTCCCGAGGTCGATCTGGGCGACCCGGCCGAGGCGGTCGAGGTCTTCCGGCGCCAGGGTGTCCCGCTGATGCTCGAGGACATCAAGACGGCGCTGGCCGGCTTCGGTGTGGTGTTCGACGTCTACTTCAGCGAGAAGGACCTCCACGACAAGGGGGAGTTGGATTCCGCCCTCAAGCGCCTGCGGGACCAGGGGCACGTCTTCGAGGCCGACGGGGCGGTCTGGCTGCGCAGCACCGATTTCGGTGACGACAAGGATCGGCCACTGATCAAGTCCAACGGCGCTTGGACCTACATCGCGGCCGATGCCGCCTACTACCTCGACAAGCGAGAGCGTGGCTTCGACAAGGTCGTGATCATGCTCGGGGCTGACCACCACGGTTACATCCGCCGCTATCGCGCGATGGCGGCCGCATATGGCGACGACCCTGACCAGACCCTCGAGATCCTGATCGGCCAGATGGTGACGCTGACCCGGGCCGGCGAGCCGGTGAAGATGAGCAAGCGGGCCGGCAACATCGTCTCCTTGGAGGACCTCGTCGAGGCGATCGGCGTGGATGCGGCGCGGTACGCGCTGGCCCGCTCGTCCACCGACTCCCAGATCGACATCGACCTCGACCTGTGGACCCGGGCGACGAACGACAACCCGGTCTTCTACGTGCAGTACGCCCATGCCCGGATCGCGTCGCTGCTGCGCAACGCCGCCGAGCTCGGCCTGCACCGCGACTCCGACACCGACCTCGGCCTGCTCCAGACCCAGCCGGAGACTGACCTGCTCCGGGCGCTGGGGGAGTTCCCCCGGGTCGTGGCGAGCGCCGCCGAGCTTCGGGCGCCGCACCGGGTGGCCCGCTACCTGGAGGAGCTGGCCGGCATCTACCACCGCTTCTACGACAGCTCACGGGTGCTGCCCTACGGCGACGAGCCGGCCGTCCCCCTGACCTTCGCCCGGCTGGAGCTGGTCGAGGCGACCCGCGTGGTGCTGGGCAACGGCCTGGCCCTGCTCGGAGTGACCGCGCCGGAGCGCATGTAGAAGTCGAGTGACCGAGTGACGGCTAGTAGCGTCGCGGCCGTGACAACCGCCCTGCAGGCTCCGATCGCGGCGGTGACCGTCTACCCCGGCCAGGCCAGGATCATCCGCAGGGGGCAGGTCACCCTCGCGGCGGGGCCGCAGCGACTCGTCCTCGGCGGCCTGCCGAGCCCGGCCTTCGCGGACGGCACAGATGACTCAAGCCCCCGCGATAGCCTTTGACTGTGAGCGCACCGGAGCCGATGTGAGCTCGCACCCGGCCGGACCGCTGCATGCCGACATGGTGCGGAACAATCCGGCCTGGCCAGCGGCCGACGATCTCAACGCGCTCTACCCCGGGGTCTGGCCACGGTCGGTGACGCGGGTCGACGGCGTACTCACGATCGGCGGCATGGATGTCCGCGACCTTTCCGCGGCCCACGGCACCCCGGCGTTCCTGCTCGACGAGGACGACTTTCGCTCCCGATGCCATGACTACCGGGCCGCGTTCGGCGAGACGGCCGACGTCTTCTATGCCGGCAAGGCGTTCCTGTGCAGCGAGGTGGCCCGGTGGGTCGACGAGGAGGGTCTCGGCCTCGACGTGTGCTCCGGGGGAGAGCTGGCGGTTGCCCTGCGCGCCGGCTTCCCGCCCGCGCGGATCGCCTTCCACGGCAGCAACAAGAGCGTGGTCGAGCTGAGCCGGGCCGTGACGGCCGGCGTCGGCCGGGTCGTGCTCGACTCGTACGAGGAGATCGCTCGGCTGGCCGACATCGCGACGCGCGCCGATCGCCGGGTGAAGGTCCTGGTCAGGGCCACCGTCGGCGTCGAGGCGCACACCCACGAGTACATCGCCACCGCACACGAGGACCAGAAGTTCGGTTTCTCGATGGCCTCGGGTGCCGTGCTGGAGGCGGCCCGCAGGGTGCTCATGCTGCCGTCGCTGGAGCTGGTCGGGCTGCACAGCCACATCGGCTCGCAGATCTTCGACACGGCCGGCTTCGAGGTGTCCGCACATCGGGTGGTCGCCCTGCTCGCGGCGATTCGCGACGAACACGGTGTCGAACTGCCCGAGATCGTCCTCGGCGGCGGCCTCGGCATCGCCTACACCACCGAGGACGACCCGCTCGACCCGAAGCAGGTCGCGGAGTCGCTGCGCGGCATCGTCGAGCGAGAGTGCGCCGCGGCCAGGCTTGCGCAGCCGCGGATGTCGGTCGAGCCGGGTCGGGCGATCGCCGGCCCCGGCACGATCACGGTCTACGAGGTCGGCACCGTCAAGGACGTCGACGGCATCCGTACCTATGTCAGCGTCGACGGCGGAATGAGCGACAACGTGCGCACGGCGCTGTACGGCGCCGAATACACCTGCGCGCTCGCCTCCCGCCGCAGCGACGCCGAGCCGATGCTGGTCCGGGTGGTGGGAGTGCACTGCGAGTCCGGCGACGTGGTGGTCCGCGATGCCTGGCTGCCCGCCGACGTCGCGCCGGGTGACCTGCTGGCGGTCGCCGGGACGGGAGCCTACTGCCGGGCCATGGCCAGCAACTACAACTTCGTCCCCCGGCCGCCGGTCATCGCCGTCCGCGCCGGGGCGGCCCGCGAGATCGTCCGCCGCGAGACGCACGACGACCTGCTGCGCCTGGACATCGGGTGAGCATCCGGGTCGCCCTGCTCGGTTGCGGCGTCGTCGGGTCGCAGGTGGTCCGGTTGCTGCACGAGCACGCCGACGACCTGGCCAGCCGGGTCGGCGCCCCGCTGGAGCTGGCCGGCGTCGCCGTCCGCCGCCCGCACCGCCGCCGCGACCTGCCGCTGGACCCGGCCCTGCTGACCACCGACGCCGCCGGGCTGGTCATCCGCGACGACGTCGACGTGGTGGTCGAGGTGATCGGCGGCATCGAGCCCGCGCGGTCGCTGCTGCTGTCGGCGTTCAAGGCCGGCAAGTCGGTGGTCACCGCCAACAAGGCGCTGCTGGCCGCCGACGGCGCCACCCTGCACGCGGCGGCCCGCGACAACGGCGCCGACCTTTACTTCGAGGCTTCGGTAGCCGGTGCCATCCCGCTGCTGCGGCCGCTGCGCGAGTCCCTCGCGGGCGACCGGGTGACCCGGGTGCTCGGCATCGTCAACGGCACGACCAACTACGTGCTGTCCAAGATGGATGAGACCGGCGCGGGGTTCGCCGAGGCACTTGACGAGGCCACCGCGCTCGGCTACGCCGAGGCCGATCCCACGGCCGACATCGAGGGGTTCGACGCGGCGGCCAAGGCGGCGATCCTTGCGGCGCTGGCCTTCCACACCCGGGTGACGGTCGCCGACGTGCACCGCGAGGGCATCACCGAGGTCAGCTCCTCCGATGTCGCCAGCGCCCGCGCCATGGGCTGCGTGGTGAAGCTCCTGGCCATCTGCGAGGCCGGCGGCGGGAGTATCGGCGTCCGCGTACACCCGGCCATGATCCCGCGGACACACGCGTTGGCGGCGGTGAGCGGGGCGTTCAACGCCGTGTTCATCGAGGGCGAAGCCGCGGGTGAGCTGATGTTCTACGGGCAGGGCGCCGGTGGCGCGCCGACCGCCAGCGCCATCCTCGGCGACCTGGTCGCGGTGTCGCGCAACCGGCTGAGCGGCACCCGGGGTTTCGGCGAGTCGTCGTACGCCGACCTGCGGATCCGCCCCATGGGGGAGACGCAGACCCGCTACCACGTCAGCCTGCAGGTGGCCGACCAGCCCGGCGTGCTCGCCGCCGTCGCACAGGCGTTCGCCGCGCACGACGTGTCGATCCAGACGGTCCGCCAGGAGGGCCACGGCGACGACGCCTCCCTGGTGCTCGTCACGCACACCGCCACGGACGCCGCCCTGTCGGCAACCGTCGAGAGCCTTCGCGACCTGCGCGCAGTTCGCGGAGTGACGAGTGTCATGCGCGTCGAGGGGATGGGGACCCGATGAGGGCTTGGCGTGGGGTCATCGAGGAGTACCGCGACCGGCTCCCGGTCACCGCGGCGACGCCGGTGGTGACGCTGCGGGAGGGCGGCACGCCCCTCGTACCGGCTCCGGAGCTGTCCAGGCTCACCGGTTGCACCGTGTTTCTCAAGGTCGAGGCGGCCAATCCCACGGGGTCGTTCAAGGACCGCGGCATGACGCTGGCGATCAGCAAGGCCAAGGAGGAGGGCTCGGTCGCGGTGATCTGCGCCTCGACCGGCAACACGAGTGCCAGCGCGGCCGCCTACGCGGTGCGGGCCGGCATGACATGCGCAGTCCTGGTGCCGCAGGGAAAGATCGCGCTGGGCAAGATGGCCCAGGCACTCGTCCACGGTGCCCAGCTGCTTCAGGTCGACGCCGGGTTCGACGAATGCCTCGACGTCGCCCGCGAGCTGGCCGACGAGTTCCCGGTGTCGCTGGTCAACTCGGTCAACGAGTACCGGGTCGAGGGCCAGAAGACAGCGGCGTTCGAGATCGTCGACGCGCTCGGCGCGGCCCCCAACGTGCACTGCCTGCCGGTCGGC
>QHCA01000309.1:0-167 GCA_003244095.1 Pseudonocardiales bacterium | reverse complement strand
AACATCACCGCGTACTGGCGGGGGTACGTGGAATACCACCGCGACGGGGTGGCCGCGAGCCGCCCGACGATGCGAGGGTTCCAGGCCACCGGTGCGTCCCCGATCGTTACGGGGCAGGTCTTCGCGACGCCGACGACGATCGCCACGGCCATCCGCATCGGCAACCC
>QHCA01000308.1:14804-15362 GCA_003244095.1 Pseudonocardiales bacterium | reverse complement strand
GAGGAGATGGGCGGCATGAACCTCTACTTCGTCTACGGCAGCGGCCCCGACACCCGCGTGATGACGCCCGAGCTCACCGGCAGCCTGCTCGCCGGGGTGACCCGCGACTCGCTGCTCACCCTCGCCGCCGACCTGGGCTACCAGGTGGAGGAGGGGCGCATCGACGTCGACTCGTGGCGCGACGCCTGCGCTGGCGGCTCCCTGACCGAGGTCTTCGCCTGCGGTACGGCTGCCGTCATCACGCCGGTCGGCTCGGTCAAGTCACGCACGGGCGTGTGGACCGTCGGCGACGGCCGGCCCGGGCCGGTCACGATGCAACTGCGCGAGGCGCTGCTGGGCATCCAGCACGGCACGCGCCCCGACACGCACGGGTGGATGCACACGCTGGTCCCGGCGGGCAAACCGGCGGGCACGCCGACCAGCCCGTGAGCAGCAAAGTCCGCGGCGTCGTCGCGCGGGGCAAGGGTGCCCCGGTCACGGTCGAGACGGTGATCGTGCCCGACCCGGGCCCCGGCGAAGCCCTAGTCACGGTGCTGGCCTGCGGGGTCTGCCACACCG
>QHCA01000308.1:11974-14797 GCA_003244095.1 Pseudonocardiales bacterium | reverse complement strand
CCGTTCCTGCTCGGCCACGAGGCGGCCGGCACGGTCGAGAGCGTCGGCGACGGGGTGAGCGGCGTGGCGCCGGGTGACTACGTGGTCATCGCGTGGCGCGCGCCGTGCGGCACCTGCCGGTCGTGCCTGCGGGGCCGGCCGTGGTACTGCCTCGACTCCCTCAATGCCCGGCAGCCGATGACGCTCGCCGACGGCACCCCGCTGTCGCCGGCCCTGGGCATCGGGGCGTTCGCCGAACGCACGCTCGTGGCGGCCGGGCAGTGCGTCAAGGTCGACCCGGCGGCGCGGCCCGAAGTGGCCGGCCTGGTCGGCTGCGGCGTCATGGCCGGCTTCGGTGCGGCCGTCAATACCGGCGGCGTCAGCCGTGGCGACACCGTTGCCGTCATCGGTTGCGGGGGCGTCGGCAACGCCGCTGTCGCGGGTGCCTCGTTCGCCGGCGCCCGTACCGTCATCGCCGTCGACCTCGACGCGCGAAAGCTGGAGTGGGCCAAGGGGTTCGGCGCGACGCACACGGTGGACGCCGGCACGGAGGACGTGGTCGAGCGGATCAAAGAGCTCACCGGCGGCTTCGGCGTCGACGTGGTGGTGGAGGCGGTCGGCAGCCCTGAGACCTATCGGCAGGCCTTCCTCGCGCGCGACCTGGCCGGCACGCTGGTGCAGGTCGGCGTGCCCCGCCCCACCATGACGATCGAGCTGCCGATGATCGAGTTGTTCGGCCGCGGCGGCGCGCTCAAGTCGAGCTGGTACGGCGACTGCCTTCCGAACCGCGACTTCCCGATCCTGATCGACCTCTACCTGTCGGGCCGGCTCGACCTCGACAGCTTCGTCACCGAGACCGTCACACTCGATGACGTCGAGGAGGCCTTCACCCGCATGCAGCGGGGTGAGGTGCTGCGTTCCGTCGTGGTGCTGTGAGGCCGCTGATCGGCATCACCTCCTATGTCGAGGAGGCCCGGTGGGGCGTCTGGACGGTCCCGGCGACCCTGCTCCCGCAGCGGTACGTCGACGCCATTCACGCGGCCGGTGGACGCGCCCTGGTCATCCCGCCGTCGCCGGATGCCGCCGACGTGGTCGTCGCGGCCCTTTCCGGCCTGGTGCTGGCGGGTGGCTCCGACATCGACCCGTCGCTGTACGGTGCCGAGCGTGACCCTCACACCGAGCAGCAGCGGCCCCTGCGCGACGCCGGTGAGCAGGCGCTGCTGCGGGCGGCGACCGCGGCCGACCTGCCGGTGCTCGGGATCTGCCGGGGCATGCAGATGATGTGCGTGACCTCCGGTGGCCGGCTGGTCCAGCACCTGCCGGATGCGATCGGCTCGGAGCGGCATCGCGCGGCGCCGGGGCAGTACGCCGAGCATGGCGTGCGCACCGTCCCGGGGACCCGGCTGGCCGTCCTGCTGGGGCCGGCAGCGACCGTGCCGAGCTACCACCACCAGGGCGTCGCCGACACCGGCAGGCTGACCGTGTCGGCCCACGCCGACGACGGCACGATCGAGGGCGTCGAACTGCCCGGCGCGCGGTTCGCCCTCGGGGTGCTCTGGCATCCGGAGGCCGGCACCGACTTCCGGCTGTTCACCGCACTCGTGGCGGCGGCCAGTGAGTCGCCATGAGCAGGTCGCCCCGGGGGGTCCTGCTGCTGGCCGGCACCGCCACCGTTGTCGCGCTCACCGGGTGCGGGTCCGCCCACAAGGCCGCAAC
Source organism: Pseudonocardiales bacterium (assembly GCA_003244095.1). Taxonomy (GTDB): domain Bacteria; phylum Actinomycetota; class Actinomycetes; order Mycobacteriales; family QHCA01; genus QHCA01. Next base: position 13,102 of record QHCA01000308.1, on the reverse strand, counting down.
GGCCCGGGTATCGGCGCAGCCCTCCATGTCCCCGTCCGCGTCACCGACGCCCTCACCGAAGCCGGTCGCTTCGCCGACACCTGCGCGGACGCCCGCGCCGAGCCGGCCGCCGGTCGCCGCGCCGCGGGCGACCCGGTACGCCTTCCCGATCAGCCCGGCGTCCGCGGCGCGGTTCGGCCACACCCACCACGACTATCCGGCGACCGACATCTTCGCGCCGTGCGGCTCGACGTACCGTGCCCCGGCGTCGGGCCGGGTCCTCGGTGCCCAGAAGGTCGACACGTGGAACCCGAGCGTCAACGCGGGAGCGACCCGCGGCGGCCTGTCCGTCACCCTCCTCGGTGACGACGGGGTCCGCTACTACGGCAGCCATCTGCGGGCCGTCCTGTCCGTCGCCGTGCCCGGTGCCCGGGTGACCGCCGGGCAGCCCTTGGGACAGGTCGGCAACACCGGTGACGCACGGGGCATCGCCTGCCACGTGCACTTCGGCATCGGCCCGCTCTGCGGCGGCAACACCGACTGGTACAACCGCCGCGGGCTGGTCTACCCCTGGCCGTTCCTCGAGTCCTGGCGGGCCGGCGGCGTGCTCAGCCCGGTCGCTGCGGTCGTGGCCTACCGGGCCCGGGTGGGCTGCCCGACCGGCCCCACCGTCGATCCCTGATCCCATTCCTCGGGAAGATCGTCCCGGCCGGAGGGTGCACATGCCAGACTCAGTGCCATGACCGGCCTGCTCATTATCGAGACCTAGCGCGCAGCTAACGCACGACCGCGCGCAGACCTCCCGCACTTGCGGGGGGTTTTTTCATTGTGCGGGCCGAGAACTCCAGGGGAGACAACTTGTGACCGACGACCGCTTCCACGTCTACGACACGACGCTGCGCGACGGCGCGCAGCGGGAGGGCCTGTCCTTCTCCGTGGCCGACAAGCTCGCCGTGGCCCGTCATCTCGACGAGCTGGGCGTGGGCTTCATCGAGGGTGGCTGGCCGGGTGCCAACCCCAAGGACGTGGAGTTCTTCCAGCGGGCCCAGACCGAGTTGCACCTCCAGCACGCCAAGCTCGCTGCGTTCGGCGCGACCCGCCGGGCGGGCGTGAAGGCGCCGGACGACCCGCAGGTATCCGCCCTGCGGG
>QHCA01000308.1:0-11883 GCA_003244095.1 Pseudonocardiales bacterium | reverse complement strand
GAGGGCCGGCGGGTGTTCCTCGACGCCGAGCACTTCTTCGACGGCTACGTCCTCGACCCGGCCTACGCCGTCGAGGTGCTCCGGGTGGCCGCCGAGGCAGGGGCCGACGTGGTGGTGCTCTGCGACACCAACGGTGGCACCCTGCCGACCCGGCTGACCGACATCGTCGGCACGGTGATCGGCACCGGGCTGCGGGTTGGGATCCACGCCCACGACGACGTCGCGTGCGCGGTGGCCAACTCCCTCGCCGCCGTCGAGGCGGGTGCCACGCACGTGCAGGGCACCGCCAACGGGTACGGCGAGCGGTGCGGCAACGCCGACATCTTTGCCATCGTGGCCGGCCTGGAGCTCAAGCTGGGCCGCAGGGTCCTGCCCGAGGGCCGGCTCGCCGACCTCGGCCGGGTCAGCCACGCGGTCGCCGAGGTGGCCAACATCGCGCCGAACGCCCACCAGCCCTACGTCGGCGCGGCGGCCTTCGCCCACAAGGCGGGCATCCACGTCAGCGCGGTCAAGGTGGCACCGGAGCTCTACCAGCACATGGATCCCGCCGCGGTCGGCAACGACATGCGCCTGCTGGTCAGCGAGCTGGCCGGGCGGGCCACGGTGGAGCTCAAGAGCCGCGACCTCGGGCTCGATGCCGACCGCGCGGCGGCCGGGCGGGTGCTCGAGCGGGTCAAGGACATGGAGGCCCGCGGCTGGTCGTTCGAGGCGGCCGAGGCCAGCTTCGAGCTGCTCCTGCGTGCCGAGATCACCGGCTCGCGGCCGTCGTACTTCGACGTCGAGTCCTGGCGGGTCATCGTCGAGACCCGCCCGAACGGCTCCGTCGTGAGCGAGGCGACCGTCAAGCTGTTCGCCAAGGGGGAGCGGATCGTTGCGACAGGCGAGGGCAACGGCCCGGTCAACGCGCTGGACACGGCGCTCCGCCTGGGCTTGGAGCGCACCTATCCCGACCTGGCCCGCCTGGAGTTGGTGGACTACAAGGTACGGATCATCTCCGGAGCACACGGCACCGCGGCGGTGACCAGGGTGCTGGTGGAGACCTCCGACGGCGAGGGGGAGTGGGACACGATCGGCGTGCACGAGAACGTGGTCGCCGCCTCGTGGGACGCCCTGGTGGACGCCGTCACCTACGGGCTGTTGCGCTGCGAGAGCCAGTAGCACCGCCCGGTAGCAGCCACACCGAGGGAAAAAAAGTGCTTGGCCCGTCGTGGGAGGCTCACGGTGAAGGTCGTCACCAGTGGCCGCTCGCGATGGGAGAGCCCCGAATGCTGCGCGGGAAGAAGGTCTGCCTGAGGGCGCGGCTGCGCTCGGACATCGAGGTGTTGCACGAGCCGCTCCGGGTCGACCCCGAGCTGTGGATGCTCACGGACAACGATCCGTGGACGCCGGAGTCGCTCGATGTGGCGCTGGCCAGGTTCGACAAGCGGCAGGCGGAGGAGCAGACGCGCTTCGTCGGTTTCACCGTCGCGACCCTGGTCGATGTCAGCGACACCCTCCCGGCCAGCACGGTGGTCGGCGACGGATGCCTGTGGGGCATCGACCTGCATGCCCGGTCGGCGCACATCGGGCTCACCCTGATCGCCGATGCGCGCGGCCACGGCCTCGGCCGCGAGACCGTCGACCTCCTGGTTGACTACGCCTTCCGCGTCCGCGGCCTGCACCGGCTGCAGTGCGAGACACACTCGGACAACGCGGCCATGCTGGGTGCCGCCGAGGCGGCCGGCTTCCGGCGCGAAGGCGAGCTACGGCAGGCCGGATGGCGCTCCGGTCGGCACGTCGACGAGGTGCTGCTCGGGCTGCTGGCCGAGGAGTGGAGAGGGCAGCGGTAGCGTGGCCGGGTGCGCATCGCCCGCTTCGCCCACCCGCAAGGAGTCGCTTTCGGCGTCGTCGAGGGCCCAGCCGACGGCTCGGTGACTGACTCGGCGGACGGCGACCTCAGTGACCTGACCGTGGCCGAGATCGCCGAGCACCCGTTCGGGCCGATCGAGTTAAGCGGGCGGCGGTGGGCGCTGCCCGACGTGCGGTTGCTGGCGCCGATCCTGCCCACCAAGATCGTCGGCATCGGCAAGAACTACGCCGACCACGCGGCGGAGATGGGCGGGCCGCCGCCCGAGCGGCCGGTGATGTTCCTGAAGCCGTCGACCGCGGTGATCGGGCCCGGCGATGCGATCCGCCTCCCGCCGGATGCCCAGCGGGTCGACCACGAGGCGGAGCTGGCGGTGGTGATGGGCACGGTGGTCCGCGACGTGCCGCGGGACCGGGCGCTGGCCACCGTCCTGGGCTACACCTGTGCCAACGACGTCACCGCCCGCGACCAGCAGCAGGCCGACGGGCAGTGGACCAGGGCCAAGGGCCACGACTCCTTCTGCCCGCTGGGGCCCTGGATAGAGACTGGCCTGGACCCCGACGACATCGAGGTGCGTGCCAAGCTCGACGGCGAGTTGCGCCAGCGCTCGCGTACCTCCCTGCTCCTGCACGACGTTGCCACCCTGATCTCCTACGTGTCCCACGTGATGACCCTGCTGCCGGGCGACGTGATCCTTACCGGGACGCCGGCCGGGGTCGGGCCGATGGCGGCCGGCTCGACGGTGTCGGTCACCGTCGAGGGCATCGGGACGCTGACCAATGCGGTGAGGGCCCGATGACCGTGTCTCCGACGACCCGGTCCAGCCGACCCCTGCGGGTGCGCTTCTGCCCGTCGCCGACCGGCAACCCGCACGTCGGCCTGATCCGCACGGCGCTGTTCAACTGGGCCTTCGCCCGGCACTCCGGCGGCACCTTCGTGCTCCGGATCGAGGACACCGACGCGGCCCGGGACACCGAGGAGTCCTACACCGCGCTGCTCGACGTGCTGCGCTGGTTGAGGCTGGACTGGGACGAGGGGCCGGAGGTGGGCGGCGCGTTCGGCCCGTACCGGCAGTCCGAGCGCAAGTCGGTTTACGAGGACGCCATCTGGCGCCTCGTCACCGGCGGCTACGCCTACGACTGCTACTGCACGCAGGAGGAGATCGAGGCCCGCAACAAGGCGGCTGGGCGACCGCCGGGCTACGACAACTACTGCCGCACCCTGTCGATCGACGAGATGACGCGGTTCAGCCGGCGCAAGCGGCCCTCCGTACTCCGCTTCCGGATGCCCGATCGCACCATCACCTGGATCGACCTCGTACGCGGGGAGATCTCCATCGCGCCCGAGCACGTGCCCGACTACGTCATCGTCCGGTCCAACGGCGAGCCGCTCTATACCCTGGTCAACCCGGTCGACGACGGGCTGATGATGATCACCCATGTGCTGCGCGGCGAGGACCTGCTGTCCTCGACCCCCCGCCAGATCGCGCTGTACGAGGCACTCGGCGCCGTTGGTGTCACCGGCGGCGAGGTGCCGGAGTTCGGCCATCTGCCTTACGTCATGGGCGAAGGCAACAAGAAACTGTCCAAACGCGACCCGGAGTCGTCGGTCAACCTCTACCGGGAGCGGGGCTTCCTGCCCGAGGGGCTGCTGAACTACCTCGCCCTCCTCGGCTGGTCGATCGCCGAGGACAGGGACATCTTCTCCATGCGGGAGATGGCGGAGGCGTTCGCCCTGGCCGACGTCAACGCCAACCCGGCTCGCTTCGACGTCCGCAAGGCGGAGGCGATCAACGGGACCTGGGTGCGGCGGCTCGATCCGGCCGACCTGACCGGGCGACTGGTGCCCTTCCTGCAGGTAGCCGGTCTGGTCCACGAACCGCCGACCGGCGACGAGCAGCGGTTGCTGGCCGCCGCCGTCCCGCTGGTGCAGGAGCGTGTTGCCGTGCTCACCGAGGCCGTCGACATGCTGCGCTTCCTTTTCTCCGGCGACGGCTTCGCGCTGGACGAGGATTCGGCGGCCAAGGTGCTCACCGAGGCCGCGGGCCTCGTGCTGGCCGCTGCCCAGGAGTCGCTGGCCGGCCTGCGGACCTGGGAAGCCACCGCCATCGAGGGTGCCCTCAAGGGCGCGCTCGTCGAGGGGCTGGGGCTCAAGCCGCGCGCCGCCTTCGCGCCGGTACGGGTCGCGGTCACCGGCCGGACGATCTCGCCCCCGCTGTACGAGTCGGTCGAACTCCTCGGCCGCGAGCGCACCCTTGCGCGGCTCGCCGACGCGTCGGCCCGTTTGGGTCAGCCGGGACCGGTCCGGTAACCTTGGCTGCCGGCACGGACGCGGCCAGCGTCCGGGTGCACATCTTGGGGTATGGGGTAATTGGCAGCCCGGCTGATTCTGGTTCAGCTAGTCTAGGTTCGAGTCCTGGTACCCCAGCGCCCCGCAGTAATGGGCATTGCCGCAGCAACACCTAGGGCCCCGTCGTCTAGCGGCCTAGGACGCCGCCCTCTCAAGGCGGTAGCGGGGGTTCGAATCCCCTCGGGGCTACCAGTGCGATGTCTTGGGACATCGTCGACGGGTGCAGGACCGTGCCGTGCTCCTCGCGGGTGGCGTGCCCTCCTGGAGCGAGTCAGAGTGCCCAGATCGAGCCCCTGGAGTCGTCGGGCCGCCACGCGAGGAATTACCCAACGCAAACCCCTAATCTATATAGAGTGCACGATGGTTAGCATGTTTAGCGTCTTGCTCTAGGAGTTCGGGTGCTGTCGTTCGTGGATCTGGACCGGTCACTTTCAGCGGTTCCCGGGCCGGTCGTGATGGACCTCGCCCGGGTCGACGGCGGTCGCGGACGAGAGGAACTGTTCCAGAACCAGTTGCCAGCGCTGCTGACAGAGCTCGCGCATCGCGCCCGAATCGCGAGCATCACCGCTTCCTCCGCCCTCGAGGGTGTCGTGGTGGCCAATCAGGCGCGTGCCGTGGCGATCATCGAAGGCAGGGCGACCTCCTTACGGACCCGCAGCGAACAGGAATTCGCGGGCCACCGCGCGGCGCTGGACTACCTCTTCGGTGAGGACTGGCGACCGCTGAACGTCGGACTGCTGCTGCACCTGCACCGGGAGCTGTTCGCGCAGACGACGATGCCCGGGGGCCGGTTCAAGGACAGCGACAACCTGGTGGTCGACCGGTCGCCCGACGGTTCGGTCGAAGTCCGGTTCGTTCCCGTCCCGGCGGTCCGCACCGAGTACTTCATTGCTGAACTCATCGACCGGTACACGGAGACGGTCGCCGCAGGCCAGCACCATCCGGTGCTGTTGGTCGGCCTGTTCGTACTGGACCTGCTGACCATCCACCCGTTCACCGACGGCAACGGCCGTGTCGTTCGGGTGCTCACGAACGCCCTGCTCGACGACGCCGGGTACACGGTCGGCAAATACGTGTCGTTGGAGCAACTCATCGCCGAGTCGGCCGATGACTACTACGCAGCCCTCCTGGCCTCCACCCACGGCTGGCATGGGCAGACCAACGACCCGTGGCACTGGCTGGCGTACTTCGTCGGGGTCCTCGCCCGCGCTTACGAGAGGTTCGAGCAGCGAGCCGCCTCAGACCGGTCGACGGGCACGAAGCAGGACCGAGTCCGTGAGTACGTGCTCGCTCACGCGCCGCAGATCTTCAAGATCGCCGACGTGCGGAGTGCGCTACCCGGTGTCAGCGACCCCACCATCCGACTGGTGCTGGAGCAGTTGAAGACCGACGGCCGGGTGAAACCCGACGGACGGGGCCGGTCCGCGGTGTGGGTCAAAGCCCCCATACCCGGTTGACCCCTATGGCTGCCGGAATGAGGGTCGTGCTGGACGGTGTCGTCTTCGGTGAGTCCCCGCGCTGGCATGGCCCGGATGCCGTTGGCGGCGCCACCGCCAGGTCCTGGCGTTTCCGCCACCAAGGCGCGATCAACGCGACCCGACAGCGGCGCCGTCGCACGCCGCAACGGCGACGCCGTGCCGGCTGGGCACTCAGAGCTGGGAGCGGTAGCGGAGCAGCATGTCCTCCTGGCTCTCCACGGGTCCGCTGGCGCCGGTGTGGGCCCGCAACACCTCGCCGGCCGTCGGGAAGGCCTCCCGCGGCACCTGCGCGTCGTGGTCCCACAGGCGCCCGCGCATCAGGGCCTTCGCGCAGTGCATGAACGCCCGATCGACGTTGATGACCATCACCGAGCGGGGCGGGCGGCCGTGCTCGGTGGCCGCGATGGGGGCGTCCACGGTGGACCGCAGTTCTGCCCGGCCGTAGATGCGCAGCGTCTCGTCGATCCCCGGGACGAGGCAGAGCAGCGCCACCCGGGGATTGCCGGCGACCTTGCGCAAGGTGTCCAGCCGGTTGTTGCCGAGCCGGTCGGGCAACATCAGCGTCCGGTTGTCGAGTACCTGCAGGAAGCCCGGCGCACCGCCGCGGGGCGAGATGTCCGGATCCCCTTCGGGCGTGGCGCTCGACAGCACCGCGAACGTGCACAACGCCAGGAATGCCTGGCAGTGCTGGTCGAGCTCAGTGATCTCCTTGGCCACCGACCGTCCCGCCGGGGCCGGATACGAGCTCAGTACCTGGTCGGTCACAGACGTAGTCTTTCATCCCCTGGCGACCGGGTCACCAGAGCAGTGGCTCGCCTCACGGCACGGGATGGGCGATCAGCAGATCGGTCGCGACCGGCGTCGGCTCGAGGCGGCGCAACGTACGGGTCGACCGGGGCAGCAGGCCGAGGGCGCACGACAGCAGCCCGATCAGCCCGCCGACGACCATGACCTCCACCGCACCGAAGGCGTCGGCGGCCGGCCCGGCGAGGAGGTAGCCGAGGGGCAGTAACGCGAGCGACCCCATCCAGTCCCAGGCCGAGACCCGCGACAGCAGGTGCGCGGGGATCCGCGTCGCGAGCGCCGTCTCCCACCACACCGCGAACAGCCCGATGCCGGCGCCGGCGACCGCCATCCCGGCGTAGACGACAGGCAGCGGAGGTCCGGCCGCGAAGAGCGCGATCGATCCGGGCCACGGGATTGCGACCACCATGCCGGCCAGCATGGGCCGGCGCGGCCGCCAACGCGAGCCGACCACGGCACCGGTGATCGTGCCCACCCCCCACGCCGCGTTGGCCAGGCCGAAGACCGCGTCCGTGCCGTAGACCTCGCGGGCGACCGATGCGCCGAGCACGAAGAATGGAGCGAGGGCGAACAGCAGGGCGACGGAGAAGGCCAGGATCGTGCCCCACACCCAGGGCCGGACGCGCACGGCACCCCAGCCTTCGTGCAGCTCGGCGAGCACCGTGCTACGGACGCCGGGCTCCCCTCGGGATCGGGTGCGCACGCGGCTCAGCAGCAGCGCCGAGACGACGAACGTCGCGGCGTCCAAGCCGAACGCCGCCGCCCCGCCGACGCCGAGGACCAGTGCGGTCGCCAGCGCCGGGCTGGCGAAGGAGGCGAGCTCCGCGCTCACCCCGCCGAGTGCCTGCGCGCCCTGGATGTCGGCCTCGGGAACCGTCTGCGGCACGAGGCCGGTGTAGGCGGGGCGGAAGAACGACTCGGCGAGCCCGAACAGCAGGCCGATCACCACCATGTGCCAGATCCGCACTATGCCGGTGAAGATGACAATCGCCAGCGTCCCGTGCAGGACCGCGCGCGCGGTGTCCGCGGCGATCATGACGGTCTGCCGGGGGAGCCGGTCGGCGACCACCCCGCCGAACAGGACGAACACCACCACCGGCACTGCGTAGGCCGTGAGCACGATGCCGACGTCGCTCGGGTTGCCGGTGAGCCTGGTGACGTACAGCCCGATGGCCACAAGCACCAGGCCGTCGCCGATCACACTTGCCGACTGGCTCAGCCAGAGGAGTCGGAAGTCGCGGGAACGCAGGGCTGACCACACACCCCCACGCTAACCTGACTGTCAGACGATTTTTCGGGCCGCTCAGCGGTGGCGGCGCCGACGGCGGCGGGCGGCCTCGCGTCCGACCGCGACCGCCTGGCGCACCGCCCTGCGCTGCCGTTCGGTGACCGGGGACGGTCGCCAGGCGTGTTCCGGCGGCCGGATCGCGGCTTCGATCTCGACCCTCATCCGGTCGAGGTCGGTGAGCAGTGAGCCGTGCTGCTGCCAGGCTGCCCGGTCGCTGCTGACCTCCCGCACCAACAGTTCGGCGAGCCGGTCGCGACGCCGCAGCAACTCCGTCAGGCGGCGGTCGACATCGGACCGGGCGGCTTGCGCCGGCGCGGCGCCGGACGTCACCTTGGGTACGTTCTCGATGGCGTCCGCCGCCGCTTCGATCACGTCGGCGAGCGCCTCGCGCATCGCGGCGTCGTAGACCGTCTCCGCCTCATCGACGGGTACGAAATACGTGCGGTCGAGGAGTGCTCGGCAGAGGTTGCGGATGGTGACGTAGACGTGCTCGAGCCCGGTCAACCCGATGTGCAGGCGTGGCTGGGCCTCCCGGGCCTGCCCGCCTCGGGGGTTGAACCTGGCGCTCTCCTCGGCACGGCTCAACGTCCGCTCGGCGCGCTGGACCTCGCCGCCGAGCCGGCGGGCATCGTTGAGCATCTGGTCGGCGGTCTCCCGCGACCATCCGACCCTGAGCTGCCCGGCGAGCCGGCGGAGGAAGGCGGCCATCCGTTCGGCCAGCTCGGTGAGGGCGTCATCGGCCGGCTGCACGTACAGCGGGGCCACGATCACCGCGTTGACCACGACGCCGACGGCGGCCCCGATCAGCGTCTCGTACACGCGCTCCCATGCTGCGCCGTGCGCCCCGCCGACGGCCAGCACCAGCATGGCGGAGATGGGCACCTCGAGCAGTTGCGCGCCCAGCCGCAGCACGCGGCCGATCAGCAGTGACGCGGCGACCACCACACCCAGGCTCCACCAAGTCAGGCCGACGTAGGAGGCCACCCCGACCGCCACGAGCACTCCGGCCACGACACTGGCGACCCGTTGCAGGCCGTTGGCCACCGTCTCGTACATGGTGAGCTGGACGACCAGCAGTGCGGTCAGCGGTGCGAGCACCGGCTCCGGGCTGGTGCCCAACCTCTGCGCCAGGACGAAGGACAGGACGGCGGCCAGCGTCGTCTTCGCCGTACGCAGGCCGGGCTTGCGACCCCGCCGGAACAGTGCCGAGCGCAGGTGCTTGATGAGGTCCGCGCCGCGCTGTGCCACCCGACCAGGGTGCCACCGGCAATGGACTACCGCGCGTACCAGGCATCCCGGGGGCGGGTGGACCACCGGTCGAGCAGGAGATAGGCCAGCCCGGTGGCCGTGCCGTAGACCAGATGGTGGAAGCCGTCGATCGCGATCTCCTCGGCGCCCCATTCGCGGATGGGCGGCGCCACGCCGAGCTTGGGCAGCATGACCAGCTCGGACCCCCAGACGGCCGCCAGATGGCCGGCCGTCGCGCCGGCCGGGCTCAGACCGATGCCGGCCAGCAACCCGCGGACGGCGCCCCAGCTCGTGCCGTAGCCCCAGTGGACGAGGGTGGAGAATCTGGCCTCGGCCGCCTGGCTCCGCGGCTGGACGCCCAGGACCTTGGCCGCCGCCTTCGCCGGGGCGGTGCTGGGCTCGCGTTGCCGCAACTTGGCTTCCAGGCTGCTCGACACGGTCATGGCCGCTGTGCCGACCAGGCCCGCCGCCAGGCCCTTGCCGACCGCTCCTGCCACGTCGCCCAGCCGCATGTCGCCTCCGTCTCGGTACCACCTGTTCGAGCGCCCATTATCGCCCGGTTCGACCGGGGTACGCGGGCCGGGTCACGGGCCGTAAGCCCCTTGTCACATCCGCGCCTTTGGGCACGGCAGCTCCTCGACGCAGGACAGCTCAATGGGTGTCAGCGGGGCATCCGGTTCACCGCCGCCGGCCCACCGGTCGAAGAGCGAGCAGCGGAAGCGCGGCGATGCAGGCGTAGCCGCCGGCTGTGGTGAGGATGACCGCTGGCCACCTGGTGAAGGAGAACCCGCTCGTGCTGCCCAGCTCGTCTCCGGCGATACCTGTCGCCGGAATCCACAGCGGCACGGCTCAGCCAGCCGCATCAGCAGGCGTGCCACCACGCCCACGACCACTCCGGCGACCACAGCCGCTGAAAGCCCTGTTGCCAGGACACGGAGGACCGTGCGAAGCCGGTCCGCAGCCGATGCATCCCGGGGCGCGGCGGGCCGGCATGGACATGCTGTCCCCTCCTCCGGCTGCGACCGAACATGCGCCTGCCCCTGGCCCCGTGACAAGGAACCTCGTCAATGGAGGACGGTCAGGCGATGTCGGACAGCTTGCGGGCCGCTCCGATCACGGCCGCGGCGTGCAGGCGGCCGGGTGACCGGGTGAGCCGGTCGATCGGCCCCGAGACGCAGACCGCCGCGATGACCCGGCCCAGCCGGTCGCGTACCGGTGCGGAGACCGACGCCACTCCCGGCTCGCGCTCCCCGACGCTCTGCGCCCACCCCCGGCGGCGCACTTCGACCAGCGTGCGGGCCGAGAAGCGCGCCCTGGGCAGCAGCGGGAGGACCTCGGCAGGGGAGTCCCAGGCCAGCAGCACCTGCGCACCGGAGCCCGCGACGATGGACAGGGCGGCACCTACGGGCACCGTGTCGCGCAGGCCGATCGACCGCTCCGAGGCGGCGACGCAGACCCGGTGATCGCCGCGGCGGCGGTAGAGCTGGGCACTCTCGCCGGTGGCGTCGCGCAGGGCGGTGAGCACCGACTGGGCGAGCCGCAGCAAGGGATCGGGGGCCGACGACGCGAACTCGCCCAGGCGCTGGCCGGGGTGCCAGCGGCCGTCGCCGTCGCGGCTGAGCAGGCCGTGCACCTCCAGGGCCTGGGCCAGCCGATGTGCGGTCGCGCGGGGTAGCCCGCTGCGCTCGACCAGCTCGGCGAGACTGGCCCCCGGCGCGGCCGACTCCAGAATTGAAACGGCCTTGTCCAGTACCCCGACTCCGCTACGCTGTCCCATGTGGCGAAACTAGCATCCCAAATCGTAGGACGGAAGACCTGATGAGCCGAACTCTCGCCGAGAAGGTATGGGACGGCCACGTCGTGCGCGGCGCCGCCGGCGAGCCCGACCTGATCTACGTCGACCTGCACCTGGTACACGAGGTGACCTCGCCGCAGGCATTCGACGGCCTCCGCCTGGCCGGCCGCGCCGTGCGCCGGCCCGACCTGACGATCGCCACCGAGGATCACAACGTACCCACCGACACCGCCGAGATCAGCGACCCGGTGTCGCGTGCACAGGTGCACACGTTGCGGCGCAACTGTACGGAGTTCGGGGTGCGGCTGCACCGGATGGGCGAGGCGGGTCAGGGGATCGTGCACGTGATCGGCCCGCAGCTCGGGCTGACCCAGCCAGGCATGACGATCGTCTGCGGCGACAGCCACACGTCGACGCACGGTGCCTTCGGCGCACTGGCGTTCGGCATCGGCACCAGCGAGGTCGAGCACGTGCTCGCGACGCAGGCACTGAGCCAGCAGCGGCCGCGCACCATGGCCGTGTTGGTCGACGGCGACCTGCCGGCCGGCAGCACGGCAAAGGACCTGGTGCTCGCGGTGATCGCCCGGATCGGCACGAGCGGGGGCCAGGGGCACGTCATCGAGTACCGCGGCGAGGCCATCCGGGCCCTGTCGATGGAGGGCCGGATGACCGTGTGCAACATGTCGATCGAGGCAGGCGCGCGGGCCGGCATGGTCGCACCGGACGAGACGACGTTCCGTTATCTGCAGGGCCGGCCGGGCGCGCCGCGGGGTGCCGACTGGGACGCGGCCGTCGCCCACTGGCAGACGCTGGTCACCGACGAGGACGCGGTGTTCGACAAAGAGGTACACGTCGACGCGTCCACGGTCACGCCGTTCGTCACCTGGGGCACCAACCCCGGGCAGGGTGCGTCGCTGGACTCCGCCGTGCCCGACCCGCAGTCGATGCCGGCGGGCGGCCAGCGGGAGGCTGCCGAGCGGGCACTGACCTACATGGGGCTCACGCCCGGCACGCCGTTGCGCGACATCGCCGTCGACACCGTCTTCGTCGGGTCGTGCACCAACGGCCGGATCGA
>QHCA01000307.1 GCA_003244095.1 Pseudonocardiales bacterium | reverse complement strand
TCCCTCGACCCCCACGAGGCGTGCGTGCCATTGACGTGCCATTGGCCGAGGCAACCACAGGTCACGCCAGGCCGCCACGACACGTAGTAGCCCGACCAGGCAGAGCCATGCGACCGAGCGTGGTCCGATTCCCAAGCTGACAGTCATCCGCGCAAAGGTCCTGGGGCCCGTCTCAGTTTCCGTCTCATTCGCCGTCGTACGCCCGCGTCCGGAGCCTGCCGTCTCGCCAACGCAGACGCTCGACTCAACCCAGCCGGACGACCGTGGATGGGAGGTCGCACCCCTGAAAAGCGGAAGGTCGGNNNNGACCCCGCCCCTGCCCACCATCCTGACCAGCAGCGCCAGGCTTGTGACCTCGCAGTCAATCTCGACGGCAGTCACCTCAACACCTTCCGATCACTGCCGCCGGCGACGCTGGGCGCAAGTCGAGACACGCACCGCGGCACCGATTCTAGAGACAACGACACTGTGACGACGGCGGCTACGTAGGGCTGCCCTACACCGAAAACCCCGGCGCCGGCCAGTCATCGACCGTCGTCAGCGAACACACCTGGCCGACCGGCGCAGGCACCGGCCGAGAGACCAGGTACGGGCGGATGCGATCGGCAGCGTCCACAAGGTGCTGGTGGCCCGTCGTTGCTCCTTGTTCCGGTGCATCCGTTGCCCAAGGAGCCATGAATGGACCCTGGCACGGCCACCGCCCCCTACACTCCGTCCGGGCCACGCCGGGAAGAAGCGACGAAGAATGGAGCCGACTGTGCCGGTACGGGTACGTGTCGCCATTGGCGGCATCACGGGCGTCAGCGCGGCATTGCTGCTGGGGTGGATGATCCTGTTGTTCGTTGGGCAACCGAGGATCGTCTACAACGCCTACGGCGATCCAGGCGGCGATGTGCGCGTCGAATGCGGCTCGCTCGCGGCCGCAGGCTTTCGTCAGCCGGACCTGCTCGACGAGAACGGTGACGGTCTTATCTTCGACCAAATCAGCACTCTGAGACTCTCACCAGTGACTACGGCAGGGATCTACCGCGACTGCGATCAACGTCGTACGACCCGCGCAGGCGGCATGGCGTTGCTGGCACTCCCCGCTGCGGTACTCGCGATGCTCACCATCTCCGCCTGGTCAAGGTCTCGCCTCTCGCCTGCCCTAGCGGGATCTGACGAGGAACGGAGCAGTAAATTGGCGGCCGGGCCGGCGTGAGGGTGGTCGAACGACTGCTGGGCCAGCGAGACTTGATCTGAATTGATGACGCACTGGCGCAGGGCCTCGGCGACGTCCTTCCGGCCGCCGTCCGAAAAGGGCCCATCGTGCGCGGCATGAACACGTTGGCGTCGCCGCGTGGGGCTAGGTAGGTGTGCTGCTTGGCCGGCGTGGGTCCGTGACCGTGGCTGCCGAGAGGATCCGGTTGGTCGGCGCGGTGCCGATGTGGCTGGCTACGAACGATGCCGGGCTAGTCTCAGCAGGGACAGTCAGGCAGAGGAACGTCTATCCAACCGGTAGGCGCAGCACTGTACCGATGGCCCTCAGGTCTTGGTGCAGGGTCGGCTTGCCGGTGGGATCGGTGAGGTCTTGCGGGCCTGCGTTGGAGAACTCGTAGGCGACCTCCTGACCCGTCACGGCGTCGGCGAAGGTCAGGGCGCTGGTGTAGTTCTGGTTGCACGGCTTCTTGCTGTACGGGCAGCTGTGATCGGCCGTGAATCGGCCGACAATCTTGACCACGATCATCTGATGCTTGGGCACGCCTCGCTGCAGGTTGTTCTCGCCCGGGAACCACACCGCCTCGACGTGCTTGGGCGTTGCTATGACGTATCCCGCGGCGGTGAACGTGCCCGAGAGCCTGGCGGTGAGGGACGCCAAGGCGGCCTGCGCGACGGCGGTCTGCGGGTCAACGGGTGTCGGGGATGTGCCTGGCGATGCCGCGGTGCCTGACGTTGCCGCTGGGCGCGCTGCCGTCTGCGTGTCGGGTGAGCGGCCGACCACGCCTGCGAGGGCCAGGACGGCCACCACCGCCAGGGTGGCACTGGCGACGGCGGTCGCCGACCGGCGCCGGTCGGATCGGCGGTTGCGGGCCCGGATGCGGTCAATGGGGGCCATGACCGTCGGCAGGCTTTCGTCGAGCCGGTCGAAGGCGGACTTAAGGTCGAAGTCGTTCATGTGTTCCTCCCATGTTCTGCGGCTGCAAGTGATTCGCGGAGCCGGGCCAGGCCGCGGGACGCGTGGCTCTTGACCGAGCCGACCGAGCAGCCCAGGGCGTCGGCAACGGCTCGCTCGGAAAGGTCCTCGCGGTAGCGCAGCACCACTACTGTGCGCATCCTCGGCGGCAACGTCACCAGCGCCCGCAACAGCCGATCGGCCTCACCCGTCCGATCCTGCTCCGCGGTCACCGCACTCTCGGGGATATGCGCGGCCGGGTACTCCGCGGACCATCGACGCCGCCGGCCCTTGGCGAAGCTGCGAGCGATCACCGTTCTTGCGTACCCCTGCGGATCGTCCTGCTCGATGCGCGGCCAGGCGCGCCACATCCTGACCAGCGCCTCCTGGACCAGGTCCTCAGCCGTATGGTGATCACCGGTCAGGGTGAAGGCGAACGCAACGAGGGACGCGTAACGCGCGTGGACGAAGGGCTCGTACTCCGCTCGCCTCGACATCCCCATACAGATCAGAGGCCCTGGCCATCTGGAAGGGTTGAGAGCAACATCTGAGCGAATCCCCTTCGACGGCCTACCCAGCTATGCAAAGAGCCTCGCACCCCGGGCCCGCCGCGGGCCCAAAGGCGAGGCCAGGTCGTGGCACGCCAGGCGAATCTGGGCAGCCGCATCGGCCTGGCGCACGGATAACCCGCCGATCCTGTCCAATTCCCAAGCCGACAGTAGTAAGAGCTTGTCTCGGCTGGCCGTCTCAGTCTTCGTCCCATTCGCCGGGGTGCAGCCCCGTCCGTTTCCGGTTCTCATCGGGGGACCCGTAGCGGAAGCGCGTGACCGGACGCAGGCGCCGTACCCCGTCCTCGCGCACGGTCGACCGGCGAGCGGCCGGGATACCGGAATGGCGTGCAGTTCTCAGATCGTCGGCAGGATCGCGTGCGCCAGCCTGATCCGTGGCCCCGATCCCGATCAAGGCGACAGTGCCACGGCCACTCCGACCAGTACCCAGGCGGACAGGGTGAGGCCCGCGATGAGCGCAGACCCGATGATGTTGGCCCGCTTGAGCGGCAGAAAGAAATTCACCGGGAAAAGCAGTACGGCCGCACCCATGGCGAGGCCGAGAGCGGTCTTGAGCAGCGGATCGGGACGGTACGCGCCCAAGACCACGAGGGCCAGGACGAGCGCGGAGACGACGACGAACGCCCAGAGGACTCCTCGCCACCCGGCAAACCGGGCCATGAACGCATCATGGTCGGGCCCCGACGAAGGGGGAATCCATACCACGCAAATAAGCCTACTTGGCGGAAGGCGACAGACTTCTGAGCACAGCCGACGAGCAGGACGTCACCGACGCCCAAGCGCGCCCGTGTCAGAAGTCGATCCGCATGACCACTCGCCGGACGGTGGGGTGGCTGACTTCTTCGAACCCGGCGGCCTCGAAGACCTGACAGGCCCCGACGTGCACCTCGCCCCAGGTGATCTCCTTGCCCGGGTCGGTGATCATCGGTCGGCGGTTCGACCCCGCTCCTGCCCACGCATCTATATATGGCGGCTGAGAGCGTCGACGTCCCAACCGGCCTGGCGGAGGATCGAGCGCAGAGTGCCCGGCAGCACCTCTCGGTGCATGGGCACGATCACGACGCGACCCTCGGCGCGGTACTTGGCGTGGCTTCCGCGCACTGACACGAACTCGAAGCCACCTCGTTCAAGAGCTTTGCCGATCTCCGCTCCGGACAACCCGCGCGGGACCGGCGGGGTCACGCGACCTTGACCGCGATCGGCGCGGTGATGACGTCGATCACCTCGGGCGCCGGTTGGTCCTCGAAGTACAACTCAAGTGCCTCGGTGAGATTGGACAGGGCGCCTTCAATGGTCTCGCCTTGGCTGGCCACCTCGACCTGAAGGCAGCGCGCGACATATCCGTTGTCTTCGTGCGTAACGGCTGCCGTGAGGTGCAGTGTGCCGGGTTCCATGCCCGTACGGTACCGCCCTGCCGGGACAACCCGGTCCGCTCGTGGTGGTTTCACCCTGTTGTTCAGAAGCTGATCCGCACGACCACTCGCCGGACGGTGGGGTGGCTGACTTCCTCGAACCCGGCGGCCTCGAAGACCTGACGGGTCCTGACGTGCACCTCGCCCCAGGTGATCCCCTTGCCCGAGTGGGTGATCATCGGGTAGGCCTCGAGAGCGCGGGCGCCGCGTTCGCGGCGAACTCGACCGTCGCCCGGGCGAGGGGATAGGTGAGGCCGCGTCCCCGGTGGTCCTTGCGTACCGCGAAGCAGGTCACCGCCCAGATGCCGTCGTCGTCCTTGTCCTCCTGCCGGCCGCTCCACGGCACGCGAGAGGTGCGCAGCTTGGGGTAGGCCGTCCGGGGCTCGACGCCACCCAGCCCGCCGCAGGCGGTTTGCGCCCGGAGTATCGCGGTCCGCTGGTCCTGGCTGGAGTCGCGCCAGATCCAGCCGAGGATCTTGAACCGCTGGCACTGGCACTGGCTCGGGTAGTCGGTCGTGCCGAAGATGGCGACCAGGTCGTCCCACGACTCCCTGGCCGGTTCGCTGACGACCAGGGAGGAGGGTCCTAGGAGTCGGCTCGCAGCGTGGCCCGCTTGCTTGCGGTCTCGGGTGCCGACGGTGGCTGTGTCGTGATCGACGTGACCCCGCGCGAGGTCAGGTAGTCGGCGAACGCGTCGACTCCGCGGTCATTCCACTCGATTGTCCAGCCCGCCCACATAGGGGCGACAAAGGCCAGCAGTGCCTCCGGACCCTTGCCGAGCTCCCGGTCGAACGCCTGTAACGCCGTGAGCGCCGCCGGCTCGTAATCGCCGTCCTCGGGAAGTTGCGGGGTGCCGAAGAGGATGCAGTGACTGTTGTCGAAGTCGATGAGGAACCCGCCCGCAGCGGAGGCCCAATTCATCAACTCGTCGGTCATCTCGGCGAAGTCGGCGACGAGGAGGCACCCACTTGGGCCGTCCGCGATCGTGTAGATGCCGATGAGCCCGGGAAAGGAATCCTCGTAGGCCTCGGCCACGCCATCAGCGATAAAGACGAAATTCGCCCCGTGCCCCATTAGCGCATGGTAATAGCGATGCCGGTACGGGGGAATGAGCAGCCGGCCCACCCCGACCCCAGGCCGAGGTGGGACGGCGCCGCGCCCGTCAGGTGATGTCGGCCGTGAGTTCGTACACCTCGGTAGTGGGGTGCCCGGCCTTCTCGTGGACCCGCATGACGCTCTCCTTGGAGGGTCCGCTGGACAGGCAGAACACCTTGCCGGACTCGGGGTCGAGCCACGCGCGCTCGAAGTGGACTCCCTCTTCGCCCTCGACGGCCAGGTCCCGCTCGTGCGCCTCGCGCAGCTGCTCCTCGGTGACGCCGACGAAACCGCTGTGGACGTCCATGAACTGTGCCATGGCTGCACTCCCTGCTGATCAATGGATGAACCTGTCCCGATCAGGGTGCTGCGCGGGGGACTGTCGGGCATCGGTCATGTGACCTAACTTGGCGCTGCCTGCGGTTACCGTGACGGCGGGAGGTCTGCATGGCTCGGCAGCCGGTGGCTCGTCAGACGGTGGCTCGCCAGGTCGTGGCATCACCGGTCCTGGTCGGCCGGGACGAGTTCCTCGCCCTCGCCGGCCGGCGGCTGGAGGATGCCGCGACCGGTCGCGGGCACCTGCTGTTCGTGGCCGGCGAGGCGGGCATCGGCAAGACCCGCCTGGTGACGTCGATCAGCCGCCGGGCCGAGCGGCTGGAGTTCGCGGTGCTCCGCGCGGCGGCGTTCCCGGGTGACGCCGAGGCCACCGGAGGTGTCCTCCTCGACCTGGCCGGGGACCTGCGGCGCGCGGCGGACGCGGGCTGGAGGGACGTCGGCCATGCGCTGTCGGCCCGCCTGCGCGATCCCCTGGCCGCCCAGGGTGACCCGCACCGGCAGCGGCGACTGCTCGTCCAGGACCTTGCCGACCTGCTGTGCGACCTCGATCCCGGGCGCCTGCTGCTCGTCGTGCTGGAGGACCTGCACTGGGCCGACCAGCTCAGCCTGGAGGTGATCGGCCGGGTTGCCGTGCGGCTGCCGGGTCGCGCCACCCTGATGATCGGTGCCTACCGCAGCGACGAGCTGTTCCCGCGGACCGCGATGCGGCAGGTGCGGGGGCGGCTGCTCTCCCAGCGCGTGGCCGAGGAGATCCGCCTGCCCCGGCTGACCGCAGCCCAGACCGCGACCCTGGCCGGCGCTGTGCTGGGCCGCCGCCCGACCGGCTCCGAGGTGGCGGCGATCCACGGTCGCAGTGACGGGATACCTCTGCACGTCGAGGAACTGCTGGCCGCCTCGGGCGTGCCCGATACCCTCGCCGACGCCGTGCTGGTCCGCGCACGGGCCCTCGACCCGGGCGTGCGCGACATTGCCGCGGCCGCCGCCGTCATCGGCCGCTCCTTCGACTTCGACCTGCTCACCGCGGTCGCTCAGGACGCTCCCGAGACCGTCGACCGGTGCCTGCGTGAGCTGCAGTCGGTCTACCTCGTCCAAGCCGGCGCCGACGCCGCGACCTTCGACTTCCGGCACGCCCTCATCCGTGATGCGCTGTACGCCGACATCGCGCTGCCCCGGCGGCGGCAGCTGCACGAGCGGGTCGCCCGGGTCGCCGTCGAACGCGGCTATCGCGACGAGTTCGTCTCGGCGCACTTCGACGAGGCCCACCTGCCCGGGCCGGCGTACTGGCATGCCCTGCTCGCCGCCCGCGAGGCTGCCGCCGCGTCGTCGCACCGGGAGGCCCTGCCGCTGTACCGGCGGGCCGTACGCAACCTGCCGGACGGTTCCAGCCCCGACTTCCACGCCACGCTGCTGGCCGCCCTCGGCGCGGAGGCCGCGGCCGTCGACGAGAACGCCGCCGCGGCCGAGGCGTACGAGGAGGC
>QHCA01000306.1 GCA_003244095.1 Pseudonocardiales bacterium | reverse complement strand
GGCGCCGCTGGAGCCATGTCGCCATCGCGGTGGCATTGCTTCTGGTCGTCGCCGGCTGCGGCAGCGGCAGCAAGTCGTCATCGAAGGGGGGTCAGGTGACGGTCGGCCTGATCACCAAGACCGACACCAATCCGTTCTTCGTCAAGATGAAGGAGGGTGCCGCCAAGGAGGCCAAGGCCAAGGACGTGAAGTTGCTCACGGGTGCCGGCAAGTTCGACGGTGACAATGCCGGCCAGGTGACGGCGTTCGAGAACATGGTCGCGGCCGGCGTGAAAGGCATCCTGATCACACCCAGTGACACCAAGGCGATCGTCCCGACGATCGAGAAGGCGCGGAAGAAGGGCATCCTGGTCATCGCACTCGACACGCCCACCGATCCGCAGAGCGCCGTCGACGCGCTCTTCGCCACGGACAACTACAAGGCCGGCCAGCTCATCGGCCAGTACGCCAAGGCCGTCGAAGGAAGCAAGCGGGTCAAGATCGCGACGCTGGACCTCGCCCCGGGCATCACGGTCGGCATCCTGCGTCACAACGGCTTCCTCAACGGGTTCGGCAACAGCGGCATCACGGCGCAGACCAAGAACCTGGCGAGCGACCCCAACGTGGTGTGCAGTGCGGACACCCAAGGAGACCAGGCCAAGGGGCAGACGGCGATGGAGAACTGCCTGCAGAAGGCTCCTGACATCAACCTGCTTTACACGATCAACGAGCCGGCGGCCCTGGGCGCATACACCGCGCTGAAGGCGGCAGGCAAAGAGAAAGACGTTCTCATCGTCTCGGTCGACGGAGGTTGCACGGGCGTCAGAGGCATCCGCGACGGCAAGATCACGGCGACCTCTCAGCAGTACCCGCTGAAGATGGCCAGTCTCGGAGTCGACGCCATCGTCGACTACGCCAAGACCGGCAAGAAGGTGTCCGGCTACACCGACACCGGCGTGACGCTGATCGCATTGAAGCCAGCGTCCGGCGTGGACTCGAAGGATGTCACCTTCGGTCTCGCGAACTGCTGGGGCTGATCATCCGGAGTTCCGGTGGGAACGGCATCCGGTGGGCACCGGGGACCACCGGAGCCGTCGACCGGTCCTATCCTGAGAGTCCTGAACCAAGTGCGGAGGCCACCCATGGCTGGCAGCACGACTGAAGGTCGCACGGACGCCAGTACGACCGAAAAGAGCCCCTCGATCCTCTCCCGGATCGGCGCGTTCTCCACGCTGGGCCCGCTTGCCGCCCTCTTGATCGCCTGCATCTTCTTCTCGTACAAGTCAGACAGGTTCCTGACCGGAGGCAACTTCTCCCTGATCGTGCAGCAGGTGATGGTGGTCGGCACGCTGGCGATCGGTCAGACGCTCATCATCCTCACCGCCGGCATCGACCTGTCCAACGGCGCGGTCATGGCGCTGGGAAACATTGTGATGACGAAGCTGGCCGTGGACTCCGGGCTCAACCCGTTTCTCGCGATCCTGTTGGGGCTGGCCGTGACGGCCGCCTTCGGCCTTGCCAACGGCACGCTCGTCACCTCCCTGCGGCTACCACCCTTCATCGTCACGCTGGGAACGCTCAACATCGCTTTCGCGCTCACGCACATCTACTCCAACGAGCAAACGGTGTCGGGACTGCCGTCGACCCTGACGTACTTCGGAAACACCTTCCCGTTGGGCGGCACCGACATCACCTACGGGTCGGTTCTGCTGGTGGTGCTGGTCCTCGTCACCTGGTTCGTCCTGCGCCAGACAGCGGCCGGCCGGCACATCTACGCGGTCGGCAACAATTCCGAGGCCGCTCGGCTGACCGGCATCCCCACCCGCCGGCTGCTACTCGGGGTCTACACCACTGCCGGCATCATCTACGGCATTGCCAGTCTGCTGCTCATCTCGCGTACGAGCGTCGGCGACCCCAACGCCGGAGGCACCGAAAACCTCGACAGCATCACCGCGGTCGTCCTCGGCGGCACCAGCCTTTTCGGTGGCCGCGGCAGCGTCATCGGCACGCTCATCGGAGCGCTGATCGTCGGGGTGGTCCGCAACGGCCTGCAGCTGATC
>QHCA01000305.1 GCA_003244095.1 Pseudonocardiales bacterium | reverse complement strand
CCACTGGTCCTGCGGCCAGTAGACGTTGGCCACCACCGGAGCGAGGTTGAAGCCGATCAGCATGACGACGGCGCCGGTGACCACCGGCGGGAGGATCGTGTGGATGATTTCGGCGCCCAGGAAGTGGATGACGCCACCGACGAGGGCCAGGACCAGCCCGGCGACCAGAATGGCGCCGGTGACCGTGGCACTGTCGCCACCCGCGGCGCGAATCGCGGCGACCCCACCGACGAAGGATGCGCTGGTGCCCAGGTAGCTGGGCACCTGGCCGCCGACGATGACCAGGAAGAGGATCGTGGCGATCCCGGACATCATGATCGCCAGGTTGGGATCGAGCCCCATGATCACCGGGAAGATGAACGTCGCGCCGAACATCGCGACGACGTGCTGCGCGCCGAGACCGACCGTGCGGCCCCAGGACAACCGCTCGTCCGGGCGGACCACCTCACCGGGCGGCGGGGTCTTGCCGTCACCGTGCAGCTTCCATCCGAGGCCGAGGTTCATCGTCCACCCTCCCTGTATTGGCGACCGCCGGGAGAGTGTGGCACCGACGCGGTTCCCGTAACAGGGATTCGGCCGAGTAGCCAGCACGGTATTGCGACCGTTAGCGTGCGCACAGACCCGCAGGAGGTGCCGCGACGCGTGACAGCAGTCGACATCCCGACCTCGTCGATCCCCATCCCCGATCCTGTCGGTCCCGTCACCGTCGGCGGGGCCGCCAGCCGCCGGCTGAGCGGCAGCATCGACGGCCTGGTCCGTGCGGCGATGGTGCGGGCGGCGTTCCCCTCGGCGGTGTATCTGGACACCGGCAAGGGTGTGGTCGCGGTGGTGGCCCACGACGGGCTGCGGCTGCCCATCTCCGTGGTCGTGGCCGCGACCAGCACGAGTTCGCCGTTCGCCGGCGTGCGCCCCGGTGATCCGGCCACGGTAGGCGGCGGCAAGGTGACCACGATGGGCCTGGAGGTCACCGTGGGCAGGTGGTGGACGCCGCCGCGGCCGCCGGCCCTGGTCCGGCCCGAACACCTGCCGGCCCGGGCGGCGCGGCTGGCCAGGATCCTCGTCGCCCGGCGCCGGGCACTGGCCGATCCCGTCGCGGGCCGGCTGGTCCGGCTGGGCGGCGCCCTGCGCGCCAGGCGGCACGTCGGCGCCCACCCCGCCTCCCTGGTCGGGCTGGGCGAGGGTCTGACCCCGGCCGGAGACGACGTGCTGGCGGGCGTGCTGCTCGCCCTGCGCCACCTCGGCCGGCCCGACTGCGCCGACCTCCTGTGGGCCGCGATCGCCGAGGAGGTCCCGCGGCGCACCACCGCCCTGTCGGCCACCCTGCTCGCCGCCGCCGCCGCCGGCGACGCCGCGCCCCAGGTCGTCGAGGTGCTGTCCGCCCTGGCCGGGCACCGCGCCCTCGAACCCGCCCTCGACCGGTTGCTGGCCGTAGGCTCAACCTCCGGCTCGGACATCGCCCACGGGCTGCTGGCCGGCGCGACCGGACCGTGACCGAGCTTGCTGCCGCCGAGGTGGTAGAGGTCCGCACGGGTACCTACCACGACTCGGTCAGCCTGATGCAGGCCAGCCGCACCGTTCAGCAGGTCCCGGGGGTGAGTGCCGCCCTGGTGGCAATGGCCACCGAGCTCAACCTCGAGTTGCTCGCCGGCATGGGGTTCGCGGCGCCGCAGGAGGCCGGCCCCAACGACCTGCTCGTCGCGATCCGTTGCGCCGACGAGGCCCGTGACGCAGCGCTGGCGGCGCTGGCCGGCGCCCTGGAGTCGGGACCTGCCGGTGGCGTGTCGGGTGGCGGCGGCGAGCGGCCGCCCCGCACCATCGGTTCGGCCGCCGCCCGAAGCGGCGCCACGCTGGCCCTGGTGTCGGTGCCCGGCCGGCATGCCTTCGTCGAGGCGATGGACGCCCTGGAGGCCGGCCTGTCGGTGCTGGTGTTCAGTGACGGCGTGCCGCTGGCCCAGGAGGTGCTGCTCAAGGAGGAGGCGGCCCGGCGCGATCTGCTCGTCATGGGGCCGGACTGCGGTACGGCGATAGTGGCCGGCACCGGTCTGGGGTTCGCCAATGTGGTGCGGCCCGGGCCGGTCGGGATCGTGGCCGCCTCGGGCACCGGCGCGCAGCAGCTCTGCTGCCTGCTCGACGCGGCCGGGGTCGGCATCAGCCACGTCCTGGGCGTGGGAGGCCGCGACCTGTCCACCGAGGTGGCGGCCCGCTCGACGCTGCAGGCGCTCGCCGCACTCAGCGCCGACCCGGCCACCGAGGTGGTCGTCGTCGTGTCCAAGCCACCCGCGGCTGAGGTCGCCGCCCGCGTGCAGGCGGCCGCGGACGAGCTGGGCAAGCCCGTGGTGATGTGCCTGCTCGGGCGCGGCCGGCCCGACCTCACGGCCACCGCCGCCGAGGCCCTGCGTACCGCCGGAGTCGAGGTGCCGACGTGGCCGCACTGGCCGGCCCGTGAGGCGCGAGAGCCGCAGGAGCCACGGGCGGGTTTCCTGCGCGGGCTGTTCTGCGGGGGCACGCTGTGCGACGAGGCCATGATCATCGCCACGGCGGCGCTCGGGCCGATCGCCTCCAACATCCCGCTACAGCCGGACTGGACCCTCGACGGCACGATGCGCGCGCCGGGCCATCTCATGATCGACTTCGGTGACGACGCCCTGACCGCCGGGCGTCCCCACCCGATGATCGACCCGTCCCTGCGCACCGAACGGCTGCTCGCCGAGGCGCGCGATCCCACCACGGCGGTCGTGCTGCTCGACGTGGTGCTCGGCCACGGCGCGGCGCCCGACCCCGCCGGCGATCTGGCGCCGGCCATCGCGGGGGCCAGGGCCACGGCGGCGGCCGACGGACGCGGCCTGGCCGTCGTGGTGTCCCTGTGCGGCACCGAGGGCGACCCGCAGGGCCGCGACCGGCAGGCGGGTGCCCTGGCCGCTGTCGGTGCCGCCGTGTTCGGCTCCAACGCCGAGGCGGCACGGCACGCCGCCGCTCTGGTACGACCGCGATGACCGGTCCCCTGCACGGCCTGCTCACCCACGACCCGGTCGTCGCGGCCGCCGGGATCGACCTGCTGGCCGACGCGCTCGACGCCCAGGCGGTGTCGGTGGAGCGGGTCGACTGGCGGCCCCCGCCGGCCGGCACCGAGGCAGCGCTGGCCCGCGTCATGGCCGATCCCCGGCGGGGCGCCGCCAACCACACCGCCCTCGATCGGGTACTCGCGGTCTCCCCCAGCCTGGTCGACGTACGCCCGGCCGCGGAGCTGCTCGACCTGTCACCGGGCACGTTCCTGCACGCCGGACCGCCGATCGAGTGGGCCCGCGCGTCCGGCCCCCTGCGCGGCGCGCTGATCGGGGCGGTGCTCTTCGAGGGGCTGGCCGGCTCACCGGACGAGGCGACGGCCCTGCTGGAGGCGGGCACCGGCATCACCTTGGAGCCCTGCCACGCCCACCGCACCGTCGGGCCGATGGCCGGCGTGGTCAGTCCCTCGATGTGGCTGTTCGAGGTGGCCGACGCCGCAGGTGACGGCGATCCACGGCGCGCGTACTGCTCGCTGAACGAGGGGTTGGGCAAGGTGTTGCGCTACGGGGCGTACGGCCCCGACGTCCTCGACCGGCTGCGCTGGATGTCGGGCGTGCTCGGACCGCTGCTGCAGGTCGCCGTACGTAAGCACGGGCCGGTCGACCTGGGCGCGATCGTCGCGCAGATGCTGCAGATGGGCGACGAGGGTCACAACCGCAACCGGGCCGGCACGCTGCTGTGGCTGCGCGAGGTCCTGCCCGACCTGATCGACAGCGGCGCGGCACCCGCGGACATCGCCGCGGCGGCCCGCTTCATCGCCGGCAACGACCACTTCTTCCTCAACCTCGGGATGCCGGCCGCCAAGCTCGCCCTCGACGCCGGCCGGGACGTACCCGGCTCGACCCTGGTGGTGGCGATGGCCCGCAACGGCACGGATTTCGGCATCCAGACCTCCGGCACCGGCGACGCGTGGTTCACCGGCCCGGCACAGGTCCCCGACGGGCTGTTCCTGGGCGGGTTCGGGCCGGCCGACGCCAACCCCGACATC
Source organism: Pseudonocardiales bacterium (assembly GCA_003244095.1). Classification (GTDB taxonomy): domain Bacteria; phylum Actinomycetota; class Actinomycetes; order Mycobacteriales; family QHCA01; genus QHCA01. The sequence goes on along the minus strand of QHCA01000305.1, from coordinate 2,605 downwards.
GGGGACTCGGCGATCACCGAGACGGCCGGCATCGGCGGGTTCGCGATGGCCGCCGCGCCGGCGATCGTGCGCTTCGTCGGCGGGGAAGTATCGGATGCTCTCGACGCGACCGGCTTGATGTACGAGATCACCCTGGCCGAGCATCCCGCGTACCAGGTCCCGATCCTGTCCTTCCGGGGGACGCCGACGGGCATCGACGTCACCAAAGTGATCCGCACCGGCATCCTGCCGCAGATCAACACCGGGATGGCCGGCAGGGTGGCCGGCACCGGCCAGGTCGGCGCGGGCCTGGTCAACCCGCCCGCCGAGTGCTTCACCGCGGCGCTGAGCGCCCTCGCCGAGGCGACGCCAGGCGCCTGAGCCTTGCGGCCTTCGCCCCTGGCCGCCTGCACCGTCAGCGTTTGCGGGCCATCGTCAGGCCGTCGGCGATCGGGAGCATCGCCACGCTGACCCGCTCGTCGGCGGCCAGGATCCGGTTGATCTCGCGAATGCCGCGAGTGTCCGAGTCGTCGGCCTGCGGGTCGATCACCCGGCCGCTCCACAGGACGTTGTCCCACAGCATCACCCCACCCGGGCGGACCAGGCGCATCAGCCGCTCGTGGTAGGCGGGGTAGTTGACCTTGTCCGCGTCGACGAAGGCGTAGTCGAAGCTGTCCTGTGCCCCGTCGGCCAGCAACGCGTCGAGGGTGTCCAGCGCCGGCGCGAGCCGTAGCTCGATGCGATCGGCCACCCCGGCCTCGGCCCAGTAGGACCGCCCGACGGAGGTCCACTCCGCACTCACGTCGCAGCACAGGATGTGCCCGTCCGGAGGCAGCGCGAGGGCCACCGCCAAGGCGCTGTAGCCGGTGAACGTCCCCAGCTCCAGGCACCGCCGGGCACCGGTCAGCTCCGCGAGCAGACCCATGAACGCGCCCTGCTCGGGGGCGATCTGCATGTCGTGCTGCGGCAGGGCGGCGGTGTGCTCCCTCAGCCGCCGCAGCACGTCCGGCTCGCGGACCCCCACGCTCAGCAGGTAGGAGTGCAGGTCGTCAGGAAGGCCCATCGACTGTCGACTCATGCCGCCCAACGTATCGGGCGGCCGCGGGTGCGCCACAGTAGAGTCGATCACTCGCGGTGACGATGCGACGGTGGAGGTGGCCGCAATGGCGACACGGGACACGACAGCGTCGGCAGCCCGCCGGGCGGAGCTGGCATCGAGGTACCTCAGCCCAGCGGCCGAGCGGCCGGTGACCAACGGCCGGGGCATCCACCACGCCGCCCTGATCTGTTCCGACGTCGAGCAGACCATCGGGTTCTACCAGGACCTGCTCGGCTTTCCGCTTGTCGAGCTGGTCGAGAACCGCGACTACGCCGGCTCGTCGCACATCTTCTTCGACGTCGGCAACAGCACCCTGCTGGGGTTCTTCGACTTCCCCTGCCTCGGCCTGGAGCCCGGGACCGAAGCGATCGGCGGGGTCCAGCACATCGCGATCTCGGTTCCTCGGGACCGGTGGGAGGCGTTGCAGAAGCGGCTGGAAGACGAGGGGGTCCCCTACGCCGGCCCGGACCGCGGTTTCGCGGAGTCGATGTACCTCCGCGATCCTGACGGCATCGGCATCGAGCTGCTCAGCGACCCGCTGATGTACTTCGCCGGCCGCCGGTTGGACGCGTAGTGGACCTGGGCGTCGGGCTGCCCGTCTCCGGGGCGTGGGCGACACCGGCCAACATGCGCCGGATCGCCACGCAGGCCGAAGAGATGGGCTACGCCTCGCTGTGGACGTTCCAGCGGCTGCTGCACCCGGTCGACACCGATTGGGGGCCGGTCTACCACGCGGTGCACGACCCACTGACCGCACTGGCCTATGTCGCGGGTGTCACGGACCGCATCCGGCTCGGCCTGGCCGTCGTCAACCTGCCCTTCTACGCCCCGATCGTCCTGGCCAAGGCCCTGACCACGCTCGACATCGTCTCCCGAGGCCGGCTGGACGTCGGGCTCGGGCTCGGCTGGTCGCCCGAGGAGTTCCAGGCCACCAGCGTTCCCTACGCGCGGCGCGGCGCCCGTGGCGAGGAGTTCGTGGCCTGCCTCAAGGCGATCTGGACCCAGCCCGAGGTGGAGTTCAGCGGCACGTTCTACACCGTCCCCCGCTGCCGGGTCGACCCCAAGCCCGCGCAGAGCCCCCACCCCCCCTTGCTGCTCGGCGGGGCCGCCGAGCGCGCCCTGCGCCGTGCCGGGCGGGTCGCCGACGGCTGGATCAGCAGCAGCCGCGCCGACCTCACGTCGATCGGCAAGTCGATCGACGTGGTCAGGTCGGAGGCCGCCGATGCCGGCCGCGACCCCGATGCGCTGCGCTTCGTGGTGCGCGGCGTTGTTCGGCTCCGCGGGGATGCGTCCCAGGACCGCAAGCCGTTGCAGGGCAACGTCGAGCAGATCCGGCACGACCTCGCGACGATCGAGGCCCAGGGGGTCACCGAGGTGTTCCTCGACGGCAACTACAACCCCGACATCGTCGGGCCGGACGTCGACCCGGCCGAGTCGATGGATCGCGCGCAGCAGTTGCTCGAGGACTTCGCACCACGACATTGACGGGGCGCTGATTTGCCATCTCGCTCCGCTCGATGCTCACTC
>QHCA01000304.1 GCA_003244095.1 Pseudonocardiales bacterium | reverse complement strand
TGATGTCGCGATGGATGATGCCGTTGCGGTGGCTGAACTCCAGGGCCGCGCACACGTCGGCGGTGATCTCCATCGCGCGGGACGGCATGAGCTTGCCCTCGGCCTCCTGCACCTCGCGCAGCGTGCGGCCCTCGACGTACTCCATGACGATGTACGGTAGGCCGACGCCGTCGGAGGCCGGCTCGTCACCGGTGTCGTACACCGCGACGATCGACGGGTGGTTGAGGGCGGCGGCGTTCTGTGCCTCACGGCGGAACCTCGCCTGGAACCCGGTGTCGCGGGCCAAGTCGTGGCGCAGCACCTTGATGGCGACGTCGCGGCCGAGCCGGGTGTCGCGGCCCAGGTGCACTTCGGCCATGCCGCCGTGCCCTAGCGTCGCCCCGATCTCGTACCGGCCACCCAGGAGCCGTGGCATGGTCATCTGGCCGCCCTCATTGGTTCTTTTCGGCACTGCTCGGGCCCGGGACAACGGTGACGGTGACCAGGGACGTGACCCGCAGGCGTCCGACCGGGGATACGTCGGTGACGCTACCTGGGGGGCCGTCCCGGCCGGTGAGTACCTCGCGGACGCGCAACCCTCGTTGGATCAGGGCGTCGCGGACCTCGTCGTAGTCCTCGCCGACGTAGTCGCCGTCATCGAGCCGTACGGGGCCCACCGGGCTGGGACTCGGACTGGTGCCCGCACCCGGGCTGGGGACACGGCCGGCCGGGCCGGACGTACGTGCCGCAGGGACGGCGGGCGAGGTGTACCGCGACTGGCCGGCCGTCAGGGCCCTGGTCGACATCGTGATCAGGACGACCAGGACAAGCGCGCCGATCAGCAGGAGCGCCGGTCGCGGCGCACGGCGGGTGAGGCGGGACAGAGCGGGTGACATCTCAGCGGGCCGCCGGCGAGTCGAGATACGCCTTCATCACCTTGCCGGCAATCAACGACGCGTCGTGGGAGCCGCCGCGGCCGGCCTGTTCGAGCACCACCGCGATGGCGATCGGCGGCGCCTCGCCCTCCTTGCCGGCGAAGCCGATGAACCAGCCGTGGTCCGGGCTGCCGTTGCCGTTCTGCGCCGTGCCGGTCTTGCCGCCGACGACGAAGCCTGGGACTTTCGCCTGCGTCCCGGTGCCGCTGTCGACGACGCCGACCATCATCCCCTGCAACTGGCTGGCCACGTCGGCCGGCATCGGGTGGTGCAGCACGGTCGGGCTGGCGCGGAAGATGGGCTGGAACCCGGGGGCGTCGAGCTCCTGGACGAGGTAGGGCGTGTTCAGCGTCCCGTTGTTGGCCACCGCCGCCGCGACCATGCAGTTCTGCAGGGGCGTCAGCCGTACGTCACGCTGCCCGATCGAGGACTGCGCGACCTGCGGCGGGTCGGCGAGCTGGCCGAGATCGCTGACTGCCACCCGCATCGGGATGCTCAGCTTGTCCCCGACGCCGAACTGCGCGGCCTGCGCCTTGATCTTGTCGGCGCCGAGCTTGACGCCGAGCCCCGCGAACGCGGTGTTGCACGACACCCGCAGGGCATCGGCGAGGGTCTGGTGTCCGGTGCCGCTGCAGGTGGTGCCGTCGTAGTTGGGCAGCGGCACGCTGGTCTGCGGTGGGGTGTAGGTGCGGGGGGCGGGGATCTGGGTGCTGGGGGTGTAACCGTTCTGCAGGGCCGTCGCCGAGATGATGACCTTCATCGTGGAGCCGATCGAGTAGGTCTCCTGGATCGCCCGGTTGAGCAACGGCTTCTGGAGGTTGCTGGCCAGCGGCGTCCAGGCGGCCCTGATCTTGGCGACGTCGTGGCTGGCCAGCGGTCCGGGATCGTAGGTCGGGCTGCTCACCATGGTCAGGATGGCCCCGCTGCGCGGGTCCATGGCCACGACCGAGCCACGCCGGCCACGCAGGAGGCTGGTCGCCATGGCCTGGGCGTCGGCGTTGAGGGTGAGTACGGCGTCGCCGCCGCGCGGGGTGCGGCCCTTGGTGATCAGGTCGCTGACCCGGCGGATCAGCAGCCGGTCGTCGTCACCGGAGAGGACCGAGTCCTCGGCCTTCTCGATCGCCGACGAGCCGTAGACCAGCGAGTAGTAGCCGGTCACGTGCGCGTAGGTCGGCCCACCGGGATAGGTGCGCAGGTACTTGAGCTTGTCGTTGGTGGCGATGCTGACGGCGACGGCCTTGCCGTTGACCACGATCGAGCCGCGCTGGCGGTCGTAGGTTTGCAGCAGCAGCCGCTTGTTGCCGTCGTTGCGGCGGAGCTTGTCGGCCTGCACGAACTGCACGTAGTTGAGGTTGACGAACAGCAGGCCGAACATCACCAGCACGGCGACGGCGACCCTGCGGACGGGCGCGTTCACAGCCGCACCATCTCCGTCGGGGCGTTCGCCAGCGGCTGCACGGCCTGCTGGCTGGCCGGCGGTCGCCGGGCCGCGTCGGAGATCCGCAGCAGTAACCCGACCAGGACATAGTTGGCCACCAGGGACGACCCGCCGTAGGACAGGAAAGGCGTCGTGAGCCCGGTCAGCGGGATCAGCTTGGTCACGCCGCCCACCACGACGAACACCTGCAGGGCCATGGAGAAGGCCAGCCCGGCGGCGAGCAGCTTGCCGAAGGAGTCGCGGACGGTCAGGGCGGTACGCAGGCCGCGGCCGACTATCAGCGCGTAGACGACGAGGATCGCGGTGAGCCCGAACAGGCCAAGCTCCTCGCCGATGGTGGCCACGATGAAGTCGCTGTTGGCATAGGGCACGATCTCCGGCCGGCCGGCGCCGGGCCCGGTGCCGAACAGCCGGCCGGTGGCCAGGCCGTACAGCGCCTGCACGATCTGGAAGCCCTTGCCGTTGGCATCCTTGAACGGGTGCAGCCAGATCGCGACCCGGTCCTGGACGTGGGCGAACAGTGTCCATGCCACGAACGCCCCGCCCGCGAACAGCATGAGGCCGATGAGCAGCCACGACGTGCGCTGGGTCGCGACGTAGAGCATCACGATGAAGATGCCGAAGAACAGCAGCGAGGAGCCGAGGTCCTTCTCGAAGATCAGCACCAGCAGGCTGGCCAGCCAGGCGACCACGACCGGCCCGAGGTCGCGTCCGCGCGGGAAGTCGATGCCGGCGATCCGCCGGCTGGCCAAGGACAGGACGTCGCGCTTGGCGACCAGGTAGGACGCGAAGAACACGATCACCGCGATCTTGGCGAACTCCCCGGGCTGGATGGAGAAGCCGGCGAACCGGATCCAGATGCGGGCGCCGTTGACCTCCGACAGGGAGGCCGGCAGCAGGGCGGGCACGGCCAGCAGGCCGAGGCCGACGAGGCCGAGCGTGTAGGAGTAGCGGGCCAGGCTGCGGTGGTCGCGGATGATGACGAGCACCGCGATCAGCAGGACCAGCCCGACAGCGGTCCAGGCCAGCTGCAGCGAGGCGTTGCCGGTGAGGAAGTGCACCTTGAAGCGCTCGTTGGGTGCGGCGGCGGCCAGGTCGAGCCGGTGGATCAGCGCGACACCGAGGCCGTTGAGCAGGGCCACCAGGGGAAACAGCACCGGGTCCGCGTACGGCGCGAACAGCCGGATCGCGACGTGGGTGATGCCGAACATCAGGGCCAGCGTTGCCGCGAACCACAGCGGCGCCGGCGTGACGCCCTCACCGAGCGCGCCCTCGATCGCGACGGAGACCACGGCCGCGAGCAGGACGACGAAGATCAGGAGGAACAGCTCCGACCCGCGCCGGGTCCGCCGCTGGGGCGCGATCACGGGGGCTGTCATCAGTGCGACTCGCGGCAGTCGACGCCCGGCCGCAGCTTGGGGACGGGCGACGGTGACGGGCTGGCCTTGGGGGAGGCGGACGGTTTCGGCGAGACCCCCGGCTTGGGGGTGGTGGCCGGCTTGGGGGAGGTGAGCGGGGTCGGGGACCCGGAGCCTTCCGGGGTCGGCCGTGGCTTGCACGGCGGCAGCTGCTGGTGGCGCAGGCGGTCGATGATCTGCTCGGCGTTGGCCCGGCTGGTCGCGGTTATGCCGCTGTGCAACTGCCCCCGGGCCGCCGGCTGCAGGTCGTTGACCTGCAGGTTGGTCCGCCGGTCGAGCCGATGCAGCTCGATGCCCGCGACGCCGCCGGACACGCCGCGGTAGATCGCGACGGTGCCGTCGTCGGTGTTGCCGACGTAGTACTGCGCCAGTACGTAGGTCCATCCGGCCAACGCCCCGGCGCCGAGCAGGACCAGCACCACGAACCCGGACAGGCCCCACACGAGCCGCCGCCGGAGGCGGTTGTCCGGCACGGCCGGCTGGGCCGGCACCGCCTGCTGCGGCCGGGCCGGCCGGGCCAGCGCGGCCCGGCCCGCGGCGCTGTTGGCCGACGGGGCGCGCTGGGCCTGGTCAGCGGCGATCGCACCGCCGATGACCGGCTCGTCGGGTCCCTGGGTGGCATTGACGACGTCGGCGACGACGCAGGTGACGTTGTCGGGGGCGCCACCGCGCAGCGCCAGCTCGACCAGCCGGTCGGCGGCCGCCTGCGGGTCCTCGAGCCGGAGCGCCTCGGCCATCGTCTCGTCACTGACCACGCCGGACAGGCCGTCGCTGCACAGCAGATAGCGGTCGCCCGCGACGGCCTCGCGTACCGAGAAATGCGGCTCGACCTCGGAGCCGGTCAGCACCCGCAGGATCAGGTTGCGCTGGGGGTGGGTGCTGGCCTCCTCGGCGGTGATCCGGCCGTCGTCGACCAGGGACTGCACGAAGGTGTCGTCATGGGTGATCTGGCTGAGCTCGCCGCCGCGGAGGAGGTAGCCGCGGGAGTCACCGACGTGCACCATCCCCAGCCGGTTGCCGGCGAAGAGCAGCGCGGTCAGGGTCGTGCCCATCCCGTCGAGATCTTTGTCGCCCTCCACCATGGAGCGCAGCAGCTCGTTGGCTTCGTACGTCGCCCGGCGGAGCATGTCGACGATGTCGCCGCCCACGGCGTCGTCGTCAAGGGCCGACAGCGTGCCGATGACCACCCTGCTGGCGACGTCACCCGCGGCATGGCCCCCCATGCCGTCGGCGACCGCGAGCAGCCGCGGCCCGGCGTAGACGGAGTCCTGGTTGTTGTCGCGGATCAGCCCCACGTCGGAGCGCGCGGCGTAGCGCAGCATCAGGGTCATGAGCGCAGCTCGAGGACGGTCTTGCCGATCCGGATCGGGGCGCCCAGCGGCACCGGTGTGGGGCCGACCACCTTGGCCCGGTCGAGATAGGTGCCGTTGGTCGAGCCCATGTCCTCCACCAGCCATTGCCCGTCGCGCGGGCTGATCCGGGCGTGCTTGGAGCTGGCGTAGTCGTCGGTGATGATCAGCGTGGAGTCGTTGGCCCGGCCGATGGTGATCGGCAGGGCACCCAGGCTGATCTGCGTACCGGCGAGCGTTCCTTCGGTCACGACGAGCATCTTTGCGGTACGGCCGCGCTTGACTTTGGCCGGCCTGGGCGGAGGGGGCGCCGAGGCCCGGCGGACCGGCGGGGGCTGGCGGGTTTTGCGGTTGCCGAACAGGTCGCTGCGGATCACGCCGACCGCCACGAAGACGAAGACCCACAGGAGTGCGAGGAACCCGATCCGGGTGACAGCGAGGACAACCTCCGGCATCAGGTATCCGCTCGGAACGCCAAGACGACACCGCCCATCTGGATCCGGTCTTCGGACCGCAGCACCTGCTCGCTGATCTGCTGTCCGTTGACCAGGGTGCCGTTGGTCGAGCCGAGGTCGTTGACGATGGCCCGGTCGCCGTCGTAGTACACCTGCGCATGTCGCCGCGAGATACCCGTGTCCGGCAGCCGGATATCGGCCTCGTCGCCGCGGCCGAGCACCGTCGTGCCGTGCCGCAGGGCGAAGTCGCGGCCACTGCGGTCGTCGACCAGCCGCGCACCGGTGGGGGCCGTCGGGATCGAACCGGTCTGGATGGCATCGACCGAACTGCTCACCCGGAAGACCCCGGTGCGCAGGTCGGCACCCTGCTCCAGCTCGACCCGGATCGTGCCGAATGTCGTCCAGCCCATCTCCTTCAGGTGCTCGCCGACCATGGTGGCGAGCTCCTTGGCCAGCGGCTCGGCGTAGGTCGCCAGGCGTTCGTGGTCCATGGGGGCGAGCTCGACGACATAGCGGTTGGGCACCATGATTCGGCCCTGGCCCAGGATCGCCTTGTGGTCGCCCGCCTCCCGCTGCAGCGCTGAGGCGACCTCGACCGGCTCGACGACACCCTTGAAGACATGGGCGAAGGCGCCTTCGACAAGGCCCTCGAGCCGTCGCTCGAAGCGCTGCAGCACGCCCACCGGACAACCCTCCTCGACTGTGATCCCCGATGGTATCCGGGCGGTGACGACGGGATCGCGAACCGGCCTGCATGCTAATCTCGTCCGGCTGCTTGGGCGAGTGGCGGAATGGCAGACGCGCACGGTTCAGGTCCGTGTGTCCGTAAGGACGTGGGGGTTCAAGTCCCCCCTCGCCCACTCAAGGGATGTTCACACAACTTTGACATCCACGTTCACATCGACGTGTCGTGTGGACCCAGCCCGACGGTCACTGTCGTCAGTACGGCAGGAATGCTCCCTGCAGATGTCGGCGGTGTCACGACCGTCGGCCGGCTCGAATTGCCGGGCGTCAGTGCGACTACCCGCCCATTAGGGTGTGTCGCGTGGCGATCCGATACCCGGGCATTGAGCCGTTCGAGCAGGGATTGCTCGATGTGGGTGATGCTCAGAGCGTGTATTGGGAGGTGTGCGGCAATCCGGCTGGCAAGGCGGCGCTGGTGCTGCAGGTGGCCCGGCGTCGACCCGGCGGCTAGTTGCTGCTATCTCAAGTAGGGCCCAACTGGTGACTCGACGCGTTGCTCAGCTGCATGCCTTCGAGCCGGTAGAACAGCTTGGCAGGGTTCGGCGCGACACCGAGCAATTCATAGAATGCTTGAGCGTCTGTATTGTCCTGGTCGGTCGTCCACTCCACGCGGCTACAGTCCTGCTTGACGGCAGTCTCGAAGACACTGCGCATGAGCAACCTGCCTACCCCAGCTCGTCGTAACGCTTCGGTCACGTACAGCTCTTTGAGGTACAGCGACCGGGTAAGTCCGACTGCCGGCCACAACAGCGAGTACGACGCGAAGCCGACGGGTCGATCGTCGTCCCAGGCCAGGAGTCCGTGCGCGGCAGGCAGGGCGCTGAAGAGGGCTTCGTTGATCTGCCGGACGCGGAGGTCGAGCGGCTCTACCTCAGTTGCGCCGTAGAAGCGGTCCATCTCCTCAGCGAGGGCGGCGAGCGCCTCGACATGGGCCGGCTCGGCAGGAGTCACGACTGTCACCAGCCGGCTACCTTCGTCTCGCTGGTCAGCAGCTCACGGAACTCACGGGCTGCCGGCACAACTTGCTGCTCTCTGGGCAAGGTATTCAGGATCTCGCGGCCCCGAAGGGTGATGATACCTCGACGTTGCGGCCCAGTCAGGTGGGCGAAGGTTTCGGTCGCGAAGGCAAGCGCCTCGGATACGCCGCTCGTGTCGGTGAGACACTTCGCGCGGTCCAATCGGGTCATGGCCCAATCGGTGTAGTCACCGGGGGCACACAACTCCAGAGCGCGGTCCTGCGCCCTGAACGCGGCCTTGGCATCCCCCAGGTGGGTCAGCGCATTCCCCTCGTGAAAGCGCAGTTGCGCTTCGTTGTATCCGAACGCAGAGGGGATGAGCGCTTCGCCCTCCAGCCGCGCCAGGATCGCCTCGGCACGCGCGATCGCATCGCGGGTCTCCTGATGGCAACCCATCGCCGCGTACGCGCGTGCTTCCAGGGCAGCCGCGAGCGCAGCCCCCACACACGGCGTTCTCGGTACGAGAGCCTGCGCGTGACACGCAACATCGACCGCCTCTTGCAGATCGCCGCTGTAGTAGTGGCCATACGCCTCCTGGGCCAGGACCCAGGAATGCAGCACCGCATCGCCGGCTTCGGCAGCGGCCAGCCTCGCCGTCCGGGCCCATCTACGGAAGGCTGCACGGTCGTCCAGCTTGCACAGCGTCAGACACATGAGGCCGGCCATGTGCGCGGCCACCTGGGTCAAACGGCGTAGCGCTGACGCCGAACGATGCCGGTCGAGTGCTCGTTTCAGCTCGGCCAGATCAGCGTGTCTCCTCGATCCAGTACGAGCAAGCCACGATCAACCCCCTGCCGTCGTCAGACTGGGGTACGGGTCCGAACCACAGGTTCGGGAAACCGCTCTCGCGCCGGACGCCCTGGTAGGGATCTTCGTAGCGGGTCATGATCCAAGCCGTGACGAGCAGGCGTAGGTCGGCGGGCGGGGATTCCAGATCGGCCCACGCATCAAGTCGTTCGAGGAAGCCGCGCAACTCCCAGGGTCGATCCTGGTCAGGCACGTGGGGCGAGCCTGGCCCGCAACTCCTCGGGGCGGTCGGAACTGAGCGAGCCCGAATAGCGCTGTCCTGCCTCGCGTAACCAACGCGCGACAGCCTCTGGGTCGAGCGTCGGCTCGTCGTCGTCGGTGATGGCAGCGGTGCCCGTGAAGTGAGCCTTCATCCAGTCGATCTCGATACGAGCGGTGTCATGCGGCCGACGCACTCGATTTGCCCGCTGCCACGGCTCCTCGCTGTGGGTGAGGTGCTCGAGATCAAGCCCCGTGAGGCCGCCGTACCGGCTCAGCACGTAGCCGACGGTATTCAGCTGGGGCTCGGTGAGCTCGGCCGGGACCGGGAAGGCCTCGGCGTCCTTCTCTCGGCGCCAGAGCTTACCCACCACGGGTCCCATGTCCCAGGCGGAGATGGTCTCATCAAAGAGCGGCTCGCCGAAGGCCGCCAAGTGATGGCCTTGGCAGTAGTACAGCAGCTTGTGCAGCTTCTTGGTCGGCAGGCCGGGAACCCGGCGCCGCAGGGCCACCGCCACGTCGTAGGCCGACACGCGCATGGACGAAGGATACGGGGAATCTCCGGCCTGCCGGTCAGGCCGCGCGGGCGAGTTATTATCGAACATGCGTTCGATAATAACGAAGATCTTCGCCCGACGGGGATCTCCTGCACAGGCGTGTCAGGCGTCGGGTGACCGCCGGCCTCCGGCGCATTTCGGGAACTCCGGGTCGCCTCCTCAGTTGAGGGCGCGGGTGCCTTCGGGGATGCCGCCGCCCGCGAGGATGGCCGTGCCGGCGTCGGCGAGAGCCGTAAGGGCGATGCGCTGCGACCATGGCCCGACCGAGACCCGCTGCACCCCGAGCTCGTGCATCTGGCGCAGCGGGATCGAGCCGGGCAGCGCGATCAGCGACACCGGACCGATCCCGTCGACCAGGGCCGCCACCTCCTCCGCGGTCTGCCGTCCGGGTACGAAGACGACCAGTGCCCCCGCGTCGACGTAGGCGCGACCGCGGGCGACCGCGTCGGCGAGTATGTCGGCCGCCGGTCGCTGACCGGTCCTGAGGAACGCATCGGTACGGGCATTGAGTACGAAGTCCACCCCCTCGGCCGCGCCCGCCGCCACCGCCGCGGCGACCGCGGCGACGGCCTCGGGCATGGGTCGCATCTGGTCCTCGAGGTTGGCACCGACGACGCCGAGGGCGATGGCCCGGCGGACCGTGTCACCCGGGTCGCCGTACCCCGCCTCCAGGTCGGCGGTGACCGGCAGGTCGACGGCTGCCGCGATCTTCCCGACGACGGCCAGCATCTCCTCGCGCG
>QHCA01000303.1 GCA_003244095.1 Pseudonocardiales bacterium | reverse complement strand
CTGGTGCTGCGCTACCTGGCCGACGCGTTCAAGGCGCTCCGCAACACGGTCCCGGCTGAGGCCAAGACCGAGGAGCTCACCGACCTCATCGAGTGGCTCGGCGAGCTGGTCCGCCAGGTCGACTCGAGCCTGCTCGACGAGTGGGAACGCATGCGCGACCCCTCCGCGGTCGATGTTCCTGACCGGCCGTCGGGCGGCCTGGACGACCGGCCGCCGCCGGTGACCGCCAACGCCCGCGCCTTCCGGCTGCTGGTGCGCAACGCGATGTTCCGGCGGGTCGAGCTGGCGGCACTGCGGCGGTACGACGATCTCGGCGATCTCGACGCCGATGCGGGGTTTGACGCCCCCGCCTGGCGGGACGCGCTGGAGCGCTACTTCGGCGAGTACGACGAGATCGGCACCGGGCCGGACGCCCGCGGCCCGGCACTGCTGATGGTCGAGCAGGCGCCGGGCACGTGGCAGGTCCGGCAGGCGTTCGACGATCCGGCCGGTGACCGCGACTGGGGGATCAGCGCCGAGGTCGACCTGGCCGCCTCCGACGAGGCGGGCACGGCGGTCGTCCGCGTGACCTCTGTCGATCAGCTGTGAAACATGCGAGCATGGCCGCCATGCCGATCTACCGAAAGAGCAATGCCGCGTAGGTCACCCGCGCGGGTCCGCGCCGAGGTCCTCCACCCGCGCCTGGACCATCCCGTCCGGTCGCTGCCCGGCCTGTCGCCGCGAGGTGTCGCCGCGATCGTCCGGCTGGAACGCGCCCGGCTGTGGCCCGGCGCCGCCGCCGAGGTTCTGCACGCGTGGGCGGTGTTCGTCGGCAACCCGTGTCACCGATCGGTGGTGAGCGGGCGCCCGGCGCCAGAGCCAGTCCCCCGGTCGGCCCGGGACGGTCAACGCGCGCGGCCAGCCAGGCATGCCTCGATGTCGGCGACGGCCTGAGGGGTGTCGCGGAACAGGACCGCGCGGATGCCGAGCTCCGCCGCAGCTTCGGTGTTGGGCGGGTGGTCGTCGAGCAGGATCATCTCGGCCGGCTGCACGCCGAGGCGCTCGCAGGTCAGCGCGAAGATCCTCGGGTCCGGCTTCTCCATCCCCTCCTCATGTGAGTAGATGACGTGGTCGCACATGTCGCCGAAGCCGTACAGCCGGTGCTCGCGCTCCCGGGCGCCGACGAAGCTGTTGCTCAGGATCGCCGTGCGGCAGCGGGGGCGCAGGCCGGCGAAGTAGGCGGCCAGCTCCGTGTTGAGCTCCCCGACGTACTCCGCCCACAGGTCGCCCATCAAGTCGGCCAGCTGGGCGGTGTCCAGACCGAAGGCCGCGCCGATGCGCTGCTCGGCGACCGCCTCGGAGATGGCGCCGACGGCACCCGCGGCGGCAACCTCCTGGAGCCGCCGCGCCGCCTCACCGGGCGCGAGACCGAGCCGGGCCTCCCAGCGCTCCGGCCATCCGGTGGGTGGGTTGACCTCGAGCACGCCACCGATGTCGAACACGACCGCCCGGATCGTCATGGCGCGCCCGCTGCGTCGAGCAGCCGCGTCAGGCCCACGAGTTCGGGCAGGTCGGGCGGGCGCACGACCTCCCCGGTGCGGACGTACAGGAACCCGGCGGTGACCTGATCGGCGGGCACGCCGGCAATCCCGGCCCAGGCCAGCCGGTAGACGGCCAGTTGCAGGGCCGCGGCGGCCGCGGCGCGGGGCCGCCCGCCGGTCTTGTAGTCGATCACGTCCCACCGGCCGTCGCCGAGGGCGTAGACGGCGTCGATGCGCCCGCGCACCAGATGCTGGCCGGCGACAAGCTGGAACGCCGCCTCGACCCGGTGGGGACGCAGGCCGGCATAGACCGACCGCTCGAAGGCCGCGCGCAGGGCGTAGAGGTCGGCATCGTCGGGCCGGCCGTCGCCGGCACCGGCAAGCTCCTCGGCGGCGATGAGCGGACGGTCGGCGAACATGTCCTCGACCCAGGCGTGGAAGCGGGTCCCCCGGCGAGCGGCGGCGCTCGGCCGGCGCGGCATCGGCCGGGCCAGCTCGCGGGCCAGGCCATCAGGATCACTGCCCATCCGGACGACCTGACTTGTGCTCAGCGACCTCGGCACCGGCACATCGTGCACCGGCACGCGCTCGGCGACGATCTCGGCCAGCAGCAGGTCTGCCTCCTGCTCCCAGCGCCGCACCGTGGCCTGCTCGGCCAGGTCCAACCTGCCCGCAGCGGCTGGGTGTCCGCCGGAGGACGCCTCGCTCACCCGTTGGGCGGCCCAGCGCCGCCGGGCCAGCGCCTCGGTGTCGCGCGCGGCCGGCCAGGCCGTGTCCGGCGCCGCGACCAGCAGCGGGTTGGCCGGCTCGTCCGCCGCCTCGGTCCAGGTGAGCAGGCCGGCTCCGGTCGCTCGCAGGAGGTCGCAGATCTCGAGCAGGTACGGCGCGGGCTCGCGCGGCTTGCGGCGGGTCGGTGACCACCGGTGCCCGCTGACCAGCAGCAGCCGCCGGGCCCGGGTCAGCGCCACGTAGGCGAGCCGGCGCTCCTCCTCGGCCGACTCGTCGCGGCACTGGGCCCGGAACGCGTCGATGGCCTTGGTCGTCCACTCGGCCGGATCGGCCGGCAGGTCGTCGGCATCGCCGCGCAGGCAGTAGGGCATTACGCGGGCGTTGCCGGTCCACAGCGACCGGCCGCGGTCGGACGGGAAGGTGCCGTCCACCAGGCCGGGCACGGCGACCACGTCCCACTCCAGCCCCTTGGCCTTGTGCACGGTGAGCAGCTTGACCGTGTCGGCGGCGGAGACCGTGCCCACGTCGAGGCCGTCCTCGGCCTCGCGGGCGGCCGCCAGCCAGTCGAGGAACGCCCGGGGATCGGCCTCGCCCCCGGCGCCACCGGACTGCCGGCCGCTGAACCCCGCCGCGTGGTCGAGGAAGGCGGCCAGGTTGGCGCCGCGGGCGCCGGCCGGAACGGCGCCTGCGGCCGTGAGCTCGAC
>QHCA01000302.1 GCA_003244095.1 Pseudonocardiales bacterium | reverse complement strand
GAGTACGCCCGGCACAACGGCCACGCCGACCTGCTGCGCGAGCGGATCGACGGTGCGACCGGTGATTAGTGCCTCGGCGCGACGACGCGTCGGCGCTCTGGGCCTCGCGCTCACCATCGCCACGCTGCCGGCGTGCACGAGCAGCAAGAAGGCAGCCGGCGGCAGCCCCGACAAGGCCAGGGCGATGCTGGCCGACGCCAAGTCCCAACTCGACGCCGCCTCCGGCGTGCGCTTCGTCCTGACCAGCTCCGACGTGCCGCGCGGCACGGGCTCGCTCACCGGCGGCAAGGGCGTCGCGGCGCGGCCCGACCGGTTCAAGGGCGATCTCACGGTCAACTTCGCCGGCGCCCAGGTCTCGGTCGGTGTCATCGCGATCGGCGGCAAGACGTACGCGAAGCTGCCGTTCACCAGTTCCTACACGGTCACCGATCCGGCGAAGTTCGGCGTCGGCGACCCGGGCCGCCTGCTGGACCCGCACACCGGCGTCAGCAACCTGCTGCTCGCGGCCAAGAACCCCCAACTGGGCAAGAAGTCGCGGCTCGGCGGCGAGGTGATCCAGGAGATCACGGCAACCATCCCGGGGGCCGCCGTCAAGACACTGCTGGCCAGCGCCGACGCGACCAAGGACGTCGCGGTCACCTTCGGCCTGGTCTCGAAGACCAGCCAGCTCAGGCGGGCCGTCGTCACCGGCCCCTTCTTCAAGGCCGGCGTCAACAGCACGTACACGATCGTTCTGGACCACTACAACGACCGGGTCGACATCCGTGCGCCCAGCACGAGCTGAGCACGCCGTCGCGGCGCCACCCGCCGCACCGCGGGCGCTGGTCACCCTCGCCGCCCTCGCCGTGCTGCTCGCGGCCGCCGACGCCTACGTCGTCGTCCTCGCGCTGCCCGACATCATGGCCGGCGTCGGCCTCGACCTGACGGAATTGCAGCGAGCCGCCCCGATCGTCAGCGCCTTCCTGCTCGGCTACGTCGCCTGCCTGCCGCTGATCGGCCGGCTGTCCGACCTGTACGGCCGGACCCCGGTGCTGGTCGGCGCGCTGGCGGTGTTCGCCGTCGGCTCGCTGTTCACCGCGAGTGCCCACGGGCTGGGCGTCGTCGTCGCAGGGCGGGCACTGCAGGGGGTCGGCGGTGGCGGCCTGGTGCCGGTCACCCTCGCCCTGGTGGCCGACCGCTGGCCGGCCGAGCGCCGCGGGATCCCGTTGGGTGCGGTGGGCGCGGCCCAGGAGGCGGGCAGCGTGCTCGGGCCGCTGTACGGCGGCGCGGTGCTCGCCGTGACCAGTTGGCGGGCCATCTTCTGGGTCAACCTGGCCGGCGCGGTGCTGCTGGGCCTGCTCCTCCTGGGCGTCTCGGCGGCCGGGCAGCCGGCCGAGCAGCCGGCCGGATCGCCGGCTCGATCGGGCCACCGGCCGCGGCTGTCCGTTCGCCCGCTGCCGGGCCTGCTGGGTGCCTTGGCCCTCACCGCCCTGCTGCTGCTGGTGACCGCCCCCACCGCGCTGACCACGTCGGTGCGGCTCGGCGCGGCGTACGTGCCGCTGCGTGCCGGGGCCGGCTGGTCCTCGCCGCTGTTCCTGGCGACGGCCGGCCTGGTCGCCGGCTGGCTGGCAGCGGTCGCGCGCCCGGCAACCCTCCGCCGGCTGGTCGCGGCGGCCGACGTGCCCGGCGCCGTCCTGCTCGGGCTGGGCCTGGCGGGCCTGGTGCTCGCCTTCGCGGGCGCCGATCCGGCCCGCGGCGCCGTATCGGATCAGGCGCCGGTCCTGCTGGCCGCGACGGCGGTCTGCCTCGCGGTGTTCGTCGTACGGCAGCGCCGCGCGGACCACCCGCTGGTGCCAGGTGCCGCCGTCCGCCCGGTCGCGGCATGGGGGTCACTGGCGGTCAACATGTTCGTCGGCGCGGCTCTGGTGGCGGCCCTCGTCGACATCCCGATCTTCGCCCGGGTGACCCGATACCCGGGCTCGCAGCTGGGCGCCGCCCTCGTCCTCGTCGAGTTGCTCGCGGCGCTCCCGGTCGGGGCCCTGCTCGGCGGGGTGCTCTGCCACCGGCTGACGCCCCGCTGGATCGCCTCGGCCGGCATGGCCCTGTCGACTGCGGGGTTCGCGGTGATGACCTCGTGGCAGCCGGATGCTCTGAACGGGCCGCGCAGCACGGTGACGCTGGTGCTGACCGGACTGGGGTTCGGGCTGGCGATAGCCCCGGTCAACGCCGCGCTCCTCGCCGCGACCGAGGCCGGCGTGCACGGGGTCGCCTCGGCACTGGCCGTGGTGGCCCGGACGGTCGGGATGCTGGTCGGCCTGTCGGTGCTGACCGCCGTCGGACTGCGGATCTTCTACGCCGAGCAGCGCCGGATCGCCAGCCCGTTGACACTGTGCCCGACGACACCGGCGGACTGCCCGGCCTACCGAGCCGCGACGAAGGCCGCCGTCCTCGCCGAGCTGCACGCGACCTTCTGGGGCGCCGCGATCTGCGCCGCAGTCGCCGCGGCCCTGGCGGCCGTACTGCTACGGCCACCAGGGCGGAGTGGGCAGTCCGGCGCAGGTCAGGGATAGGTACGAGCCGCTATCCGTCGCCGACGGCGTGCAGGGCGATGTCGGTGCGGTGATGCGAGCCGGGCAGACCGATCCCGGCGACCCGACGGTAGGCTGCCGCACGGGCGGTGGCCAGGTCGGGGCCGGTCCCGACGACCGACAGCACCCGGCCGCCGCTGCTCACCAGGGCGCCGTCGTCGCGCCGCCGGGTGCCGCCGTGCAGCACGCCGTCGATGTCGGCGCCGGTGATCTCGTCACCGGTCCGCGGCGCTTCGGGATAGCCCTTGGCGGCGATCACCACGGTCACCGCAGCACCGTCGCGCCACCTCAGCGAGCTGATCGTGGCCAGCTCGCCACGAGCGGCGGCCAGCAGCACGCCGGCCAGCGGAGTCTCCAGCAGGGGCAGCACCACCTGCGTCTCCGGATCGCCGAACCGGGCGTTGAACTCCACCACCCGCATGCCCCGGCTGGTCAGTGCCAGCCCGACATAGAGCAGGCCGGCGAACGGCGTGCCGCGGCCGGTCAGCTCGCGCAGGGTGGGCGCCACGACATCGCGCACCACCTCGTCGACCAGCCCGGCCGGTGCCCACGGGAGCGGGGCATAAGCGCCCATGCCGCCGGTATTCGGGCCGGTGTCACCGTCGCCGACCCGCTTGAAGTCCTGGGCGGGCAGCAGCGGCAGGACCGCCGTGCCGTCGGTGACGCAGAACAGCGACACCTCCGGCCCGTCGAGGTACTCCTCGATCACCACCCGGCCGCGGCGCCGGGCGTGGGCCGTGGCGGCGGCCCGGTCGTCGGTCACCACCACGCCCTTGCCGGCGGCCAGCCCGTCGTCCTTCACCACGTACGGCGGCCCGAGCCGGTCCAGCGCCTCGGCGACCTCCTCGGCCGTCTCGCAGGTCGACGACCGAGCCGTGGGCACCCCGGCCGCGGCCATCACCTGCTTGGCGAAGTCCTTGGAGCCCTCGATCCGGGCCGCCGCCGCCGAGGGGCCGAAGCAGGCGATGCCGCGCTCACGGACCCGGTCGGCAGCACCCGCGACCAGTGGCCCCTCAGGGCCGATGACGACCAGCTCGGCGCCCACCTCGGTGGCGCAGGCGGCGATCGCCGCCGGGTCACCCACGTCGAGCGGGCGGGTCTCGGCCAGGCCGGCGATGCCGGCGTTGCCGGGCGCGCAGACCAGGGCGGTGACCAGCGGATCGTCAGCCAGCGAGCGGCACAGGGTGTGTTCCCGGGCACCTGAGCCGACCACGAGCACGCGCACTCGGCGAGGATATCGACACGGCCTACCGCCATCGTGCCTGCCCTGGGAAGCCCCCTGCCCAGGGACTGCGCGTGGTGAGCGGTCGCTACCGCCTGCCCGCGCGGATCGGCCAGGGCGGCATGGGCGTCGGGTGGCAGGCCCACGACGACCTGCTCGGCCGTACGGTCGCGGTCAAGGAGTGCCCAGTTGTGGATCGTGCTGCAGTTCGTGCCGGCCGACAGCCTCGCCGACGTGATCCGCGACCGCGGATTCCGGGCCGATTCGACCCGCTACGAGATCACGATGTCCACCCCGGCGGCCCGGTGGGCGGACGCGTTGGGCTACTTCACCATTGCCACGTCCACCTTCAGACTGGACCCGTGAGCGGCTGAGCGACTCCCACCACACAGGTATGGTGCCCGGCATGGGCCAGCCCCCGGCGGAGGAATCGCGCGAGGAAGCACGCGTTATCGGGGGACGCTACCGGCTGCTGCACCAGTTGGGTCAGGGCGCGATGGGCCCGACGTGGCGGGCCGACGACGACCTGCTCGAATGCGCCGTGGCCATCAAGCAGGTGGTGCTGCCCCGCCGGTCCCGAGACCGGGCCGAGCTGCACGAGCGCATCCTGCGGGAGTCCCGGGCCGCGGCCCGGCTCGTCCATCGCCACACCGTCACCGTGCTCGATGTGATCGAGGACGGCGGCCAGCCGTGGATCGTGACCGAGCTGCTCGCCGCCGAGAGCCTCGCGGGGCTGGTCGGACGCGCCGGTCCCCTGCCGTCGCCCCGGGTCGCCGAGATCGGTCTCGCCCTGCTCGGCGCCCTCGATGCCGCGCACGCGTTGGGCATCGTGCACCGCGACGTCCGGCCGGGCAACGTGCTGCTGGGCACCACCCGGATCGTGCTGGGCGACTTCGGCACCGCGACCCTCGACGGCGACCCGGCCTACACCGCACCGGAGCGAGAGCAGGGGCACCCACCTGGGCCGGCCGGCGACCTGTGGTCCCTCGGGGCCACGTTGCACTTCGCGGTGCAGGGCCGGCCGCCAGGGGACGGTACGCCCGCCGCGCGCGCCGACGGACCCCTCGAAGCGCTGCTCGACGGCCTCCTGCAGTGCGACCCCGAGCGCCGACTCGACGCGGCCGGTGCCCGCAGGCTGCTCAGCGACTCCCCCGAACAGCCGGCGGTCGAGGAGCCCGTAACGCAGGAGCGGATCGTCGAGGAGCCGGTCCAACAGCCTGCCCAGGCCGCTCCACCCCCGCCGCAAGTCCCGCCGGCGGCTCCGGTCGCGTCATCCCGCCGCCGGCTACGCGCGCGGGTCCTGGGGGCCGGCCGCCCGGCGGCGGCCCCCGCGGCGACGGCCCCCGCCACGGCCGGTCCCCCGACCGCACCGCCGGCCGGGGGTCCGGCGTTGACGCAGTTCACCAGCGAGGCCGGCTGGCGCGTGGCGATTCCTGCGGGCTGGCGCAGCGACGGCCTGGGCGCCGGCAACTACACCTTCCTCGACCCGTCGGGGGCTGTGGCCATCACGATCCGCAGCGCACCCGCTACCGACGACGACCCGCTGGCCGAGTTGAAGGCGAGATACGAGTCGGCGCAGGACCAGGGTTCGCAGGCCCACTACCTCGGTACGGTCCCCTATCGCGGCTTCCCCGCCGCCGACTACGACCACACCGATCTCCGGGCCGGCGGCCCGCCCCAACGCGGCCGGGCGCGCAACTTCATCGTGGGCGTCCGGAGGTACGAGATCTCGGTGACCGCACCCGCCGACCGGTGGGGCGAGGGCGGGCCGTGCTTCGCCGGAGCCACCGACACCTTTGTCCCTGTCTGACAGCTATGGTGCCGTGCCCCCGGCGCCTTCGATGGTCAGCCCCCATCGTTAGCGTGATCCGCGCCCGGCCGGGGTAGGGAACCCGGCATGGGTGGCTCCTCCGGCATAGACGCACGTGTCATCGGCGACCGCTACAGCTTGATCGAGCGTGTCGGCCGGGGCGGCATGGGGACCGTGTGGAGCGCGCACGACTCCGTCCTCAGCCGTACGGTCGCCGTCAAGGAGGTGGACCTCCCTCTGGTGCACGAGGACGAGCGGGCGGCGCTGCGCGAGCGAACCATGCGCGAGGCCCGTACGGCAGCGCAGTTGAGCCACCCGAACGCCGTCACCGTCTACGACGTCGTGGAGGAGGACGGCAAGCCCTGGATCATCATGCAACTGGTGGCGGCGGACAGCCTCGCCGACGTCATCCGGGACACCGGCCCGCTGCCGCCTGGCCGGGTCGCCGAGATCGGGCTGGCCGTCCTCGATGCCCTCCAGGCCGCGCACGCCGCCGGGATCCTGCACCGCGACGTCAAGCCGGGCAACGTGCTGATCGGCCACGACGGCCGGGTGGTGCTGACCGACTTCGGCATCGCCACACTGGAAGGCGACTCGTCCCTGACCAGCACCGGGATGCTGCTCGGCGCGCCGGCCTACATCGCACCGGAGCGGGCCCGAGGGCTGCGGCCGGGGCCGGCCTCCGACCTGTGGTCGCTCGGCGCCACCCTCTACACCGCCGTCGAGGGGCGCCCGCCGTACGAGCGCGACACCCCGCTGGCGACGGTGACCGCGTCGATGACGGAGGGCCCGCCACCCGTCGTCCTTGCCGGGCCACTGGCCGACATTCTGCGCGGACTGCTCGAACCCGATCCCGATTACCGGCTGGCCGCCGCCCGGGCGCGCGACCTCCTCCAGCAGGTCGCGTCCGAGCGGCCGGTGGTCGAGGAGCCGCCGGGGCCGCCGGATCCGCCGACCGAGGAGATCCCCGTGCCGGGGGCGGTCGAGGCCGCGAACCGTACCCAGGTCATTCCCCGGCCTGACCCGCCGAGCGCGCCACCCCCGGTCCACCAGTGGGAGCCGGCCGGGCGGCCGGCGCCCGTCCCACCCGTGCGACCGGCCCGCCGGCGGCCCGACGCCCGGCGGCTCCTGCTGGCCTTCCTGCTCGTCGTCGCGGTGGCGGCGGCGGTCGCCCTGGTCCTGCTGCTGCGCGCAGTCGACCGGCAGAACCAGCAGGTGAACCCACCCAAGGCAACCACGAAGGCGGCCGTGCCGGGCTCGTCAGCGGCCAAGCCGACCCCCTCGGCCGGCAGCAGCAGCGGTGCCAGCAGCAGCAGCGGCGGCGGGTCGTCGGCGGCCGGCGTGCCGGTCGGCTTCAAGCGCTACACCGACCCCTCCGGCTTCAGCGTCGCCGTACCACAGAACTGGCAGCAGACCGCGCCCACCGGCTCGGCCAACGACGGGCAACTGAACTTCGTCGACCCGACGAACTCCGCCCGCTTTCTGCGGTTCGGCTACACCACCCATCCCAAGGACGACGCGGCCGCCGACTGGAGGCAGCAGGAGAAGAAGCTGCAGAAGAGGGAGCCGAGCTACCGGCGGATCTCCATCACGCCGGTCAACTACCGCGGCTGGCCGACGGCGGCCGACTGGGAATTCCGGCTCGGCAGCACCCATGTTCGCAACCGCGGCTTCAAGGTCGACGACTCACACGGCTACGCGATCTACCTGTCGGCCCCGGAATCGATGTGGAGCGACAGCCTGCACTACTTCGACGTCGCCGCCAGCACCTTCCAGCCCGCGCACTAGGCGAGCCGTCAGACGAGCGGGTGCAGGACGACGTTCTCGTCGCGGCCGGGGCCGACACCGATGACCGAGATCCGGGTGCCCGACATCTCCTCAAGCGTGCGTACGTAGGCCTGCGCGGTAGCCGGCAGGTCGGCGAACTCCCGGCACTTGGAGATGTCCTCCCACCAGCCGTCGAGGTGTTCGTAGACCGGCTTGGCATGGTGGAACCCGGTCTGCGTCATCGGCATCTCCGCGACCCGCTCGCCGTCGACGTCGTAGGCCACGCAGACCGGCACCTTGTCCAGGCCCGAGAGCACGTCGAGCTTGGTGAGGAACAGGTCGGTAAGGCCGTTGACCCGGGTGGCGTAGCGGGCGATGACGGCGTCGAACCACCCGGTCCGCCGGTCGCGGCCGGTGGTCACCCCCACCTCGCCGCCGACCTTGCGCAGGTGCTCGCCGTACTCGTCGTGCAACTCGGAGGGGAACGGGCCCTGGCCGACCCGCGTGGTGTAGGCCTTGAGGATGCCGATCACCCGGGTGATCCGGGTCGGGCCGATGCCGGAGCCCACCGCCGCGCCACCCGCGGTCGGCGACGACGACGTGACGAACGGGTAGGTGCCGTGGTCGACGTCGAGCAGCGTGCCCTGCGAGCCTTCGAGCAGGACCAGGTCGCCGCGGTCCAGCGCCCGGCCCAGCTCCAGGCGGGTGTCGGCGATGTGGGAGCGCAGCTGCTCGGCATAGCCGAGGTACTCCTCCAGCACCGCCTCGACCTCGATGGCCTTGCGGTTGTAGACCTTGACGAGGACCTGGTTCTTCTCCCTCAGCACCGCTTCGAGCTTGGCCCGCAGGATGCCGGGATCGAGCAGGTCCTGAGTACGGATGCCGACCCGCGCCACCTTGTCGCCGTAGGCCGGCCCGATGCCGCGGCCCGTCGTACCGATCTGCGACTTGCCGAGGAACCGCTCCGTGACCCGGTCGAGCGCCCGGTGGTGCGGCATGATCAGGTGCGCGTCGGCCGACAGCAGCAACCCCGAAGTGTCGACGCCGCGCCCGCGCAGCATCGCCATCTCATCCAGGAGGACCCCCGGGTCCACCACGACGCCGTTGCCGATCACCGGCACCACGCCAGGGGTGAGGATGCCGGAAGGGATCAGGTGCAGGGCGTAGGACTCGCCCTCGGGCGTGACCACCGTGTGCCCGGCGTTGTTGCCGCCCTGGTAGCGCACGACGTACTGCACCTGGCTGCCGAGGATGTCGGTGGCCTTGCCCTTGCCCTCGTCACCCCA
>QHCA01000301.1 GCA_003244095.1 Pseudonocardiales bacterium | reverse complement strand
CGGCACGCCTCGTCGGGCTGGGGCGAAGCCCCGTTAGTACTACAGCCGTACTTATGGCGAGGCGCCTCGCGCGGCGTAGTGACAGCGGACGGCGCGGACGGTGCGGGGACGGCGCGATCGAGCCAACCTTCCGTGACCGCGCCGACTCAGCATCGCGAACAATTCGGAGTCCGGCATCGATGCAAGCAACGCCGTCACAATGCTTGTGCCCAGCCAGTCGGTCGACGGATGGGTTCACAACTCGACACTGCTACAGCGCGACCCGGCCGCCTGCAAAGCCAGCTAGAACGAGATCACATTGCCGGACGGTTGCCGATAGCCGACCGTGATCCCGGCCACGCTTCGGCAGTCGTGCGATACGCAACGCCGGGAGGCTAGCGCCTGGCGACGCCGAGGCGCTCGCATAGGCCGCGCAGCTCAGTGCCACCAGCTCGGCGCCGGGCGCGGTCCAGCAGGTTGCGGGCGGTCTCGGCGGCGATGGGGCTGGGCCGGATGACCTGTGGGCCGGCCCGCTCGGCGGTAAGCAGGTGGCGGATGGCCTCCTGGTCGCGGCGCACGTGCATGAGCGCCCGGGATGCGTCCAGGTGAAACATGACTCGCCTGATCGGGACGGCAAGGACCTCCGGATTTGTTGCGTGGACGATCTGCACTGCCCGGTCGGGATTGCCGCCGTCGACCTCGCTGCCAACCCGCCAGAATGCCACGTTGGTGGGGCCGAAGAACTGGTCGAACGTCGTGGTCTCGCCGGTCCGGACAGCGACCCGGTCGGCTTCGGCGTAGGTGTCGGCACCCTGACTCTTGCGCTTGGTGGCGTAGGCGGTGTGCGCGGACGTGAGCAGCAGCAGGCCGAGCATGGGCAGCGCGTCGGGGGCGCTGAGATGGCCCTGCAGTTCGTCGGCTGCTCTTGTCGCCAAGGCGTGCGCCCGCTCGTACCCGCCGCAGCCGGTAGCGGCGTGGGTCCGTGACCAGGCAGCAAAGCCCAGCAGCACCGGGTCAGCAAGCGCCTCGGCGGCCTGCCATGCCCACTCGGCGGCCAGCCAGGCGTCGGCGGGATATCCGGTGGTTTTCGCCATGGCCACGATGACGTCCCCGGTGAACACGGCCAGCCGGAGTGCGGTGGTTCTGTCCGGCCCGGCCGCCGCCGCGTGCAGCTCGCGGACGAGCCGGGGCACGTACTGGCCGGCACCGGCGTAGTTGAGGTCGGTTTGCAGCGCTCGTACCAGCTCGACTTCCCGCTCCAGTTGCCGTGTCGGCCTGGGTGTGCAAGTCGAAGGCATGGCGAAGTCGGCTTCGACAAGTGACCGCCGGATCGCGGCGACGCTTGCCCGCGCGGCAATGACGTTCGCGTCGGTCGAAGTGGATGGCGCGCCAGTCAGCTCGGCCACCGAGCAGTCGAGCCCGGCGGCGATGTCGGCGAGGACGAAACGGTTGTCGGCCGACGCGAGGCCGCGTTCGATCCGAGAGAGTGTCGCGTAGTGGATCCCGGCCCGGTCGGCGGCCTGCCTCAGACTCCACCCACGTAGCTGCCGCCGTGCCCTGATGCGCTCGCCGATGGACAGGTCGAGCGGTGTCAGCCGTTTCGGCATGGCGGTCGCTCCCCGGTCGCGTCGGGATGACGGGGTGCCGGTCGCGACCGGCACCCCCGGCCCTCACGGTAACGCTGCTGCCCGCTGGCTGGTGACCGCCTGTTGAGGGCGATCATGTCTCATGGTCGTCGTCATCCGAGGTCGGGCTGTCCTGGTGGCAGGGATCTGGCCCGAGCAGGCCGCGTGCGGCCGCGTAGGCGACCGCGTCGCGTCGGGACCGGGCGCCGGTCTTGGCGAACAGGTTGTTGATGTGGGTCTTGACCGTGACGGGGGAGATCCTCAGCCGGAGGGCAATGGCATCGTTGCGGAGACCTTCGGCCAGCAGCCGAACGACTTCGATTTCTCGTGGGCTGAGCGCGGACTCGGCCGGCCTGTCGGCGTGCAGGTGGGCGAGCAGCGCCGCCTGGGTGGCGGCGGGTAGGACCGGCCGTCCGGCGAGCACGTCGATGATCCCGTCGTGGACTTGCTGGGGGGAGGCGTCTTTGCCGAGGACACCAGCTGCACCGGCGCGTAGCGCGGGCAGGACGGTGCCGTCGTCGAGGTAGGTGGTGAGGATGAGCACCGCGGTTTCGGGATGGCGCGTCCGGATCCTGCGGGTGGCCTCGACCCCGTCGATCCCTGGCATGCGCAGATCCATCAGCACCACGTCGGGCCGCAGCCGGGCCGCAGCCTGGATCGCGTCCAGTCCGTCGGTGGCCGTGGCAACGATCTCGATGTCGGCGCATCGTGACAGCAGCAGAGCGAATCCTTCCCGTACGAGGGTCTGATCATCGACGACGACGACCCGGATCACGGCCGCGCTCCCCGAGAGCGGGGTGGCGGGAGGGTCAGCCGCAGTTGCCATCCATTGCCGTGCTGGCCGGCATGCAGGGTTCCCTGCAGCAACGCGGCACGTTCGGTGAGCCCGGTCAGGCCGTGGCCGCCGCCCTGACCGGGTGCACGGGTCACTGTCGGGTCGGGGTCCATGTCGATCACCGTCAGCCGCAGCCCGGTGTCGGATACGGCGACCTCGACGGACACCTGCCGGCTGGTGCTGTGTCGGCTGATGTTGGTCAACCCTTCGCGTAGGGTCGCCGTCGCCGCTCCCCACCGGGCGCCGTCGATGTCCACCGCGTGGGCGGGGAGGCAGACTTGCACGTTGCGGCCGGTCGCGTGAGCCCACCCATCGGAGATGTCCCGCAGGGACCGCAGGTCCGCCGTGCCGGTGCGCAAGACTCCGACCACGTCGCGGGACTCGACCAGGCATTGCCTGGCCAGGTCGACCGTGGACCCCATCCTCTCGGTGGCTCCTGTCGTGTCGCCGTCGGCGAGCAGCGCCTGCGCCGTC
>QHCA01000300.1 GCA_003244095.1 Pseudonocardiales bacterium | reverse complement strand
CTCCGCTCGATGCTCACTCGACTCACCGGGTGCCGCCCGGGGTTTGCCCTGCGACCCCCTCGGGGATCTGCCAGGGCAGGAGGTGCCCCATGACGGCAACGACCCCACCTGCGGCAGACTCTCTCGTCGGCGGCCACCGGCGCCGTGCCGTGCTCGCCAGCACCGTGGGCACGACGATCGAGTGGTACGACTTCTTCCTCTACGGCACGATGGCCGCCCTGGTCTTCCCCCACGTGTTCTTCCCCGGCAGCTCGCCGTACTCCGGCATCCTGGCCGCCTTCGCGACGCAGTTCGTGGGCTTCGCCGCCCGCCCGATCGGTGCCGCCGTCTTCGGTCACTGGGGTGACCGGGTCGGCCGCAAGGGCACCCTCGTCACCACGCTGATGCTGATGGGGTCCGCGACGTTCCTGATGGGCCTGCTGCCGGGCCGCACCTCGATCGGCGTGGCCGCACCAGTGATCCTGGTACTGCTGAGGATCGCCCAGGGCATCGGCGTGGGGGGCGAGTGGGGCGGCTCGGTGCTGCTGTCCATGGAGTGGGGCTCGCAGCGCCGCCGCGGCCTGATGGCCAGCTTTCCCCAACTCGGCGTCCCGCTCGGGCTGCTGCTCTCGACCGGGATGGTGAAGCTGATGGAGAAGGTCGCCGGCGACAGCTTCGACACCTGGGGCTGGCGGGTGCCGTTCCTGGCCAGCATCGTGCTGGTGGGCATCGGCCTGTACGTCCGGCTGCGCGTCGTGGAGAGCCCGGCCTTCGCCGAGGTCAAGGAGCGGCAGGCGGTGCTCCGGCAGCCGGTGTGGGAGGTCATCAAGACCCAGCCGCGCGAGATCCTCACCTCGGCCTTCGTCCGCCTGTCGGAGCAGGCGCCGTTCTACCTGTTCATCACCTTCGTCCTGACGTACGGCACGAAGAAGCTGGGCCTGGCTCGCGGCGACCTGCTCAACTACACGCTCGTCGCCGCCGCAGTCGGGCTGATCACCGTCCCGCTGTTCGGTCACCTCTCCGACCGGATCGGCCGACGGTTGACGTACGGCATCGGCATCGTCGGCACCGCACTGTTCGCCTTCCCGTACTTCGGCCTGCTCAACACCAAGTCGTCGGGATTCGTCCTGCTCGCCATCGTCGTGTCCCTGATCGTGCACGACGTCCAGTACGGGCCCCAGGCGGCGCTGATCGCCGAGAGCTTCGGCACCAACCTGCGCTACAGCGGTGCCGGCATCGGCTACCAGTTGGCCTCGGTCATCGCCGGCGGACCGGCACCTCTGATCGCCGCGGCGA
The DNA here is from genome assembly GCA_003244095.1 of Pseudonocardiales bacterium. Lineage (GTDB taxonomy): Bacteria > Actinomycetota > Actinomycetes > Mycobacteriales > QHCA01 > QHCA01. The sequence continues at coordinate 10,802 of QHCA01000300.1, read as the reverse complement.
TCCTGGAACACACGGGCTCCAGCACCTGGATCAGCGCCTACATCGTGGGCTGCTGCATCGTGGCGTTCCTCGCCCTGCTGCTGATGCCGCGACGGACCGAGAAGGCTCCGACGACGGAGTACGACGGGGCCGTCGAACGGGGCGCCACCGCGGCACTGGGCGGCAGGCACTAGGCGCCGGCGGCGACCGGCCCGGAAGTCGGTTGCCGCCACTGCCGCTGCCCGCCGATGATGGCGGTGATGGGCGCCGTCCGGATGCACACCGACGAGGTCGACACCGACGCCGGGCTGGTCCGTCGGCTGCTCGCGGGACAGCTCCCGCAATGGGCCGATCTGCCGATCGCGCCTGTCGTGTCCTACGGCACCGATCACGACATCTACCGCGTCGGTGACCACCTCGCCGCCCGGCTGCCCCGCATCGGGTGGGCCACGGAGCAGGCGGCGAAGGAGGCGGTGTGGCTGCCGCGGCTCGCGCCGCACCTGCCCCTGGCGATTCCCGTGCCGGTCGCGCTGGGACATCCGGCCGAAGACTATCCCTTCGACTGGTCGGTGTACGAGTGGCTGCCCGGCGAGAACGCCAACGCGACGATCGGCGACCTGGCGCAGGCAGCCGTCGATCTGGCCGCCTTCGTCAGGGCGCTGCGGCAGGTCGACACCAGCGGTGCGCATCCGCGTCCCCCACACGGCCGCGGCGGGCCACTCGCCGAAGGCGACGAACAGGTCCGTCGCTCCATCGCCGAGCTTGGCGACCGGATCGACGGGCCGGCCGCCCTCCGCTCGTGGGAGGAGTCGCTGGACGCCGCGCCGTGGGCTGCCGCAGACGTCTGGGTGCACGGCGACCTGCTGCCGGGCAACCTGCTCGTCGTCGACGGGCGCCTGTCGGCGGTCATCGACTTCGGCGGGCTCAACGTCGGCGACCCCGCATGCGACCTGCAGCCGGCCTGGAACGTCTTCACCAGCTCCGGCCGCAGTCGGTTCCGCGCCGAGCTCGGCGTCGACCACGCGTCCTGGCTACGCGGCCGCGGCTGGACGCTCTATCAGGCGGTCTCGGCGCTGCCGTACTACTGGGACACCAACCCCGGCATCGTCGGCCAGGCCGCGCACGCGCTGGCCGAAGTGCTGGCCGAGCCCTGACCCGCACCCCCGCGCTAGCCGACGATCTTGGAGATCGGAAGTTCGAGGATGTCGCGGGCGCCGGCCGCCCGCAGCGCGGGGATCAGCGTGTTCACCCCGCGCTTGGGCACCACGGACTCCACGCCGTGCTGGGTGGGGTCGGCCAGTGGGGTGACGTTCGGCGAGCTCATCGCGGGCAGCAGGGCCAGCACGGCGGCGAGGTGGTCGTCGGCGACGTTGACCTTGAGCAGGACGTGCCCGCGGGCGCGCAGGGCGCCTTGGAGCAGTACCACGATGTCCTCCATTGCGGCCCGCTTCGCCGTGTCCTCGTACGCCGCGCGGTTGGCGATCAACTCGGTCCTGCTGGTCAGCAGCGTGGCCAGCACGCGCAGGCCGGCCGCCCGCAGCGACGAGCCGGTCTCGGTCAGGTCGACGATGGCATCGACGATGTCGGGGATCTTGGCCTCGGTCGCACCATGGCTGGTGAACACCTTGGCCTTGACGCCGTGCTCGTCGAGGAAGCGCCGGGTGGTCTCGGGCATCTCGGTGGATATCCGCACTCCGTCGGGCAGGTCGGCCACCGACTGCCAGGGCGACTCCTTGGGCACGGCGAGCACGACGTGCACCGGCTTGTCAGTGGCCCGGCCGCCGCCGATCTCGCCGAGGCTGACCACGTCGGCACCGGTCTCGGTGATCCAGTCGCGGCCGCTGATACCGAGGTCGAAGATGCTCTGCTCGACGTAGGTCGGGATCTCCTGCGGTCGCAGGAAGCGCACGCGGTCGATCCGGGGGTCGTCGATCGTGGCGTGGTAGGCGCGCTCGGAGCCCCGCAGCACGGCCAGGTCGGCCGCGTCGAACAACGCGAGGGTGGCCTTCTCCAGAGAGCCCTTGGGCAGTACGAGCGAGAGCACGAGCGCAGACCTTCTAGGTGTAGAAGCCGATCGGGCCGGCGCGGTGCCGCAGCCCTTTGATCACCAGCGCCGCGTCAAGGGCCGCCACGGTGGCCGCCCACCCCTTGTCCTCGTTGCTGCCCGGCAGGCCGCACCGGTCCAGCGCCTGCTCAACCGTGTCACAGGTCAGCACCGCATTGCCGATCGGGGTGTGCTCGTCGAGCGCGACCCGGGTCAGCCCGGCCGTCACCGCATCGCAGACGTGGTCGAAGTGCGGCGTGCCCCCGCGTACGACGGCGCCCAGGGCGACGACCGCGTCATGGTCGGTGGCCAGCTGCTGAGCGACGACCGCCAATTCCAGGGCGCCGGCCACCCGCACCACCGTCGGTGACGGCACGCCGCACTCGCCGGCCGCGGCGAGCGCCCGGTTCAGCAGCGCCTCGCTGATCTCCCGATGCCACCGGGTCACGGCGATCCCCAGGGTGAGCTCGGCCGCCTCCACCGGGTCCAGGTGAGCGGCGCCGGTCCCGCTCACGGGATCACCGCCGGGCCCGGCTGTTCTGCCTCCGCTGGCAGGCCCGGCAGGTCGTGGCCCATCCGGTCGCGTTTCGTCCGGAGGTACGCGAGGTTCTCCGGCGTGGCGTGCACCGGCAGGGGCACCCGGCCGACGATCTGCAGGCCGTAACCCTCCAGGCCGGCCCGCTTGGCCGGATTGTTGGACAGCAGCCGCATCGAGCGGATGCCCAGGTCGGCCAGGATCTGCGCCCCGGTGCCGTAGTCGCGGGCGTCGGCGGGCAGCCCCAGCTCGAGGTTGGCATCGACGGTGTCGGAGCCGCCGTCCTGCAACTGGTAGGCCTGCAGCTTGTGCAGCAGCCCGATGCCGCGCCCCTCGTGCCCGCGGACGTACAGCACGACGCCCCGGCCCTCGGCGGCGACGGCGGCCAGCGCGGCGTCGAGTTGCGGCCCGCAGTCACAGCGTTGCGATCCGAACACGTCGCCGGTCAGGCACTCACTGTGCACCCGGACCAGCACGTCCTCGCCGTCGTCGGCGTTCCGCCCGACGTCCCCCGCGACGAGGGCGACGTGAACGCGGTCGTCGACGGTGCTGCGGTAGCCGACCGCGCGGAACTCGCCGTGCCGGGTCGGGATCCGCGCCTCGACAACGGCCTCCACCTGCGTCTCGTGCCGGCGCCGGTAGTCGATCAGATCGGCGATGCTGATCAGGGTCAGGTCGTGTTCGGCGGAGAAGACCTCCAGCTCGTCGAGGCGGGCCATGTCCTCGACGGTCTTCTCGCTGACCACCTCGCACAGCACCCCGGCCGGGTACAACCCCGCCATCCGGCACAGGTCGATGGCGGCCTCGGTGTGCCCCGGCCGGCGCAGCACGCCGCCCTCCTTGGCCCGCAGCGGCACCATGTGCCCCGGCCGGGTGAAGTCGGCTGCGGTGGCGGCCGGGTCGGCGAGCAGCCGCGCGGTGCGCGCTCGGTCGGTCGCGGAGATGCCTGTGTTGCCGCCCTCCCGTGCGTCGACGGTCACGGTGTAGGCGGTGCCACGGCGGTCCTGGTTGACGTGGTACATCGGAGGCAGTTCGAGGCGGTCGCAGTCGGCTTCGGTGAGCGGCACGCAGATGTAGCCCGAGGTGTAGCGCACCATGAAGGCCAGCAGTTCGGGCGTGGCCATCTCGGCGGCGAAGATCACGTCGCCTTCGTTCTCCCGGTCGGCGCTGTCGACGACCACGACCGGCTTGCCCGCCTTGATGTCGGCCACCGCCCGCTCGATGGTGCCGAAGCGGGGGTCGCCGGCCTGCAGGGGCGTCACCCGCGGGGTGACCTCGACGGCCATCGGATGCAGGTCGCTGGCCCGGGTCGGCTTCATGCGGCACCGTCCCGGTCGGCCCCGTTGCGACCCGCCAGAAGGCGCTCGACGTATTTCGCGATGATGTCGACCTCGAGGTTGACCGGTTCGCCCGGGCCCTTGTGCCCCAGGGTGGTGAGCGCCAGCGTCGTCGGGATCAGGCTGACGCTGAACGACGAGGCGTCGACGTCGACCACCGTCAGCGAGACGCCGTCGACGGTGACCGATCCCTTGACCACAAGGTAGCGGGCAAGGGCCGCCGGCAACCCGACCCGGACCAGCTCCCAGTGTGGCGCCACCTGTCGGGCCAGGATCGTGCCTACGCCGTCGACGTGGCCCTGCACGAGGTGGCCACCGAGCCGGCTCGCGAGCGTGACCGGTCGCTCGAGGTTGACCCGGTCGCCGGGGCGCAACGCGCCCAGCACAGAGCGCTCCAGCGTCTCCCGCATCACGTCGGCGGTGAACTCCCCGTCGCGGGCGCTCACCACAGTCAGGCACACGCCGTTCACGGCGATCGATTCCCCGATGCCCGCCCCCTCCGCCACCGTCGGGGCCTTGAGGGTCAGCCGCGCCGCATCGGGAAGATCGTCGCAGGTCACGACGGTCCCGAGCTCCTCGATGATTCCGGTGAACACCCCTCACCTGCTCTCTGGTCGGGCGGTGATCCGTACGTCTGGGCCGATCAACGTGACGTCGTCGATGCGCAGCCGAACGGCGTCGCCGATCGTGGCGATCCCGATGCCGGTGAGCACAGCCGGACCGGCGCCGAGCAGCGCGGGCGCGACGTAGGCGACGACCCGGTCCACCAGGCCGGCGGCGACGAAGGAGCCGGCGAGGGTGGCGCCGCCCTCCAGCAGCACGTGCCGCACGTCGCGGCCGAACAGGGCGGCGAGAAGGGCGGCCGGGTCGGGGGCGGCCGTGATCAGGGTCGGCGCCGTCTCGTCATGCACCCGGGCGGTCTGCTTGACCTGGCCGCGCCGGTCGGCGACGACCCGCAGCGGCTGCCGGCCGGCCGGGGCGCCGCCGACATCGCGCACGGTGAGCCGTGGGTCATCGGTGAGCACCGTGCCCGCACCGACCAGGATGGCGTCGACCTGACCGCGCAACAGGTGGGCGTCGGCCCGCGCCGCCGGCCCGGTGATCCACCGGCTGCTGCCGTCGGCCGCCGCGATCCGCCCGTCCAGGGTCGTCGCCGTCTTCCAGGTCACGAACGGCCGGTGCAGGCGCTGGGCGAGCAGCCATGCCTCGTTGCCCCGCGCTGCCTCCTCGGCGAGCACTCCCCCGGTCACGTCCAGGCCGGCGGTGCGCAGGACAGCCGCGCCACCGGCGCCCTCGGCGGCATCGGGGACCGCATAGACAACCCGGGCGATTCCCGCGACCAGCAGGGCCTCGGTGCACGGACCGGTTCGGCCGGTGTGCGCGCACGGCTCCAGGGTGACCACCATCGTGCCGCCGCTGGCCCGATCGCCGGCCGCCGCCAGGGCCACCACCTCGGCATGCGGGCCGCCGAGCCGCTCGTGCCAGCCCTCGCCGACCGGCTGACCGGAGGCGTCGAGCACGACCGCCCCCACGACGGGGTTGGTCGCGGTGGCACCGAGCGCACGGGCGGCCAGGGTGACGGCGCGGGCCATCGCGGCCTCGTCGCTCGTCGCTGCCATCACTCGGCTCCTCACGCACCTCGGACGCGGGATCCGGGGGCGGGAGGACGGCGCGTGCGAGCGGTGGCCGCCGAGCGGCCACGCAGCCTCGCCCGCGCGCTTCCTCCCATCCGGACTTTCACCGTCGGTCCCGGAATTTCACCGGGTCAACCGCTCACTGGCCGTGAGCGGGTCGCGGACTGTCACCGCCGGCTCGGAGTTTCACCGACCCCGGAGCGCGCGTACTGCTGCAACCAGTGTGCCATGCGGGCGCCGAACCGCCGCGACCCCTACGCCTCGCCGAGGCCGCTCAGGACCTCGACGACGTGGCTGCCGTGCGTGGAGATCCATGCCGCCTCGTCGCCTGCCGGGGCCACGATGTGCACCTCGTCGACGCCCAGCTTCGCGTACTCCGCCATGTCACGGGTGAAACCCTGCCGGTCGCCTTCGTGCAGGGCCGGCCCGACGTACATGATCGTCTTGTCGATCTCGACGTAGTCGCGCCCGACGTCGTCGCAGTGCCGGCGCAGGACGTCGAGCTTGTGGGCGACCGTCCCGGAATCCTGGGCGAACAGGTTGCAGGCGCCGGCGTACTGCGCGACCATCCGCAGCGTCTTGCGCTCGCCGCTGCCGCCGATCAGGATGCGCGGGTGCGGCCGGCTCAGCGGCTGGGGCGAGCACAGTGTCTCGCCCAGTTGGTAGTGCTTGCCCTCGAACGCCCCGTCGTCGTCGCTCCACATCTGCAGGCAGATCCGCAGCGTCTCCTCCAGCCGCTCGAACCGTTCGGAGACCGACGGATAGGGCACCCCCAGCCCGCGGTGCTCACGCTCGAACCACGCCGCCCCGATGCCCAACTCGGCCCGGCCGCCGGAGAGCACGTCCAGAGTGGTGACGATCTTGGCGAGCAGGCCGGGATGGCGGTACGTCACCCCGGTGACCAGCAGGCCCAGCCGCAGCCGGCTGGTGTGGGCGGCGACGAAGCCCAGGCTGGTGTAGCCCTCGAGCATCGGCTGCTCGGCGTCGCCCATCGGGGGGATCTGGAAGTAGTGGTCCATGAGTGTCAGGGCGGCCACGCCGGCCTGCTCGCACGACTCGGCCACGGCCTTGAGGCCATCAGCTGTGGCGGCCGGGCCACCCGGGAAGTCGAACCGGGTCACGTGTACGGCAAGTTCCATCAGAATTTCCTCCGTACGGAATGCTCAGTCGGCGGCGACGCCCGCCGCCCGCTCGCGCAGGGCGGTGACGGCCTTGGCCGGGTCGTCCGCACCGTAGACCGAGGAGCCGGCCACGAAAACGTCGGCACCGGCCTCGGCGGCCTGGGTGATCGTGTCGAGGTCGACCCCGCCGTCGACCTCGATGTGCAGCTTCAGGTGTCCGGTCTGCACCAGCGACCGGGCAGCACGCACCTTGGGCAGCACGTCGGCGATGAAGCTCTGCCCGCCGAATCCCGGCTCGACCGTCATCACCAGCAGGGTGTCGAAGGCCCGCAGGATGTCGAGGTACGGCTCCAGCGACGTGCCCGGCTTGATCGCCAGACCGGCCAGGCCACCCGCGGCCCGGATGTCCCGGGCGATCGACACCGGATCGTCGGCCGCCTCGGCGTGGATGCTCACGTTGTGGGCCCCCGCCTCGGCGTACGGCGGCGCCCATCGCTTCGGGTCGGCGATCATGAGGTGGCAGTCGAGCGGCAGTGTGGTGGCCGTGAGCAGGGCCTTGACCACCGGCAGACCGATCGTGAGGTTGGGCACGAAGTGGTTGTCCATCATGTCGACGTGCAACCAGTCGGCGGTGTCCTGCACCCGCCGGGCCTCATCCCCCAGGCAGGCGAAGTCCGCGGCCAGGATGCTCGGCGCGACGAGGAGATCCACCTTTTCAGTCTAGGGCCGTGGACGGTGCCGACGCGTGATCGGCTCGGAGCCTCGACGCCGGCGTGCCTGAAAGCGATTTCAGGCTGACGACGGGGTCAGCAGCGCGAGGAACATCGCGTCCGTGCCGTGCCGGTGCGGCCAGAGCTGCACCCAGGGCCCCGCACCGATGTCGGCCACGCCCGGCATCGCCGCCCGGGCGTCCAGCAGCACCGCTCCCTCACGCCTGACCATGTCGTCCACGACGACCCGGGTCTCGGCGACGTGCGGCGAGCACACCGCATAGGCCACCACCCCGCCCGGCCGGGTCACCCGCAGCGCCGCGGTGAGCAGCTCCCGCTGCAGCCGGGTCAGGGCGGGCACGTCGGCCGGCTGCCGGCGCCAGCGTGCGTCGGGGCGGCGGCGCAGGGCACCCAGGCCGGTGCACGGCGCATCGACGAGCACCCGGTCGTAGGCGCCGTCGATCTCGCGGCCATCGGCCACCCGTACCTCGACCGGCAGGCCGGTGACCGCCTTGGCGACCAGCGCCGCGCGGTGCTCGCGCGGCTCGACCGCGGTGACCGCGGCGCGGCGCGGCCCGGCCAGCCCGCCGAGCAGCGCCGCCTTGCCGCCCGGCCCGGCACAGAGGTCGAGCCACCGCGCGTCGGGGCCGACGATCGGCACACCGGCCAGCGCCAGCGCCACCAGCTGGCTGCCCTCGTCCTGCACCTGCGCCCGGCCGTCGCGAACGGCCGCGACGGCGCTGGGGTCCCCGCCGTCGAGGCGCACCGCCTGGGCCGACCAGGGCCCCGGCTCGCCGCCGCTGTCGGCCACCAGCTCGGCCCGGGTGATCTGTCCCGGCCGCGCCGCGAGATGCACCTGTGGGCGCAGGTCGTCGGCGGCCAGGGCGGAGCCGGTCTGCTCCAGGTCGCCGTCGAGGGAGTCACAGAACGCCTGGGCGATCCACCGCGGGTGCCCGTGCCGCATCGCCAGCGATCCGATCGGGTCGGTCTCGTACGGCGGCGTCACGACATCGAGCCAGGCGGCGGCGTCGCGCACCCCGACCTTGCGCAGCACGGCATTGACCAGCTTGGCCGGGCCGGTGCTGGTGACGGTCCGGGCCAGGTCGACCGTCGCGGACACGGCGGCGTGCGCCGGCACCCGGGTGCGCAACAGCTGGTAGGCGCCGAGCCGGAGCAGGTCGCGTACCGCCCCGTCGAGGGTGTCGAGCGGCCGGTCGACACAGTCGGCCAGGATCGCGTCGAGGGTGCCCTGCGCGCGCAGGGTGCCGTAAGCCAGCTCGGTGGCGAAGGCGGCGTCACGCCCGCTCATCCGCCGCTCGCGGAGCAGGCCGGGCAGCACGAGGTTCGCGTACGAATCCTTCTCGCGGACGGCGCTGAGCACGTCGTACGCGGCCCTGCGGGCAGGGTCGGGCCGCGGGCCGCGGCGCTTCGGCGGCCGTGACGGCGCGGTCATGCGAACCTCCCCTCGGCCGGGCGGGCACCCCGGGACCAGTCCAGCGCCGGCATCGGGCGCCGGCCGGCCGGCTGGACCTCGCCGAGGGCGACCGGCCCCGACCCGGTGCCGACGAGGACCGCGTCGTGGCCGACGTCGATCGAGCCGGGCTCCAGCGCCCGGCCGTCGGCGACCGGCGTCACCGGACCGAGCTTCAGCCGGTCCCCGCCGAACGTGGTCCACGGCCCGGGCGCGGGCGTGCACGAGCGGATCAGCCGGTCGACGGCGAGGGCGGGCAGCGCCCAGTCGACCCGCGCGTCGTCCGAGGTGACCTTGGGAGCGTAGGAGACACCGTCAGCCGGCTGCGGCACGGGCCGCAGGGTGCCGTCGGCAATCCCGTCGAGGGTGGCGACGAGCAGGCCGGCTCCGGCCACCGACAGCCGCCCGAGCAGCTCGCCGGCGGTGTCCCGCGGCCGGATGGGCTCGGTCAGCACGCCGAAGACCGGCCCGGTGTCCATGCCCGCCTCCAGCTCGAATGTCGTGGCCCCGGTCACCTCGTCGCCGTGCCGGATCGCACGCTGTACGGGCGCCGCTCCCCGCCAGGCCGGCAGCAACGAGAAGTGCAGGTTGACCCAGCCGTGCACGGGGATGTGCAGCGCCGAGGGGGGCACCAGCGCGCCGTAGGCGACCACCGGACAGCAGTCCGGGCCGATGGCGGTGAGCCGCTCGAGGAAATCCGGCGCCGACGGCCGGGCTGGTGTGAGCACCTCGATGCCCTGCTCCGCCGCCAGGTCGGCGACCGGTGAGGTGGCGACCCGGCGGCCCCGTCCGGCCGGCGCCGGCGGCCGGGTGATGACGGCGGCCACCTCGTGCCGCGAGTCGAGCAGTGCCTGCAGGGCGGGGACGGCGACGGCGGGGGTGCCGGCGAAGACGAGCCTCAGAGCGCCTGTCCCTGCATCGCGTGCGGGCTGGGCTTGACCTGCGGGACGGGACCCCCGGCCCACTGGGCCTCGTAGATGACCCGCATGGCTGCCTTCTTGGTCTCCTTGTCGAGCCGGTCGATGAACAGGATGCCGTCGAGGTGGTCGGTCTCATGCTGCACGCAGCGGGCCAGGAGGTCGCTGCCCTCGATCACCACCGGGTCGCCGTACATGTTGAAGCCCCGCGCGACGGCGTGCAGGTGCCGCTTGCAGTCGAAGCTGAGGCCCGGGAACGACAGGCAGCCCTCGGGACCGTCCTGCTCCTCGTCGTCGGGGAAGGACAGGTCGGGGTTGATCAGGTGGCCGACGCGCTCGTCGACGTCGAAGGTGAAGACGCGCAGCCCGACGCCGATCTGGGGAGCGGCCAAGCCGGCACCGGGGGCCTCGATCATCGTCTGGGTGAGGTCGCGGACGAGGTTGCGCAGCTCCTTGTCGAAGTCCACCACCGGCTCGGCCCGCGTGCGCAGGACCGGATCACCGAACAGGCGGATCGGTTTCACGGGCACGTCGGCGCTCCGCAGGTCGTCATCTCGCTCCGCTCCTCGCCTCGCTCGATGCTCACTCGCCCCGAGCGCTTGATTGCGCCTAGTCTACGGATATCCGGCGGCTGGTCAGAACAGGTCGAGTGGGTCGAGTTCGACGCGGACCGGGTCGGGGGCCTTGCGGGCGCTGCGCACCGCCTGGGCGCCGGCCAGCGCCGTAGCAAGGGCGGCTGCCGCGGAGCGGGGGACCCGGATCAGCAGCCGCTCGCGACCCTCGGAGGCTCCGACCGGCCCGAGGAGGTCCGCGCCGGCGGGCAGCGTGGCAGCGGCGAGCAGGTCGGCCACCCCGGCCGGCGGGCCGGTCAGGCTCGCGATCCGGGAGGCGGGGGGGAAACCCAGCGCGACCCGATCGGCCAGCTCCCGTCCGGCATGCCAGGCCGGGTCCCATCGCAGCACCGCCTGCACGACCGGCAGGCTGCTGTCCGCCGTCACGACGACCTGGCCGCCCTCGGCCGCCGGCCGGGCCAGGGCCGCGGCGGCCAGCCACC
>QHCA01000299.1 GCA_003244095.1 Pseudonocardiales bacterium | reverse complement strand
CTGGTGCCGTTCGGCGAGTACATCCCGTTCCGGCAGCAGCTGTCCTGGCTGACCTCGATCAGCAAGGCGGCGGCGGTGAACATGACGCCGGGCACGGGCGCGCACAACCTGGTCGCGAACCTGAGCGGCGGCCGGCGGCTGACCATCGGCGTGCTGATCTGCTTCGAGTCCGCGTTCCCCGACATGTCCAGGGTCGATGCGGATCACGGCGCGCAGCTGATCGTCTACCAGACGTCGGACACCACCTTCCTGGGCAGCTGGGCGCTCGGCCAGCACGCCTCCCTCAGTGCGCTGCGCGCCGCGGAGACCGGGCGCCCCGTCGTCCAGGCCGCGCTGACCGGCGACTCGGCGGCTTTCGACGACCGCGGCAGGTTGCTGTCCTGGTTCGGCCCGGCGCGGGGCGGCGTCGATGTGGTCCGCCTCGGCCTTCCCTCCGCCGCCGCGCGGACCCCCTACGACCGGCTCGGTGACTATGTCCCGTGGACCGCGGTGAGTATCGCGCTGATAGCCGCGGCCGTTGCCCTGCGCCGCTCCGGTTACCGCGGCAACCCGCTGCGGATAGTGTGGGGGGGCAACCATCGGCGCCCCCTATCCGTTCCTCCGTCGGGGGACCCGGCCAGGAGCGGTGTGATGGCGGGCCGCGATCCGGATGACGCTGTTTCGCAGTGATTCGCCGGGTATGTCGACCGGGTAGCCCCGGGGAATCTGAGGAGGTCCGCTTGCGGAGCAGCAACGGCCGCACCGGCCAGCGGCACCGCCGGCTCGCCGCAGCCCGCGGCGGTCTGACCGCCCGCGGGCTGGCCATGGCGGCCGTCTTCGCCGTCCTGACCGCGCTCGCCGCCACTGCGTGTTCGAGCAGCGCCTCGCCCGCCCACACCCAGGTCAGGCACAAGCCGCCAGCGGCCGCGGCCCTCGCCGGGCTGTCGATCAGCCCGGCGGACGGCACCCGGAACGCCGCGCCAGACAACGGAATCACGGTGACCGCCGCCCACGGCACGATCGGTCATATCTCCGTCACCGCGAACGGCCAGCCGGTCACAGGGGTGCTGAGTCATGGCGGCACGGTGTGGAGCAGCCAGTGGGCGCTGGGCGTCTCGCAGCACTACACGGTGACCGCCACCGCCAGCAGCGCCGCGGGCAAGCCCGTCACCGCCACCAGCTCGTTCCGCACCCTCACCCCCGGCCAGACCTTCCGGGCCCAGATCTTCGAGGGCCTCAATCAGACCTACGGCGTGGGCATGCCGATCATCATGCGGTTCGACCGGGCCGTGACCGATCCCGCCGAGATCGAAGCGGCCATCACTGTCACCAGCGTCCCGGCGTCCGCCCCCGGCGCGTGGTACTGGTTCACCAGCACCGAGGCGCACTACCGGCCGCCGACCTACTGGCCCGGCCACGCGACCATCACGCTCAACGCCGCGCTCAAGGGAGTCAGCGCCGGTCCGGGGCGGACCGTCGACAACAACCTGTCGCTCGTCATGCACACCGGCGCCGCGCACATCTCCACCATCAATGCCGTGACCCTGAAGATGACGGTGACCTCCGACGGCGTGCCGGTCCGTACCATGCCCGTCTCGCTGGGCAAGGCCGGACACCGCACGTACGCAGGAGTCAAGGTGGTGTCCTCCAAGTCCAACCCGGAGCGGATGATCTCCGACCCCCCGACCGGCCCCGGGTCCTACAACGTGCTGGTCCCCTATTCGGTCCGGGTGACCAACTCCGGTGAGTTCGTGCACGCCGCACCGTGGAACCCCCTCGTCGGGCAGTCCGACCAGTCCCACGGCTGCACCAACCTCAACGTCGCCGACGCCAAGTTCTTCTACAACTTCAGCGGTGTCGGTGACGTGGTCACGACCACCCGCGGGCCGGGCATGCCTGCCATGCGGTCCTGGGACGGCTGGGGCGACTGGAACCTGTCGTGGTCGGCGTGGAGCGGCAAACCGGCCACGCCCAGCCTGCCCACCGACCGCCGGCTGGCCAACATCTGAGCCCTCGGACGGGCCACGGGGACCACAGCGCCTCGATAACCTTTGCGCGACGCGTCCAATCCGCGCGCCGAGGCGACGAGTTGTGCCGCCTATGCGTGCGCACGAGCGGGTCGACGTCCGGGAGGGTCAGTGAGAGTCATCGGTGTCCCGTTCAACTCCGCCGGCATTCCCGAAGGGGTGGCGCGGGCACCCGGTGCCCTGCGCGAGGCGGGGCTCATCGCCCGACTGCACCGCCCAGGCCGGACCTCAAACCCGTCCCCGGACCCGGACCCAACGCGTTCTTTCCCCACCCGAGCAGGGGAGGTCCGCGACGCCGGTGACGTCGACGTCGGCGTACTCCGGCCGGAGCGGGATCCCGATTGCCGCCTGCGAGCCCTGGAGAGCCTGCACGTCACGACCGCATCGGTGCGGCGCGCGGTTGCGGCAAGCGTGCATGATGGTGACCGCCCACTGGTCATCGGCGGTGACTGCCCCGTCCTGCTCGGATGCCTACGCGGTACGAGTGACGCCGTCGGTGAGGTGGGTCTGCTGTTCATCGACGGCCACCAGGACGCCTGGCCGCCGGACCGCAGCACCACCGGTGAGGCCGCGGACTGCGAACTCGGCTTCATCCTCGGACTTCACCGAGAGCGCTTGCCGCCCTCGTTGACACATCTGCTGCCGACTCTCGATCCACGTCAGGTCGTCGCACTCGGACCCCGCGACGCCGACGACCTGGCCGCTCATGCGGTGGCGTCGGTCACGGACAGGATCTTCATCCGCCCTGCCGAGGACTTCCACACGGACGCCGACGTCGCGGCGGCCGCAGCCGACGCCACCGCCCGCATCCTGCGACGGGTCGAGCACTGGTGGCTGCACATCGACCTCGACGTCTTGTCTACCGACGCCCTCCCGGCCGTCGATTATCCCCAGCCCGGCGGCCTGAGCTGGTCACAGCTGGAATCCCTCACCGCTACGGCCCTGGGCGCGGCCGGCTGTGTGGGGATCACCGTGTGCATATACAACCCCGACCTCGACCCCGACCGCCGGCACGCCCGTCGCATCGTGGACTACCTCGCTCACCTGTGCGCGCCCCTCTCCCCGCGGAAGCAGGGAGTATGAGCTGGATTCCGCGCCGCCGCGGTTGCGGATCACGACGGATCGAACTCGTCATGCAACGGAGGAACTGAGATGGCACCGGACAGAACCGGCGGGCTGGATCTCGGGCAGTTCGGCGTCTACACGTTCGACTTCGAGTTTCAGCCGGCCGTGCACATGCGCGAGTCGATCCAGGAGCTCGAGACTCAGGGATGGCGGGCGTTCTGGATTCCCGAGCTTCTCGGACGCGAGGCGCTGACGCACGCCGGCTACTTGCTCTCCTGCACCGAGCAGATGCACATCGTCAACGGCATCACACAGATCTGGTCCCGCGAGGCCCGGTGGACGTACGGCGCCGGCCTCCTCTTGGCCGACGCTTACCCCGGCCGACACGTGCTCGGTCTCGGCCTCGGCGACGCGCGTCCCGGGATCAAGCCCATGGCGGCCATGAATGCCTACCTCGACGAGATGGATGCACTGGAGACGCCCAACCCCACGCCGACGACTCCGATGCGCCGCATCCTGGCCGCGTACGGGCCCAAGATGCTGGCACTGGCTCGCGACCGCGCTGCCGGGGCCACCTGCTACCACGTCAACGTGGCGCACACTGCGCAGGCGCGGGAGATCCTCGGACCGGATGCGTTCCTGGGCGTCGAGCACGCAGTCCTGTTCGAGTCCGACCCTGACGAGGCCCGCGCGACTGCGCGCGAGCACCTGCAGCCCTACCTGACCCAGGAATACAACGTCGCGAAGTTCCGCCGGCTGGGCTATTCCGAGGAGGAGATTGCCAACGGCGGCAGCGACCGCATCGTCGACGACCTCGTGTTCTGGGGCGACCGGGACACCATCGTCGAGAAGCTCCAGGGCCATGTGAAGGCCGGCGCCGACCATGTCGCCGTGCAGGTGATCGGGATCGAGCCCGGCCTCTCGTCGATGTCTCACTGGCATGCCCTCGGTGAGGCACTGCTGCCCCAGCGATCGCGGGTGATCCGGTAGAAAACGTGCGGCCGGACCGGATGACCCTCTGGCACAGAGGGGTGGTCGAAGTCCATCGCCGCCTCGTGGACCATGCCCAGGCGCTCCATCACCCTCCATGACGGCCTGTTACCGCGCGCGGTGAAGGACACGATCTCGGACAGCCCGAGCGTGCCGAAGCCGTACCGCAGGGCCGCCGACCCGCCCTCGGTGGCGAACCCGTTGCCCCAGTGTGCGGCGGCCAGCCGCCAGCCGACCTCGACCACCGGCGTGAACGGAGCCTCGAAGGTGGCCCTTGCCAGGCCGATGAACCCGATGAAGGCACCCGTGTCCAGCCGGTCGACCGCCCAGAGGCCATAGCCGAGGTCGGCCCAGCCCTGCTCGATCCGGTCGACGAGGGCGTCGCTGGTCTCCCGGGTCTGCAGCCCGGTGAAGTGCTCCATCACCTGCGGATCGGCGTTCATCGCCGCGAAGGGCGCGCGGTCGGCCGGCTGCCAGGCCCGCATGAGCAACCGGTCGGTGCGCAGCGTGGCAGTGCAGGTCACCGCACCAGCGTAGGTCGGCGTCGAGCCGGTAGCTCCATCGCGGCCGGTGCCGCGAGCGTCAAGCCGACAATCACCCGGCGGGAAAGATTTTCCTGCTTTTCACGGATATCGTGCGTGCATTTTCCGTCCGGGATGAGGTACGGAGAGTGCGGCGACCAACGACCGTTGAATCGACCCTACGTCGTCGTGCCGTGCTCCCATTCTTCGTCCTCGGCGTCGAAGCGCTCGTTGCGCTCGGCGACGGTTTGCAGCGCTCGCTCGGCGTGATCGCGCGTGCCGTACGGGCCGAGTCGGTCGCTCCACTGGCAGGCGTTCGTGTCGTCCTCGACGCGGTGGTGCTTCAAGCACCAGAAGTACGTCCGCTCCTGATCGGCAACCATTCCCCGAGTGTGCCGCCTCCGCGGTGACTCGGCACCCCGGACAGATGGTCGACAAATGCGGTACGCACAATGTTCGGGTGGATGGATCCTTCGTCGTCACCGGCGGCGGTCGTGGAGTGGGCCGCGCGATCGTCGAGCGACTGGTCGGCCGGGGGCATGCCGTCGTCGTGGTCGAGCTGGATGGCTCGATCGTGGACTGGATTTCCACCCACGCTGCGCAGGCCCGGCTCGCGAGCGTCGTGGGCAACGCTTCGGACGTGGCGGTCGCCGACGAGGCGGCCGATCGCGCGGAGGCGTTCGGGCCGCTGCGCGGCTGGGTCAACAACGCAGCGATCTTCCGCGACGCCCGGCTCGACACCGACGGTGCACCGGCGGTGCTCGACATCGTCAACCTCAACCTCGCGCCAGTCGTGGTCGGCTGTGCGACCGCCGTGCAACGCTTCCGGGCGGCCGGCACCGGCGGCTCGATCGTGAACGTCTCGAGTCATCAGGCCCAGCGCGCCGTACGCGGCGCACTGCCGTACGCCACGGCGAAGGCGGCGATCGAGGGACTCACCCGAGCCGCCGCCGTCGACCACGGCGGCATCGGGGTGCGGGTCAACGGGGTCGCCCTCGGGTCGATCGACACCGAGCGGTACCAGTCCCTGCTACAGGCGCAAGGCCCGCAGGCCGCCGCCCGGACGCAAGAGCAGATGGCGGGGCCTGCACCCTCTCGGCCGGGCCGGCCGCGCCGGCGAGGTCGCCGACACCGTCGCCTATCTATTGTCTGATGCCGCCAGTTTCGTGACCGGGGTCGTGCTGCCCGTCGACGGGGGACGAGCGGCGCGCGGGTCGGACCCGGAAGAACGCTGAGTCCCCTCCGTTGCGGCGCCAGATCCTTGCCCGTCGCGATGTTATGAGTTAATCTTTGCGCAGACCATCTGTGGACGGAGTAAAGATGTGGAGCACGGAGTACACGCTGGCCACCGATGCCACCCCGGAAGCACTCTGGCGGCTGCTCAGTGACGTCGACGGCTGGGGCGCCTGGAACGCCGGGATCGAGACGATCGCTCTCGACGGCCCGCTGGCCGTCGGCACCACGTTCAAGATGAAGCCACCGGGCGAGGACGAGCTGACCAGTACGGTCGCCGAGTTGGAGCCGAACATGGTGCTCACCGACGTGACCGACACGGGTGACCTGCTGATTCGCGTCGCGCACCGGCTCCAGCCGTCGGTCGGTGGCGGGACATCGATCACCTATCGCATCGAGGTCAGCGGACCTGCGGCGGACGCCGTCGGAGAAGAGGTCGGCATGGCGATCTCAGCGGACTTCACCGAGGTCATGGCAGCCCTGGCGGCAGCCGCGCGGGCGACGGGGTCGACATCGCCGCGGTAGCTTCCGCCTGATGACCGAGCATCCGGACGAGAGCCCAGGGTTCCTGCTGTGGCACGTCACGCTGCGCTGGCAGCGCGACGTCGCCGCAGCCCTCAAGCCGCTGGGGCTGACCCACGTTCAGTTCGTCCTGCTGGCGAGCACCTGGTGGCTCAACGAGCACGGCCGGCAGCCGAGCCAGGCCGCCCTCGCTGCCCACGCCGGCACGGACGTGAAGATGACGTCGCAAGTCATCAGGACTCTCGAGCAGAAGGGGTTCGTCACCCGCGAGGTCGACGTGGCGGACACGCGGGCCCGCCGGCTCGTCGTCACCGGCGCGGGGGCCGTCCTGGCGCCGCGGGCCATCGAGGCCGTGGAAGCGGTCGATCGCGCGCTGTTGGAACCATTGACGAAGTCCGGAATGCGCGCTTTCACAGCCGGGCTGCGCCGCCTCCGCGGCTGACCCCTCTCGGGGCCAGTCCCCCGTTTGGCCGCGGCGAGCCTCGACCAAGGCGCATGGTTGGTCTGACGGGGGTGTTGCCTGCGATGCCGAGGTGGCGGTCGTGGCGGACGCCAGGGGGCGGTTCTTCCAACTGACCAACACCCGGTCAACGCCAGTGGTCGTCTACGGCTACGTGCAGGATCCGTACCTGAGAGTCGGCCCGGGCGGGGTCTTCGGCCAAGCGGCAGCTCCGATCTGGTGGTGGCTGCTGACTTCATCGCACTGGCGGTCCTGGCCGCGCTGGGCATCGGCTGGGGTCGCCACCGCAGGACGGACCCCGATCCTTGCGCCGTGTCAGGCGCCGCTGGCGGCGGTGGGGGGCACCGTAGTCGCGACCCGTTCTGAGGCACTGACGCTTCAACTACTATATGTGATACTGAGTTAACTTTGTGTGACCCGGCCTCCACCGTTGCGGACTTCGTAACCGGTCGACACCGCCGGTGTCAGAAGCGCTAGGAGGTCGGATGGCCAGTGCTGAGCCAGCTGCTCCGGATCCCTTGACCGACGCATCGGATGTGGCTCGAGCCAACGACTCCACCCCCGGGGCGATCAACCACGTCGCACTCTCGACGGCCGACGCCGCGCTGATTGCCTCAGGGGCGGCAGAGGCGGCGGCAGAGGCGGCGGCCGGCACCCGGACGGCGGCCTTCGGCGCGGCGCGGGCGGCCGGCGTGGTCGCCATCCGGGCCAGGACTGCCAGGGCTTCCGCCGTGGCCGCAGCCGCCTCGGCTACGGCGGAGATCGCGGCACGGGCCGCCGCCGCGGTGCAGGCCGAGGCCATGGCGGCTGCCCTGGAGGCGGCAGCATCTGCGGTGGCGGCATTGGAGATCGTCGCGGCTGAGCTGCCTGCCGACAGCGATCAAGACGCCGCGGACGTGCGTGCCGCGGCGGTGGCGGCCACCGTGGCGGAGGCCGTCGTGATGCATGCGCGGGCGACGGCTGAGGCCGCGACCATCGTGGCGGCGGCGGTGGCGGCGGCCGCCGAGACCGCGGCGCTAGCCGCAAACGCCGCCGCAGCCGCCGTGGAAGGCGAAGCCGTGGCTGCTGCCCTTACCGGCGAAGCCGTTGCTGCTTCGACCGCCGACACGGCCACAGCAGCCGGCGCAGCCGCAGTGTCTACCGAGCGAGTGACCGATATCGTCGTTCGGCTGAAAGTGGTCGCGGCCTTGCGGGACAGCGAGAATCGATTCCGCGTCACCTTCGAGCATGCTTCGGTCGGGATGATGCTGGTTTCACTGAACTGCGCCGACCTGGGGCGCGTGCTGCGCGTGAATCCGGCCATGTGCGACCTCTCGGGCCGAACGGACGTCGAGTTGCTCGGACTCACCACTGACGTGTTGGTACACAGCGAAGAAAGGGCGACCCAGGAAGCACGGTTGGCCAGCCTGTCGGCAGGTGAGACGAGCAACTATCAGGCGGTGTCCCGGTGGAAGCATGCCGATGGCCGCGATGTCTGGGTACGGGTGAGTCTCTACGCGGTTCGCGAGGACGAGGCGGCGCCGGAATACGCGGTCGGTCAAGTGGAGGACATCACCGAGGATCGCCGCGCGGAGGCGGCGCTGCGAGTACGGGAAGAGCGGTTCCGACTGGCGTTCGACAACGCGGGCACTGGGATGATGTTTCTCGACGTCGAGGGTCGCCTACAGAAGGCGAACCAAGCGATGTTCCTGCTCCTGGGGTTCGCCGAGCGAGACCTGCTTGGCCGGTTCCTCAACCACCTGGTGAGCGAGGGAGAGGGTGCCAGCATCCGAGCCGGTATAGCCGATCTCGTCGCCGGGGAAGTCACTGTCTACC
The DNA here is from genome assembly GCA_003244095.1 of Pseudonocardiales bacterium. GTDB lineage: Bacteria > Actinomycetota > Actinomycetes > Mycobacteriales > QHCA01 > QHCA01. Next base: position 5,890 of record QHCA01000299.1, on the reverse strand, counting down.
AAGCCGAACACAGCTTCCCGCACGCCGACGGCCATCTCGTCTGGGGTCTGCTGAGCGGATCGGTCGTGCAGGACGAGGACGGTCGCCCACACGATCTCGTCCTTCAGGTCGAGGACGTCACCGCCCGCAAGCAGGCAGAGATCCAGCTGGCGCACCAAGCGCTGCACGACGACCTGACCGGTCTCCCCAACCGCATCTTGCTCACCGACCATCTCAGTCACGCCTGTAGCCGCGCCGAGCGCGCCGGAAAGCATGTCGCCGTCCTGTTCCTCGACATCGACGACTTCAAGGAGATCAACGACACCCTGGGCCATGTCGCCGGCGACCACGTCCTCACTCTGGTCGCTGAACGACTCAGCGGCTGCCTGAGGGAAGCCGATACCGCAGCCCGCCTCGGCGGAGACGAGTTCGTGGTCGTCTGCGAAGACCTGACGGATTCGGCCGAAGCCGTGCTCGTTGCGGAGCGTGTCGAGCGGGCTTTGGCCGTCCCGGTGACCGTCGGTGGCAATCAGATCGAGGTCGGTGTCAGCATCGGAATCGCTTCAGCGGGTGGTGGCGCTCAGCCCGAGGACCTGCTCCGCTGCGCTGACACGGCGATGTACCAGGCCAAGTCCAATGGGAAGGGCCGGTACGAAGTCTTCGATCCGGCCATGCGCGTCGGCGCTCTGCGGCAGCTGACACTCGCCAGAGACCTGTCGTTCGCCATCATCCGTGACGAGTTGCGCCTGCACTATCAGCCAACGTACGACCTGCGCAGCGGAGCGGTCGTCGGCGTGGAGGCCCTGCTCCGCTGGCAGCACCCCGCTCGGGGCCTGTTGACGCCCGCTGAGTTCCTGGACGTGGCCGAGGGCCGGCGCCTGATGATCCCCATCGGCGACTGGGTCGTACGCACGGCGAGCGTACAGGCGACAATCTGGCAGCAGGCGTTCGGAGACCTGGCACCGGACATGTGGGTGAACATTTCGAGCCAACAACTCGGCAAGCAGCACCTGACCGCCGTCGTTGAGCAGACCCTCGCCGAAACCGGACTCACGCCAGGAAAGCTGGGGCTGGAAGTCACCGAACGTCAGCTCATCGGGGGCGGTGAGGCAGTACGGTCCGACCTGCTCGCACTGCAAGACCTCGGCCTGCGTCTAGCCATCGACGACTTCGGCACCGGCTTCAACAGCCTGGAGTACCTTCGCCGCTTCCGGTTCGACGAGATCAAGATAGATCGGTCCTTCATCAGTGGCCTGGGCCGCGACCGCACCGACACGGCCGTCACTGCCTCCGTGATCGCACTCGGTGGATCGCTGGACCTCGTCGTCGTCGCCGAAGGGGTCGAAACCCGCGACCAGTACGAGAGTCTGCGAGCCCTCGGCTGCGATCTTGCTCAGGGCTATCTGCTACAACGCCCGGGCCCACCAGAGGTTATCGACCTGGTCCTGGCTACAGCGGCGAAGTTGCCAACCCCCATTGCGTAGACAGTGGCCTCGCACCCCGTCCGGCGATCAGGCCGGGCTGCCGTTGATGTGGAACGTGACTGTCTTGATGCTGCTCGCCTCACAGGACGAGCGGGCCGGCCGCGGGGGAGGGCACGTTCGGCTGCTGGACCTGACGGTAGATCAACTGCGTGGTGAAGCACTGGGTCTGTCCCCAGTGGGTCGGCGCGTAACCGGTGGATCACACGTCGTGCCCGGCCTGCAGCCGCCTCGCCTCCACGACGATGTCCGACACGACCTCGTGGAGGAGGTCCAGCCGAGCCTGGTCGACGGTCATCAGGCGATGGGCGAGGTCGTTGAGGCCGGCAGCACCGAACTCGCCGGCGGTCCCGATGAGCTCGTGGCCGATATACCGGGCCCAGGGGAGGTCACCTGTGGCCGCCGCGGCGGTGAGCGAGGTGACCTGCTGGGGGAGGCGGCCGATGAACTGGTCGAGCAGCTCGGCGTAGGCCGCGGGGCCGACCTCGATCTCCAGGCTGCCAGCGGTACGAGGGTGGTGGGCGGCCCGCAGCCGGTCGACCTCGGTGCCGATCAGCTCGACGATCGGCCGTAGGGCAGCATCTTCGCCCGGTCCGACCGACAGGATCCGACGGGCGAGATCGTCCAGCCCGACCGCACCGAAGTCCACGGCCGTACCGATCAGCTGATGGGCCACGTATCGGGCCCGAGGGACATCGCCGACAGCGGCGGCGGCGTCCAGGTCGGCGACCTGCCCCGGTAGCTGTTCCATGAACGCGTCGAGCACCGCGACGTAGGCATCTGCACCGAGGTCGCGGGCCAGACTGTGGCGGGCGTGGTTGGGCTGCATGCCAACCTATCGATCCAGACGATCTTGAACTAAAGGGTGCGGAGGGTCCGAGTGTTCCTGGTGGCCGACCGGCCCGCTCCTGGCGCACCCGCGGGCGCAGACGTGGGGTCGGTCGCCAGCCAGCGGTCCAGCATGTCGTTGAGTTGGTGAAGGCGGAAGGGCTTGGAGAGGTAGTCGTCCATGCCCGCCGACAGGCAGTTCTCTCGCTCGCCGCGCATGGCATTCGCTGTCATCGCGATGACGGGGACGTGGACCGCGGCGTGGACCGCGGCGTGGACCGACTCACGTCGACGCAGCTCGGCGGTGGCCAGGTATCCGTCCATCTCGGGCATCTGGCAGTCCATCAGCACCAAGTCGTAGTGCTCTTCGGCCAGCTTCTGCAGGGCCTCAAGCCCGTTGACGGCCACGTCGACGTGATGGCCGCGCAGGGCCAGCATCTGCATCGTCACCTGCTGGTTCACCGGGTTGTCCTCGGCCAACAGGATCCGGGCGCCCGCCGGTTCGCTACCGATGCTCGGAGCAGAAGAGTTGAGCACGGACACAGGCTGCGCGTCCCCCATAAGCCGGGCGATCGCCTCGTGCAGGCGGGCCCGGCGGACCGGCTTGGCGAGATGCACGCAGTCCCTCAGCCCTGCCACCACCGGATCAGAGGATCCGGTCGATGAGCAGATCAGCAGGCCAACCTGATCGAAACGTGGTTGGGCTCGTACGGCTGTCGCGACCCCCGTGCCCGACGTGCCGGGCATCCGCTCGTCGAGGATGACGAGATGATACGGGGCGTTCTCGTCGGCCGCCGCCGCCAGCAGCCGGAGCGCTTGGTCACCGGTCGTTGCCAACGTGACCTCAGCCCCGGTAGGCCCGAGGTAGCTGGTCAGGATATGGCGGTTGGTCGCGTTGTCATCGACCACCAGCACGCGCCGTCTCGTCGGCATGCGGGGGGCCGGGATCCGGGGGTCGGCCGGATTCGGCCCCGCGGCCCGCAGGTCGATGGCGAAACGGAAGGTGCTCCCCCGGCCGAGCTCGCTCCGGAGGGTGATGTCGCCGCCCATCAGCCGGATGAGTTGCCGCGAGATGGTCAAGCCCAGGCCGGTACCACCGAAGCGCCGGGTCGTGGAGGCGTCGGCCTGCGCGAAGGGCTCGAAGAGCATGTCCTGCTTGGCCCGGTCGATGCCGAGGCCGGTATCGGTGACGATGAACTCCACAAAGCCGTCGTCGGCCCGGCGGACGTTGACCGACACCTCGCCCTCGTCGGTGAACTTCACCGCGTTGCCGACGAGGTTGGTGAGAATCTGGCGGAGCCGGCCGCCGTCACCGATCACGCGGGTGGGGACGTCGTTCCCGATCAGTACCGGGAGCTCGACCCCCTTGCGAAACGCCGGGAGCACCAACAGCTCACAAACACCGGTCACCGTCTCATGCAGGTCGAACGGTCGGACCTCGAGGTCGAGCTTCCCTGCTTCGATCTTCGAAAAGTCCAGGATCTCGTCGATGATGGTCAGCAGCGCCTCTCCTGAGGAGTTGATCACCTCCGCGTACCCGAGCTGCCGCTCCGACAGGTCAGTGTCGAGCAGTAGCTCGGTCATGCCGATCACGCCGTTCATCGGTGTCCGGATCTCGTGACTCATGTTGGCCAGGAAGGCCGACTTGAGGTGCAAGGCCTCTAGCGCCTCGTCGCGCGCGTTCATCATGTCCTGCTGCCCCTGCTGGCGAGCGGTGATGTCGTGGGCGAACAGGTTGAGCGTCGAGTTGCCCCCGATGCTGGTCGCCCATATGGCCAGCTCGACCGGAACCTCGTGACCGACCTTGTGCAGCATCGGCACCTCTGAGCGGGTGCTGATGAGACGACCGCCACCCGATTCGCGGAATCGGGCGAGGTCGGCCGTCCGGCCGGCGCGCAAGGCGGGCGGGGTGATGGTGTCGACGATCGATCTGCCGATCATCTCCTCGCGTGAGTAGCCCAGCAGCCGCTCGGCCTGGAGGTTCCAGCCGGTGACCAGACCGTGGTCGTCGCTGGCGATGAAGGCCTCGCTCGATGCCTCGATGACCGCTTCGGTCGCCTCGCGCAACTGCCGCTCCGCGTCCACCCGGGCTTCGAGCGCATCGTGGCGCTCCGTGACGTCGAGGGTGACCCCCATGACCCGGACCGGCGTACCGGAATCGTCGCGTTCGATCCGGGTCCGCGTCTCGAAATGCCGGACCGCCCCGTCCGAGCGGAGGATCCGGTAGCTCTGGTCCACTCTGGGGTCATCCCCCGCGAGCGCGGCGCGCATCACCCGCTGAACACGCTCGCCGTCGTCCGGGTGCAGCCCAAAGACCGCCTGGTCGACCGGGATGGCCCCGCCCGGCACGAGGCCGCGCAGGTGGTGCATCCCGGCCGACCAGGCGATCCGCTCACCGGCGATGTCCCAGTCGAAGCTGCCGGCACCGGCAAGCTCCTCGGTGTCCGAGAGCAGCTCGCGCTCGCGAACGGCGCTGGCGTCGCTCTCGCGCAGTGCCGACTCCGCGGATCGGGACTCGGTGAGGTCGCGGGTGATCTTGCCGAAGCCGAGCAGCGTACCGTCCGGGTCGTACAGCGCGGTGATCACGACGTTGGCACAGAATCGCTTCCCGTCCTTGCGAACCCGCCAGCCCTCGGCCTCCATGCGTCCCTTGTCGGCGGCGATCGCCAGCTCGCGGTCGGGCTGGCCGGCGGCGATCTCGTCGGGAAGGTAGAACACCGAGAAGTGCCGGCCGATGATTTCGCTGGCGCCGTACCCAGTAAACCGCTCGACTCCGGGGTTCCAGTTCACAACCGTCCCGTCGGTGCCCAGCATCAAGATGGCATATTCCTGAATCCCTTCCACAAGGAGGCGAAATGCCTCCTCGCTGTCACGCAAGGCCAGCTCGACGGAGCGACGTTCAGTGAGGGCGCGGGTGATCCTGCCGAAGCCGAACAGCGACCGCTCCGGGTCGCGCAGGGCGGCAGTCACCTTGTCCGGCCAGAATCGCCTCCCGGCCTGGGCGGCGCGGACCCGGGCGCCGCGAGCAAGCCAGTCAAGCCCCAGCAGGGCAAGCGAGAGCGCCTCGGCGGCACTGGTCATGCTGTCCAACAGGCCGACCGGGTCGGTCACGGTCCGGGTCGCCGTCACGGGCACCCCCACCGTACGCGAGAGCGCCCAGCCCAGCAGCGTGATCGCCTGCACGACCACGAGGGCGGGCACTGCACGTTTGGACCCGCGCGCGAGGGCAACGGCGATGGCAAGCTGACTCGCCGCTGCCGCGCCGACGAGCACGCCCAGTGCCCACCATTTGGCGACATTGGCCGGCGCGACGGAAGCGTGGACCAGCCCGCTTGCGGCACTGAGTGTTGCAAGTGCGATCAGCATGGAGTCCGAAAGCGGTGGCCTGGTCACGGCCGGACATTTCCTACTCACGCGAACGTGATCGGCACGTCCACCGTCGGCCTTGACCCCGCGCCCGCGATGGCAGCTCGGGCAGCACAACACCGGCAACCTCGGGTGGGCTGGTCAGGATTCCGAGGTGCTCATGGATGACGCGAGAGAGGCGCGAATGATGTCTTGAGACATCGCAGGGTGGAGACCAGGGCCCCGGCAAAGTCGTG
>QHCA01000298.1 GCA_003244095.1 Pseudonocardiales bacterium | reverse complement strand
GCGTCGTAGGACTCACCGGCGTAGTTGAAGTCGACGAGCTTGGGGTCGACGGCCTTCACCCGGGTCTTGAAGTCGTCGCTGAGTTTGGTCAGCGGCGTGGTGCCCTTCATGCCCTTGAGGGCGCCAGGGGTCGTCTTGAACTTCTCCCCGAGCGCGTTGCCCATGTTGCCGTCGACACCGTAGACCTTGGTGCCGTTCTTCGGGCCGATCGTCTGCTCGTTCATCGTCTGCAGGATCTTGGCCGACTCGTCGAAGCCGATCACTGCGACCGCGTCAGGTGCTGACGCCTTGATCTGCGCCACCTCGGTACGGAAGGACGTCGCCTGAGGGTCGTAGATGATCTTCTTGACGACCTTGCCGCCACCGGCGGTGAAGTCCTTCTCCGTGTTGGCCGCGAGTCCCGTGCCGTACGGGTCGTCCAAAGCCAGGATCGCCAGCTTCTGCCCACCGTCGGCCAGGATCAGCTCAGACAGGGCCTGCGCCTGCAGCAGGTCCGGCGGAGCGGTACGGAAGTAGAGACCCTTGTCCGGGTAGGTGGTGAGCTTGTCAGAGGTGTTGGCCGGGGAGATCTGGATGACGCCCGCAGTAGTGATCTTGTCGATCACCTTCAGGGAGACCGCCGAGGACGCCGCGCCCACGATGGCACTGACGCCGTCGTTGAGCTCGCGGCCCACCGTCTGGCTGGCAATGTTGGTCGACGTGTCACCCGAGTCGCCTTCGGTGAGCGTCACGTCCTTGCCGTTGACGCCGCCCGCGGAGTTGATGTCCTTGATCGCCAGCTTGACACCGGCGACCTCGGGTGGGCCGAGGAAGGCGAGGGAGCCGGTCACCGGAAGCAACGTCCCGATCTTCACCGCACCGCCCGAAGTGTTCCCGCTGCCGGTCTTTTTGTTGTCGCTCTTGCTGCAACCTGCGGCTACGACGGCGATGACGCCGGCAACCGCCACGACGCGCAAGAGATTGCGGTCAGCCATGCAGGATCTCCTTCGAATTGTTCCAGGGCCCACCGTGCGGTCGACCCGTCCCATGAAAGGCGTAGGTAAGGTAGCGCTAGTCTGCGCCGGGAACTAAGACACTGCGCCCGGCGTGACCTTCTCGTGACCTAGTCTTCCTTCGCCGTATCCCCGATCGCGTCCTGAGTCTGGGACCATGCGGTCCCTGCCACGACATGGGCGGCGATTTCACGCATGGATGTTCGCCGGTCCATCGCGGCGCGCTGGATATGGCGAAAGGCCTCCGGCTCGGTCATCCCCGTCTCCGTCATAAGCACGCCCTTGGCCCTCTCGATCACCTTACGCGCCTCGAGCCGGTCGGCCAGGCCCGCCACCTCGCCTTCGAGCGCGACGATCTCGCTGAAGCGGGACAGGGCCATCTCGATCGCCGGCACCAGGTCATGAGCCGCGAAGGGTTTGACCAGGTACGCCATCGCACCGGCGGCACTGGCCCGCTCGACCAGCTCTCGCTGGCTGAACGCGGTGAGGATGACGACAGCCGCGATCCGGTCGCCGGCGATCTGCTCGGCCGCCGCTATTCCGTCCAGCACCGGCATCTTGACGTCGAGCATGACCAGATCGGGCCGCAACTCCCTGGCCAGCCGTACGGCGCTATCGCCGTCGCCGGCCTCGCCGACCACGTCGTAGCCCTCCTCCTCAAGCATCTCCTTGAGATCGAGGCGAATAAGCGCCTCATCCTCCGCGATGAGCACGCGGGGAGCCGGTGCATCGGTCACGGAGGACTCCTCGAGCGGGCAGGTAACGAAACCGCAGCCTATCTTCGATACCCTCGGGCCACCCGTAGCCCCCGTGCTGCAATCGGTTGACGGGGCCGCCTCAAAAGCGGCTGGTCGCAAGGCCATGTGGGTTCGAGTCCCACCGGGGGCACCAGGGACATCATTTTCGAACCTCGGCCAGAAGGATCATGGTCGGGGTTCTTCGTGTTACAGGTCATCTGTTGGATCAACTCGGCCGCGAGCAGGGTGGCCAAGGTTTCGCGGAGGGTCGCTGCGGCCACCTGGGTGATGTCATCGTCGGCTGAGATGAGTAGCTTGTCGAAGAAGCACTGATTGGCCAGCCGGCGTACTTGGGGGCCGCCGAGCCGGTAGACCTCATCGACCCGTCCGACGAGGCTGAGTGCCCGGTTGAGGGTGTCCTCGATGTGGGCGTAGATCACTTGGGCGGTGGCCAGGTGTTCGCCCAGAAATAACTCTCAACATGGCTCTTCACATAGTGATCATGATGATAGCGTCTTCTGGAGGCTGCAGATCCGTGACAAAGATGGGTAGCTGCTTGTTGACTCAGTTGACGATGGTCTTAACGTTGAGGCGACTGTGCTTGATCGGCTCGGTCCAATTCGTGCGACGCGCAAGATATCTGAATCATCGCGGTCATTCTTGCCACTCAAACCGCAGCACCATTCCTTCCCCAACCACCACCCGACTCAGCTCTTGCCGTAGCACGTCATGTCGGCGCTCCTTGGGCACGCCCTGGGCCAGCGTTCCGCACGCCCTGACGAACCGGCTCCACACCCGGTACTCCATGAGTCTGGCCGGCATAGCGGGGTGCGAGCACGCCTTCTTCGAGCACACGTAGTACCGCGACATCGGCCGCAGCAGAAGCGGCACCCACGGCACGTCGCAGCTCGCGCACCACAGCAGCTCCCGCACCGTGTACGACCGCAGCAGGATGTCGCTCAGTCGGTGCAGCGCCTCGGGCGTACCGGGCTCTCGCCCCTCCTCAGTCACCAGCACGTGCCTCTCCCTTGAACGTCTGGAAGACACCG
>QHCA01000297.1 GCA_003244095.1 Pseudonocardiales bacterium | reverse complement strand
CCCAGCGACGCCACAGCCCCACAAGTAGGTGACAACCAGACCCTGGGCAGACCCAGGCAGGCTTAGGTGGGGCTTGCGGGTCTTGTGAGTGTGGCGAGCAGGTTGTCCACGGCGGTGCTGTCGCCGGTCGAGCTGATTTGTCTTGAGGCTCGTGCGGAGTTGTTGTCCAGTGCTCCGGTGAGTAGGGCGTGCAGAACGGCGCGGCTTGTGCTGATGACGGCGTCAACCGGCCCGGGGGGCTCGGCGCGCGCTAGCTCGACGAGGCGGCCGCGGCGCACCCGCAGGTGATAGCTCTCGTGTTCGAGGTGGATCTGAAAGGTCGCGTTCCACTGCGCCGGACCGGCGCGGAAGAACGTCCGCAGCCCGAGCATGACGGTGTCGTCGCTCAGCTCACCGGTCAACGGCGTGTGCGGCGACTGGTTGCCCCATCTGGCCAGCGCGACGAACACGGCTTCGAGGTCGGCGCCCCACGGGGTGAGGTCGTATAGCTGGGCCCGGATCGGGGCGCTGAGCGTGCGCTTGCGCACCACCCCAGCGAGTTCGAGGTCTCGCAAGCGTTGCGCGAGCACGCTCGGGCTGATCGCGGGCAGCGCCGACTGCAGATCGGCGTAGCGGCGCGGGCCGAGCCGAAGCTCTCGGATGACCAGCAGGGCCCACCGTTCGCCGATCAGGTCCAAGGCGTGCGCCACCGGACATGCCTGGCCGTAGCTCCGGTGCCCGACGGGCATGTCCACCATTGCTGCCCTTGACCTCCTCACGCCGGCGGGTTAGCTTCGAAATCTATAGCGAACACTAGCAGAAAGGTAGCAGCCGATGAGTGAGCGGTTGAGTTACCCGGACCGCGACTGCGATCTTCCGTTTGGTCTCGGCGGCGCGCTCGATGCGGCCGTTGCTGTGCGATGCGGGGACGTGCGGTCGAGCGAACTGGTCGACACCGTTCTCGGACGCATGTCCGTAGCGGATGCGGACCTGAACGCCATCGTCGCCACGTGTCCTGACCGGGCCAGACGCGAGGCAGCCCTCGCCGATCACGCGGTGTCATCGGCCGCGCCGATGGGTCCGCTCGCGGGTGTCCCGATCAGCGTGAAGGAGGCCTTCTACACCGTCGAGATGCCGACGACCTGGGGGTTGCCCGAGCACAAGGGCTGGATCGCCACTGAGGACGCGACCGTGGTGCGCCTACTCCGTGCGGCCGGCGCGATCGTGGTTGGCAAGACCAACGTCGCGACGATGCTCGCCGATTTCGCCCAGACCCAGAACGAGCTGTACGGGCGGACCAACAATCCGCACGATCTGACCCGCAGCCCGGGAGGATCCAGCGGCGGCTCGGCGGCGGCCGTGGCCGCCGGGCTGACGTTCCTCGACTTCGGCTCCGACCTGGCCGGCTCGATCCGCATCCCGGCGGCCTTCTGCGGCGTGTACGGCCTGCGGCCCTCGGCGAACACCGTGCCGCAGGACGGCTTCGCGCCGCCGGCAGCCCCGCCCACGGCGCTGCCGCCCGACATCGCGTGGGTGAGCACGCTCGGGCCGATCGCCCGCACGCCGGCCGACATCCGGGCGGCGTTGTCGATCACGCGTACGAGCCGAGCGCCGCAGGTGTCGCCGAAGAAGCCCGTGCGCCTGGACAGTCTGCGGTTGGGGGTCGTGCTCGACGACCCGAACTGTGCTGTCGCGAGCGACGTCGGCGCCGTGCTGTCCGATGCGGTAGACCGCCTTGCCGCGGCCGGCGTCGAGATCGAGCAGGGCTGGCCGCGCGGGGTCGACCCCGACCGCGCGATGCCGAGTTTCGGGTTCGCGCTGCAGCGGTTCATGGCGGCCGCCGATCCCACCTCGGACTGGTCCGCGACCGACGCCCAGATTGAGCGGGAGCGGCACACGCTCACCGAGCTGCGGGCCGCGTGGGCTCGCCACTTCACCGGCGTGGATGCGTTCCTGTGTCCGGTGAACTTCACCGCGGCCATCGCCCACGACGACCGGCCCTTCGACGAACGCACCGTGCACACCGTAGACGGACAGCGACGCTATGACGAACAACCCTTCTGGACCGCGCAACCAGCCGTGGCGGGCCTCCCCGCCCTGGCCGCCCCCGCAGGCCGCACCAGCGCGGGCCTGCCCGTGGGGATCCAGCTCGTCGGACCGAAGGACGGTGACGAGCTGATCCTCGACATTGCGGTGCTGCTCGCCGGCGTTCTCGGCGGATACCGATCGCCCGGCAGAGCTTCGCAGGCGAACGACGACGAGCACCGATCCGGCACGCCGGCATGAACCGCGAGCCCATCGACTGGGAGCAGGCCGAGGACTCCTTCCTCGGACCGTCGCTTGCCGCCGGAGATGCGACCGGCTGGTTCGACCGGCTCTACGCGGCGGCCGTCGACGGGCGGGTGACGATGCCGTGGAGCCGCGAGAATCCGCATCCCCTGCTCGTGGACTGGGCGCATCGCACACAGCTGCGCGGGGCCGGGCGGACCGCCGTCGTGGTCGGCTGCGCCCTCGGCGCCGACGCCGAGTTCATCGCCGGTCTCGGCTTCACCACCGTCGCCTTCGACGTGTCCGCCACAGCCATCACCCTGGCCCGCGAGCGCCACCCCGACACCGGCGTGACCTACCTCAGCGCCGACCTGCTCGACACACCTGCCGAATGGCGACACGCCTTCGATCTCGTCGTTGAGATCATCACACTGCAGGCACTCCCACCGGACCTTCACGCCCGTGCAGCCGCGGCAGTCCGCGACCTCGTCGCCTCGGACGGCACCCTGCTGGTCATCGGCGCGGTGCCCGACACGGAGACGCCCAACACGGCGGTGCCCGACGACGGCACCGCCGCAGCTCCCTGGCCACTGACCCGCGCGGAGATCGACGCGCTGGCGAGCGACGGGCTGCACGCGGTCGCAATCGACACGCTGCCCATGCCCGACCGGCCCGGCGAATCCCGCTGGCGCGCCGTATACCACCGACCCGCGCAGAACTAAGACCGCTCCTCAGCGCCGCGGGCCATCGGCGATCCTACCGCGAACCAACTCGGCCGACGTTCCGTACGACGGAACTCCACGAGCCACCAGGTCGCGCCGGCGTCCCCGTAGCGATCCGGATCGGTCCCCGGCGGCAACGCCGCCACCACATCGTAACGCTGTCGACGCTCATCGCCGGGCGCCCGCGCGCACGAGGCCACAAGCGATCCTCAAACGGCGACCATTCGGGGCCCGCCTCATGGGTCGCGGCGATGGGTGTCCGACCGGGGAACCTCTATCCGCGCAGCCGTCCGATAGCCGACCCTTCGGTTCTTGCAGTAGTCGCAACGCCGGTTGGAATGAGGGTGTTGATGGCCAGGTTCTACAGGCACATGATCGGCGAGAACGTGCAGGTGTTTTGGGCGGCGCTGCAGCGCGGCGAGTTCATCACTGATGCTGCCGAGGCGGCGGGGACGTATCGCAAGCAGGGCAGCCGGTGGGTGATCGCCAACGGCGGAGTCCGCCCGCGGCGGGGACGCAACCTGCAGGGTCGGTACTTGTCCTTCGCCGAACGGGAGGAGGCCGCGCTGGGCCGGGCCGGCGGTGAGACGATGCGTTCGATCGCGGCCCGGCTGGGCCGTAGCCCGTCGACGGTCTCACGTCAGCTGGGCCGTAACGCAGAATTAGCGGGTTCCGGGTCCGCGCCGTAGGGGTGTTGTCCGGCCTCCGACACCGGAGTATCGATCCAGGGAGACCGAGGGGGCTCACATGCGCCAGACGCGCTCTCCAGCCACCCAGGTCTCGACGATACGCGTTGCCTCATCGAACGGGTCACCGCCAGATATGGCCAGGTCCGCAACCTGGCCGGGGGACAAACCTCCCGATCCGACGGCGCCCAATGACCTCGCGGCTTCGAGGGCGGCCGCTCGCACGGCCTCGCTGCGGGTAAGCGACTGCTCAGGCTGCAGGATCCGGCCGTCCCCCAGGTCACGGCTGACCGCCGTACGGAGATTCTGCAGGGGATCCAGGGGTCCGCAGGGATGGTCCGAGCTGAGTACGAGCGGCACCCCCGAGGCGGTGAGCAGCCGCCCGCCGAGTATCACAAGGTGGCGGTCAACTCCCGTAGTGATGAACTGCGGTCCGAACCGAGGCAGGAAACCCGGCTGGAAACTGGCGTACGCACCGCTCGCCGCGACCAGGTCGGCGGTTCGGCGGTCCAACGCGGTCAGGTGATCGATAGTGGCCGCTCCGGCCGGCACCCCTGCCGCGGCGAGAGCCCGCGCGGCCTGGTCAGCGGCGAGGTTGCCCAGCGCATGCAGCCGTAGCCGGAAGCCCTCCTCGGCGTACGCGGCGAGCAGGACGGTCAGCTCTCCGTCACCGAACCGGAGATAGGGCAGGTAGATCTGGGTGCCACGCAGCGTGACCCTGCGACGCAGTCCCTCGCGCAGCGGACCGGCCGCACGTCGACGCCACGCCTCCCTGGCCGTGCCACCGACGAGGCCGGGCAACGCGTGGACCGGTAGGCGCAGAGCACAACGATCCGCCCCATCGAGGAAGATCTTCACCTCCCGGCCGGCGTCACCGTACATCCCTGTCGGAGCGGTAGCCGGGCCATCCGGGGCGGTCAGCATCCCAGAGGAGGACCCTGTCGCCCACGACAACCGCAGAGGCGTGATGGACCGTAGCCGGAGCAAGCGCTCATGCATCGAAGGCGACACGTAAGGATCATGTGCGTGAGTGATCCCGTAAGCGAGATGCCGCCCCGCCTCGGCGTGCAACGCCTCCTCGACCCCCGCGTCGTCTAGGTGGGCGCACATGTCGGCGACGGCGCGACACAGAGCCGACCCGAACGCCGCCTCCCACAACTCCCCGGTCGGCCGACCACGGAGGTCACGGCCGAGATCTCCGGCGAGTTGGCCAGGCCGAGTCGCCGCGAGACCAAGGTCTTCGAAGGCAGCGCGGGATATCACGCCGCGGTGAAGGTCGATCCCGCAGATGAGCACCCGCCGTCCGGGCGCCGCCGCATCGAGCTCTTCAGCGGTCGGTAACCGCCCCTCAGGCCAGGCATGCATGGAGACATTCCAGAAAACCAGCCACGGCGCATCAGGAGCGGCGGAAGCCACCCGCCGCACCCCATCCACTGCGTCACCGAGTCCCCGCCACGCTGCGCCATCGCCTCCACGCGGCATCCAGGCCGCTACTGTGAGGTGAGAGTGAACGTCGACGAAACCGGGAAGGATATGGCGCCCGGAGGCCTCGACCACCTCATCGGCTTCGGGCACGGAATCCCCCGCGTCACCCACCTCGGAAATCCGGTCTCCGTCGACGAGCAACCAGCCGGGACGGGGCACACAGCCAGCCCCCGCCCAGATCGTCGCGCCGGTCAACAATCGCCGCATCCCTACCTCGCACTTCTCCGACCCGCGTCGGTCTCCACCGTCACCCAGTGGTAGCCGTTCCCGATCCCGGCGCCGGCCCCGGGTGCGGCCGAGGGGATACTCACGCGGTTGTTGTCTCAGGCGTCCTGAGGGCGGAGCGCGAGAGTAACCTTCGTGGGCGCCGTCCGGCAGACAATCGGGAGCATAGTGACGATTCGGGGAACCGCGCCGCCCGCACAGGCCGAACGGCTGGCTCCTCGGCTTGGCGCGCTCACGGTCCGGGAGCGATGGCGGCGGGCGCGGCTGCAGGCGTACTCCTGGCTGCTCACCGGCGCGTACCAGATGGGCTCGGCGCACCCGGCGCTGTGGCGCCTGGTGGCGCGCAGCTATCACCCGGTTTTCGATCGGCTTGCGGCCCGGCATGCGGTCGTGACATGTCGGTTCGCTGCCGTCGACGTGCCGGCCTATCGGGACTTCGTGCGGGGCAAGGGGGCCGAGGGCGCGCGTCGCCTGATCGACTTCCCGGAAACCACCAAGCTGAACTATGCGAGCGTCTACGACGAGGCGAGCCGCTGTCAGGAGGGCAAGCTGCACCGGCCCGGAGTCACGGTGGACGAATCGTCGGGCTCGACCGGGAAGCCCTACAACTGGGTGCGCGGCCCGCGTGAGCTGAAGGGAATCTACCGGAACGCGGCCGGCTACATCGAGCTGGTCTTTCCCGGCGACCGGCTCTTCGTGCTCAACGGGTACTCGATGGGGGCCTGGGCGACCGGTACCACAACGGGCATCGCCATGACCCGGATCGCCATGGTGAAGAACACCGGCCCCGATCTCGACAAGATCATCGACACGCTGCTGCATTTCGGACCGGGATACGACTACATCGTGGCGGCGTACCCGCCCTTCCTGAAACACCTGCGGGACCGGCTCGACGCGATCGGCTTTCCCTGGGCGAAATACCGCATCCGTGGAATGGTCGGCGGCGAGGGGATGACCGAGGCACTGCGCGATTATCTGGAACAGCGCTTCGAAGAGGTCCGTTCTGGTTACGGCGCCAGCGATCTCACGATTGGGATGGGCGCTGAGACCGGCTTCACGGTGTGGTTGCGCAAGCGGCTCGCCGTCGACGACGAACTACGTCGTGAACTGCTCGGGGAGGATGAGCAGCGACTTCCCATGATTTTCCACTACAACCCGCTGGAAACGTACCTGGAGATCAACGAGGCGGGTGAGCTGCTCTGCACGATCAACACCAAGAGCTGCCTGCAGCCTAAGCTGCGCTACAACGTCGGCGACGAAGCGCTCCTGCACTCGTATCCGAAAGTAAAGAAGATCATCCAGCAGAGTCCAAGGAACTGGGCAGACTCAGGTCGGTCCGGAGAGAAGATGACGCTGCCGCTGCTCTTCCTGTTCGGCCGCAAGGACAGCACGATCTCCTACATGGGAGCGAATCTCTACCCGCAGGATGTGGAGTACGGCCTGTACGACGGCAATCCACGCGCGGCAGACATCGCCCGATTCTGCCTGACGCTGGAGGAACTACCCGATCTGGAATCCCGTCCGGTGATCAATATCGAATTGCGCGCGGGCGCCGACTTCGACGCCATCGCCACCGATCTGGCGGTGACCTGCCGGCAGGGCGTGCTCGACCACCTGGCCAAGGTGTCCCGGGACTTCGCCGAGTCGCTCAAGGAGGATCCCACGACGGCCGACCTGCGGGTCCGGGTCTTCGCCGCCGGCGAGGGGCCGTTCATGGGGACCAACCTGCTGAAGAACGTCTACCTGGTCACAGACACCTGATGCGGACCAACGACTTCAGCAAGGCTCCGCCGCAGGGGCAGGCGAGCGCCATGTTCATCGGTGCCACCCGCTACCGAAGCCCGCTGTCGATCGTCACGCTGAGTTTCACCTGGTATCGCATGGTGCACGACATGAAGCGAATGCACGGCTACTGCTGGCACAAGGTCTACTGGGAGTTCCCGCTCACGCTCGGCACGATGGCCTTCTTCACCGACCGGGACGCGTTGCTCCGCTTCGCCCGCAGCCGGTACCACCGCAAGCTGATGGTCTGGGTGACCGATGGCACCAAGAACGCCAGGGCCGGTTACATCCGGCTCTATAGTGCCGAGCCGGACGGCTACTCCAACGGCATCTGGCGCGCGGAAGCCAACGTCATGGCGCACATCGACGATTTCACCCCGCTCACCGCTGAGGAGCACGGGCCGCCGGTGGTGAAGCGGGTGCGGAGTTGAGCATGACGACAAGCGGCTGCCCGACGTCATGAGCTTCCGGTTCGAGCCGGTCGAGAGCCAGCGCCACCTGCGGGAATTCCTGGCGTTCACCAGTCAGGTGTACGAGTCCGAACCGCGATACATCCCCGTCG
>QHCA01000296.1 GCA_003244095.1 Pseudonocardiales bacterium | reverse complement strand
GCACCCGTGCCGCAGGCGTCACGCCGGTTCGCGGATCTGTTGATCGCCGCTACAGCCACGCCAACGGCCTCGACCTCTACACGCGCAACGGTGATGACGTCTTCGGACTGCCGAGCTCGTCCACGTCGTAACGATCTGATTTCACCGGCGCTCTCAGCAGGCTGACAGCGCCCGGAAGCCGAACCACCTACGGCGCCGGTCTGGACACGACGCCGCCGCCGCTCCCGCGCCGAACAGTGTCACTCTGGTCGGATCGAGATCCTCGGCGACTCGGCGCTCCCGGACCGCTACCTGGCGGGGGCCGGATTCTTACGTCGGCTGCTCACCAGGCCAACCGGCGGTGGCCAGGTGGAAGGCCAGCGGCACAGGCGGCACAGGCCGCCGGGACCGCCGAATTGCGAGAGGCCGGCGCCACGAGCTACCGGCTCGCCCACGCCGGCATGCAACGTCAGCACTGAGCACGTCCGTGCCGGTTGAGACAATCAGCGGCATGACGCGCCCGGAGCACGACACCCGCGAGGCCGGGCTGCTGCGCCGCGGTCGAATGCTAGAAGCCGCGACCCTGACCTGGAACGTGGTCGGCATTATCGTGCTCGCGATCGCCGCACTGCGCGCACATTCCGTCGCGCTGGCCGGGTTCGGGCTCGACTCGCTCATCGAGATCGGCGCCAGCGCCGTCGTGCTCTGGGAACTGTCCGGCACCGGCGAAGCCCGCCAACACCGCGCGCTGCGGCTCATCGCCGCCGCGTTCCTCGCCCTCGCCACCTACCTCACCGTCCAGACCGTCATCGTGTTCGCTACCGGCTACCACCCGCAGCAGAGCCCGCTCGGCATCGTCTGGACCGCAATCACTGCAGCTGTCATGTTCGCCCTGGCCGCCGGAAAGAACAACACCGGTCGCCGCCTCGACAACCCTGTTTTGATCACCGAGGGCCGCGTCACCTTCATCGATGGGCTACTCGCGTGCTCTGTGTTACTCGGACTCACGTTCAACACCGCCTTCGACTGGTGGTGGGCCGACCCCGCCGCCGGCATCGTGATCGTCTACTACGCGATAAGAGAAGCCCGCACTATCCATGCCGAGCAGTAGGCACGACCGAAAACCCGTGCCCGGCTACGCCAGGGCGGCCGGGCGACCACCGCGCGGATGGTCGCCCTCAACGTCCTCGACCAGGCCGGCGCGCACCTCAGCGTCACCGAGATCCACTGCCGGATGGCGGTCACCGCGCCGGGCGTCAACCTTTCAACCGTCTACCGGACGCTCGACCGGCTCGAAACCCTCCGCCTCGTTCACCGGCTCGACGTCCACGGCGAGGCGCGGTACGGGTCCGCCGAACACGACCACCACCACGCCGTATGCACCCGCTGCGGCCGGATCCTGGAACTGGACGGTCCGGTGGTAGCGGGTCTGCTATCAGGCCTCGAATCCCTCACAACGTTGCGACCCGATCCTGCCGCCGGGCTCACAGTGCGCGGAGTGTGCGCCGATTGCCGCGCGGCCGGATGACGACCCGCGATGCCGGCAGCGTCGATATCGAGTTGATCGCCCTGCGGGTCGAGGCCGCGCTGGCCTACCGGCTTGTGCGAAGCGCGACCTGCCCCGGGGAGCACCCCGACGACGCGGCGCTCCGCCTGACCGGGAGCGATCGCACTCACGTACAGGCACTCCACTCGACCTCGTGGCGCTGGGAACGCGGCCGGGTGATGCTCACCTATGCTGTGGTGCCCGACCCACGGCATGACCTCCCAGCACAGCCACTGCCGAGCCTCGGCGTCGCCATATCCGACGATCCGGCCAGGCCGACCCCCCATGGGCTACACGACCACCACGTGCTTGCCCACGCCATCCGCCACCTCGCCGACCTCCACACCAGCGACCCGATCGTGCGCGCCACCGCCGACGATGCACCCGTAACGTGGGCCGCCATCTGCACCGCCGCCACGGACATGCCGGTCGACACACGAGAAGGTGCACGACGTCCTGTCCCGAGACGCCAACCGGATCCGACCGGGAATGTGCGAGGCCACATCGGCTCTCGAGGAAGACCGGCCGCACGCACCAGCACGGTATCAACAGCAAACGCGACCGACTAACTCCCAGGGACACGACTGAATTCCAACATTGTGAGCACGGGCGCGGCGCTACGGCGGGCGATCTCGGCTCGCCCGCGGGCCCGCTCCGCGCGCCGCCCGCCCGGGGC
>QHCA01000295.1 GCA_003244095.1 Pseudonocardiales bacterium | reverse complement strand
CTGTGGGCCGGCCGCCGGTTCATCATCGTCGACACCGGCGGTTGGGAGCCCCACGCCCGCGGCCTTGCCGCGCAGGTCTCGGCCCAGGCGCAGAGCGCGGTGGGCACCGCCGATGTGGTCCTGCTGGTCGTGGACGCCACCGTCGGGGCCACCGAGGTCGACCTCACCGTTGCCCGGATCCTCCGCAAGGGAGGTAGACCCGTCCTATTGGCCGCCAACAAGGTCGACGACGAGCGCACCGAGGCCGACGCCNNAGCCGTACCCGGTGAGCGCGCTGCACGGGCGCTCCAGCGGCGACCTCCTCGATGCGATCGTGGCGGCGCTGCCCGACGCGCCGCGCGACGACGCGGATGACCCTGCGGGGCCCCGCAGGGTCGCTCTGGTCGGCCGGCCCAACGTCGGCAAGTCCAGCCTGCTCAACCGGCTGACCGGCGAGGACCGCTCGGTCGTGCACGAAGTCGCGGGTACGACGATGGACCCGGTGCATAGCCTGGTCACACTCGACAAAGAGGTCTGGAAATTTGTCGATACAGCAGGGCTGCGGCGGCGGGTCCGCGATGCCCAGGGCGCTGAGTTCTACGCCAGCCTGCGCACCGCCTCGGCGATCGATGCCGCGGAGGTCGCCGTGGTCCTTATCGATGCGAGCGTCCCGCTCTCCGAGCAGGACCAGCGGGTTGTCACGATGGCCGTCGAGGCGGGGCGCGGCGTGGTCATCGCGATGAACAAGTGGGACCTGGTCGACGAGGACCGGCGGTGGCAATTGGACAAGGAGATCGACCGGGATCTCGCCCGGGTGCAGTGGGCCCCGCGGGTCAACGTGTCGGCGCGGACCGGTCGGGCCGTCGATCGCCTCGCTCCTGCCCTCAGGACCGCCCTGGCCGGTTGGGAGCAGCGCGTGCCCACCGGCCGGCTCAACGCCTGGGTCGCCGAGGTCGTCGGCGCCACTCCACCGCCGGCCCGTGGTGGCAAGGCGCCGCGGGTGCTCTTCGCGACCCAGGCCGACACCCGCCCGCCGCGGTTCGTGTTCTTCACGACCGGGTTCCTGGAGGCCGGCTACCGGAGGTTCCTGGAGCGGCGCCTCCGGGAGGACTTCGGTTTCGCCGGCACCCCCATCGAAGTGTCCGTACGGGTCAAGGAACGCCGCGCCCGGTAATCGCGTGAGCATCGAAGCGAACCGCGCAGCGCGAGGACGGCGAGCCGACTGCGGTACGCTCAGACCCGCCTTGAACCGTCGCGAACAGTGACAGCACGATCGAGGTGCCGGGACGTGGCGCAGCTTGGTAGCGCACTTGACTGGGGGTCAAGGGGTCGCAGGTTCAAATCCTGTCGTCCCGACGGGTGAAACCGCAGGTCAGAAGGGGTGCAGCCGTTACTGGCGGCACCCCTTTGACGTGTCATAGTGCTCTGCGTAGCCGAGGTCGGTGAGCCTGGCTACGTGCTGCTCGAACAGGTTCAGGTCGACTCCGAGGCCGTCGTGGCGCTCCTGGTGCTTGAACGGGCTGGTGAAGGTCCGCACGAACCGCAACGGGTAGTCCAGGCCGACACCCTCGACCAACGAGAGGTAGCTCAGGAAGGGCATGATCACGCTGGCTCCGCCGTGCGGATGCTCGCCGCGGATGCAGTCTTGCTGGTCGAGCAGTCGGTGACGCAGCGGCGCGTTGAACAGTCCGGCAACGAGGGCCACCGCTCGACGAACCGGTCGTAGGGATCCATCCGCGCCCACCGCACCCGTAGCCGGGTCTGTGCTCGTAGACCCAGGACGTGTACCCGGCCCGGTCGGCGTGGTCACGTCGTGCTGAGCGTGGTTGCGGCGCAAGGAGGCTCAACCGGTGCGGGGCGTTCACGCTCGCCTCCGGAGCGCGGTGTCGTAGTCGGCGAGGACTTGCTCGTCCGAGACGCGGGTATAGATCCGGATCGATCCGGCGATGCGTGCCCGAGACGTTTCTGCAGCGCCAGCTCCCGCATCCCGCCCTCCCGCATCTTCAAGACGCTGCACGTGTTGACCCTGGTCGAGGACCCCGCGTATAGGCGGGAAATGAAGCGGATGCGTAACCTGCAGGAGCAGCGCCACGGCCTGGGCCGCAAGGTGTTCCACGGCCGTAGGGGCGCGGTGTACCGGGCCTACCACGACGGGATGGAAGACCAGCTCGGTGTACTCGGACTCGTCTTGAATTGCGTGACCTTGTGGAACACCATCTATTTGGATCATGCGCTGGCCAACTTGCGGGAACAGGGCTACCCGGTATGCGACGCCGACGCGGGCCGCCTGTCGGTCTACCAGCACGCGCACCTCAACGTCCACGGCCACTACTCGTTCGTCCTGCCCGACCTCGCCGGCGGGCGCCGTCCTCTGCGCAACCCCGACCAGGCGTCGTCCGCGTAGCGTGCCGAAAACCCGTTCACACATCGGACGAGACGGGAGCGTCACCGCGATTCAGCTCGAGGAAGGACAGGTAGTCCGCGAGGCGGGCGGATCCGTTGAGCATCGCCCGGCCGCGGGCCGTGATCCGCTCCCGCCACTGATCGATCGATGCCGCCAGCGGGCCGGGACCACCGGCGGCGTGAACCTGCTCGATCACGGCCGCGATGCGATCCAGCAGGTATCCGCCGCGGCGCAGCAGATGGGCGAGTTCGGCGTCGCGCACATCATCGGGTGAGTAGGCCCGCGCGGTCCGTGACCGCGCCGGGGCCAGGATGCCGGCGCGTTCCCATTTGCGCAGTGTGGCTGGGGTGACACCGAGGCGGTGGGCGAGGACACCGACCGAGACAGGCCCGTCCGGACCTGGTGCGGCCGGCGTGGAGGTAGCAAGCACGACAGCCGCCGAAGCAAGCCGGTCCACGGTCTCCCGGTCGCGTTGAAGCTGCCCATGGGCGGTGTCGAGCACGGCCAAGGCCGTCGGGAGGTCGCCGCGCAGTACCGACCTCATGATCGCACCGGCCGCGCGGTGGCCGTACCCCGCAACGAGCGCGACGTAAGCGTCCAGCGCGCCCGCATGGTCGTCGGTGTAGACCCGGTAACCGCTCCCCGTCCGCGCGGCGGGCGGGATCATCCCGGCCTGCTCGTAGTTACGGACCGCCTGTGCGGACAGCCCGTGCGCCCGCGCCAGATCCACCGGCCGGTACACCCTGCCTTGAGACTTCAACGGGCCCTTTCCTAGGTTTGATCACGTCAAAGTTTCAACCGCTGGTTCAACGATACGGTTGAGGTCATGGCTTTCTACACCGAGTTGCAGTCCCTCATCTCCGCACGCCGGCCGCACCTGCTCGCGATCGGTGAGCCTTTCCACGGCGAGCCGGCGTTCCCTCGCATGCGCAACCGGATCCTCGAAACACTCACCGGGTACGGCTTCCGGTCGATCGCGATCGAGTCGGACCGGGCGGCCGGCCTCGCCGTCGACGACTACGTGCAGGGCCGGCGCGACGACGTGGACCTGACCACCGGTATCAGTCACGGCTGGGGCACGCACCCTGCCAGCCGCGAGCTGATCGACTGGCTGCGCGCCCACAACGAAAAGCTGCCGCCCGGCGAGCGCATCGCCTTCCACGGCTTCGACGCTCCAACCGAGATCACCGGCGCTCCCAGCCCCGGCCCAATCCTGCGTGAGCTGCGCGAATACCTCGGTCTACCAGCGCCCGAGCTGGACCGCCTGGTCGGCGACGAGGGCAGCTGGACGGCCCATGAAATCATGTTCGAAGCGACACGGTCTCCCGGCCGGTCACCGGAGGCTGCCGCGCTGCGCGGCCTCGCCGAAGATTTCCGAACACAGTTGTACGCCGACGCGCCCCGCCTCATCAGGGACACCTCCACGGAGTCATGGAACCGAGCCAGGGTGCTCGCCACCACGGCCATCGGCCTGCTCGCCTACCATGCCGCGATGGCCGAACCGGGCACCCAGTCGCAGCGGATCGGCCACCTGCTCGCGGTGCGTGACGCGCTAATGGCACAGAATCTGCTCGACATCCTCGCCCTCGAGCGGGACCGCGGGCCGATCCTGGTTTCCGCCAACAACGCCCACCTGCAACGGCACCCGAGCCGGTGGGCCACCCACTGGGATGGCCAGGACCTGGCCGCACAGTGGAACGGCGCCGGTTCGATCGTGTCGCCGCTGCTCGAGAACAGGTACGTGTACGTGGCCGGCAGTCTCGGGGCGAGCGGGCCGGTCGGCCTCGGGCAACCGGAGGCTGGCACCTACGAGGAGCGACTCGGCCCGGAGACCGGGATCTTCCCACCTCCGGCCGATAGCGATCTGCGCGAACGCGCGGTGACCCTGCTCGGGTACTTCCCGCTGGACACGGGCACGATCGAGACCTGCGACGCGATCCTGCACATCGGCTCCGAGCCAGGGTCGGCCGACGCGGCCCGGATCACCGGCCTTCCCGGGGTGACCGAGACCCGGATTCAGCCGGGCTCGGAGATGCCGCCCTACACCTGGGGCGACCGGTTCTTCTTCGCCGACGAGGATCGCATGCGGCCGTTCGCCACGATCGTCCTGCACGACGTCCCGGACTTCGACGAGCAGTCCCGCCTGTCCGAGCCCGGACGGTACCGGCTCAACATCGAGGTGGGGCGCGCCGAATTCCGGAACCTGTTCGGCTACGGCCCGGAGGAATTCGCCGCACACAGCGACGGGCTCGACTTCGCGGAGACGGACCGACTGATGCCACATCCGGCCTACGCCGTGCAGGGCTGGGCGAGCGTGGTCAACCCGGGCCCAGCCACCGCGGACGAGGTGGCGCGACTGGTGGCACAGGCACGTTCCCGCAGCGCCGATCGCGAGCACCGCAGGAGCCGGCGCCCGTAGTAGAGCTGTACCCGCGGGCGGGCCCCATGCATCCATATATGCCGCGATCCGGGCGCCTTCTCGCTGCCGTCACAGGTTGCCGGCCGGACGGCGCAGCTCAGCGGATCGCGGTGTCCAGGGCGCGTTTGAGGGTCCAGCGAGACACGCGCAGCTTGGTGGCGACGGCGGCCTGGGTTTGTCCGGCTCCGAGCAGGATGCGGGCATCGATGATCTGCTTGGCGGTCAACGCGCGGGGGCGGCCCCCGACACGGCCCCGGGCGCGTGCGGCATCGAGGCCCTCACGGGTGCCCTTGACGATCTGCTGACGCTGGAACTTCGAGATAGCGGCGAACACGGTGAAGATCAGCTCGCCGCACATGTCGTCGCTGGTGTCCAGCACGATGCCGTCGAGGGTGCGGAAGTGGCGGCCGTTGGCGTGCAGGTCATCCTCGACGATCGCGAGGAGTTCGCGGGTGTCGCGGCCCAGCCGGGACAGGTCGAGCACGACGAGGGTGTCGCCGCGGCGCATGTGATCGAGGGCTGCGGTCAGGCCGGGACGGGTGGTGCCTTTCTTGCCGGAGGCTTTGTCGAGGTAGATCCGGGCACAGCCGGCGGTCTTGAGGGCGTCGATCTGGCGGGCCAGCTCCTGGGCGTCGGTGGACACCCGGGCCAGCCCGACCAGGTCCTGGCGGGCTGTCGGGTCGTCGTTGACGATGACGTGATCTTTCACAGTGGTCTCCCGGGGTGCGCGCGGCATCCACTGTAGCGAAAACGATAGTCGCGAGCCTTCTGCTACATCCCGGTTTTGCCCCCGGGTTTTGCTACCGGTTTCGAGGGTGGTTCGCGGGCACGTGGGGTCGAAGGCGGGTATGGGGCGGAAACGATCGTTATTGCCCCACGCCCGCAACACCGGCGACGCCCCACCTTCGCCCGCGATGATCTTGCCTAACGGGACTTCTCCGAGCGTTCGTCCTCAAGGGCCGACCTGCTGGCGCCGGTGCTCACCGTCGATGCGACCGCTCACCTCAACGACTCACGCACCCGACAACGGCACGACCCGGGCCCGCCGCGGCCGAGCCGGCGGCGGGCTGCCCCCGGCAGATGCTCGTTTGCTAGTCGGAACCTCGGCGTGCGGCTCGATCAGGTCCGCCGGTGTGCAGGCCGGGATGTCGCACAACGCGGCGAGGGCGGTCAGGTTGAGCCGTTCCGGGACCCGCACCACCAGCCGGTAGACCTGCTCCCGGGACAGGTTCACGCCCCGGTCTGCCAGCAACGGAACCAGATCGGTGGTGGCGAACATCCCGCGCTCAGCCATCAACCGCCGCAGGTGCCAGTGATAGCCCATCTGCCTTTTCAGCCCAGCCGTCATCGAGGCCCTCCGTGCTGTCGAGGTTGAACGCCCGGGCCAGCGCCGAGCGCAGCATCTGGTTCTTCGCATCCGCACCGACCGTGGTGTAGATCGCGGTCGTCGACGCCCACGAGTGCCCGACCTGCTGCTGCACGAACAACGGGTCGACGCCGTCCTCGATCAGATGCGACACGTAGGAATGCCGTAGGCAGTGCACCGACAACTCCGTTGGCAATCCAGCCGCCGCCCGGTAGAGCGCGAACCGGTCATCGACCGAACGAGTCGAGATCCGGCCACCCCGCTCAGTCGGCCAGAGCGCCGCGGGTTCTGCACCTTCGAACAGTGGCCGCACCTCGGCCAGGTACTCCGCCAAGGCCTCAACCGCCCACGGCATCACGCTGGCCACCGCCCGACGGCGCGGCGGAGAACCGCGCATCGCATCGCATCGCCTTGCCGAACCGGACGTGACACACCCCCAAGGCGCCGAGCTGCTGCGCTGCCGGGTTCGCGGTGAAGTCGGTCAGGTCCAGCATCGTCACCTCCCGACAGCGCAAACCCCAGCCGTAGGTCACCTTCAACAAGGTGGCGTCCCGGAACGCCGTCAGCCACCCCTTGCGCCGCGAGTCGGCCAGTCGCTGCGCCCGATCATCAGCGGCATCGAACAGCGCCTGGCACTCCAGCCGAGACAGCGGCCGCCGCTCCGGTCGGCCCTCGTAGTCCGCGACGTGCACGGCCATGTTGTCCTCATGGCAGATCTGCGTCGGCCGGGCACCGACCCGCTGCTCACACTCCGCGACCCAGCCGTAGCGAGGGTCGGTCACGTAGCCGCAGAACGCCCCGGCCGCCCCCTGATAGCCCCGCACCGTGGAATGCGCCCAGCCGCCCTCAGCGACCCACCGCTCAAGCTGCTCCGACCGCCAGCTCCACGGCCACCCCTGCGCGTACTCCTGGAAGCGCCGGACCGTCCGCTCCCGACCCTCGATCAGCGACCCACCCAGGCGACGGCTGAGCTGCTGACGACGCCAACCCGCCAGCATCTGTTCGAACAACGCCGACTCCACCCGCAGCGGCGTCGCGCCGCCCAACACCGACAATGCCGCCACTCCCGGCTGCTCCAACCCGGCCACCCTCCGCGGCCGGCAACAGATGCCTCATCGTGGCACTCAAGGCAGCCAAACCGGATGCCGCATACTGGCATCAGATGCAACAGGCACCCGTCATCGCAGGTCAAACGGCGAGTCGAAGGCAGCCTTCACCAACCCCGACGCGGCCCGCAGACCTCAATCCCAGCAGGGCCAGCGACTACACAACCCGCCGAACGCTCCCCCAAGTTGCATCTGATGCGACTCTGCGGACTAGCATCCCCGTCGCGTGCGTATGCCGCAGGGCGTGCGGTCTAGCCCAGGCGATCCCGAGTTCCGACAACTGGCAGGTGAGCATGCCCGCGGCTGGCCCGCTCGCTACAGGTCGCCCACAACGGGGCACTGCTTACCTGGGCGCTCGAGCCCGACGGGCGCGTTGAGGAGCAGGTACGCCACGAGATCGAAGTCATCCTCGCCGCCGCAGCACCGGGTTTCCAACCACGCCCTCATTCCTAACACCCACCACAGTCGGCGCCAGCACCGAACTGACTGGCCCGCTGCCCTGGGCTGCAACATCACGGTGCCAGGTCTTCCCACGCGTTTGCAGCGACGCAGGTACCCCACGGTTAGCTACCGGCTGCGGAAAGCCGCAAGAGGAACTGGTCTACGGCACGATCAGAGGGGCTTCGAGAGCCCGTCTGTCAGATGATCGTCGCGTCCCGCAGCGGGATCGTCGTGCGGACTGGGCGGCGTGGCGTGCATCCTGGCTGCATGTCCATTCGATCACGCCACGCGCAGCACCCCCCCTGTGTGAGCCACTCGCGTGCTGATACACGTTGGCTTCTGGCCGGGTACGCCGGCCTCGCCGGGTTCTTCGCCCTCGAGGCGTTCACTCGCCAGCCCGGCAGCGCGTCCAGCATGGACACCTCCAGCGACGACCAGGGCACCACGCGCATCATCGTCATTGCCTACGCACTGGCCACCGACCTCCCGCTGCTGCTACGTCGCCTGCCCGTGCTCCAGCTTCCCCCCGTGGCGGGCCCGATCGGGCTCACGGTGCAGGCCAGTGGACTCGCCCTGCGTGCCTGGTCGATGCGCACGCTCGGCGCCTCCTACACCCGCACCCTGCGCACCGACGCGGAGCAACGCGTTGTCACCACCGGCCCCTACCGGTGGGTGCGCCACCCCGGGTACACCGGATCGTTGTTGATCTGGACCGGATTCGCCGTGACCTCGCGGAGCATGCCAGTCATCGGTGTTGTGGTGGGGCTCCTGGGCCGCGTCTACCAGCGTCGCGTCCGCGCCGAGGAGCAACTGCTGCACCGGGAGTTACCCGGCTACACCGCCTACTGTCAGCACACCAAGACCCTCGTGCCGCTCATCTGGTGACCTGGCTTTGACCCCGTCTGGTGG
>QHCA01000294.1 GCA_003244095.1 Pseudonocardiales bacterium | reverse complement strand
GTCAGCTCGGCGATCTGCTGCAGCGTGGCGTTGACGTCGGCGGTCTTGGTGGTCGTCATCGACTGTACGGAGACCGGAGCGTCGCCACCGACGAGGACGCTGCCGACCTTGATCTGCCGGCTCTTGCGCCGCGGAGCGAGCTGGGGCAGCGGCGGCATGGGCAGGCCGAGGTCGACACTCATGCCGCCTCCGCGGAACAGAGTGCGCCGGCGGTGCTCACGGGAACAACCTGATCGGGTTGACGATGTCGGCGGCGATCGTCAGCAGCGAGATGCCGCCGAAGACCAGGATCACCAGGTAGGTGACCGGCAACAGCTTGGCATAGTCCACCCGCCCCGGATCGGGCCGTCCGCGCCGGGCGGCCAGCCAGGACCGCACCCGCTCGTACCAGATGATCGCGATGTGGCCGCCGTCCAACGGCAGCAGGGGGAAGAGGTTGAACACGCCGATGAAGATGTTGAGACCTGCCAGGAGCAGCAGGAACGTCACCGCTCCGGCGACACCGCCCGAGGACACGGCTTCGCCACCGACCCGGCTGGCGCCGACGACGCTGATCGGGCCGCCGGCATCTCGCTTCTTCCCGGACAGGGCATCTATGAGATTCGGGATCTTCGACGGGAAGTGCCCGATCGCGGTGAACGTGCCGGTGAACATCCGGCCGGCGTAGGTCGCGCTCTGGCCGATGGCGCCGACCGCCCCGTAGGTCTTGGTCACGGTCTGGGCGAAGTTGACCCCGATCGCCGAGGCCTTCTCACGCTTGTTCGGGTCCTTGCCGGAAAGCGGCGGCCGCATCGTCTGGATCAGCTCGATGGTCAGGGTCATCGGCCGACCGTCGCGGATGATGTCGAAGGTCGCCTTGCCGGGTGGGGTGGCCCGGACGACCTGCAGCGCGGCAGGTTCGGTGGGGGTGGGCTTGCCGGCGACCGCGACGATCCGGTCACCGTGGCGCAGGCCTGCCGCGCGGGCCGGGCCGGCCGGATCCCCGGCGCGGCAGGGCCGCAGGTCACCGGTCGCGTCGACCTCGTAGTCGATGACCACGCAGGCTGAGGCCTTGTCGATCGTCGCCGGCTGCTTGAGGGGGTCGACCGGGAGGCCGGCCGTCAGCGCGCACACGTACAGCAGGACCAGGCCGAGCGCGAAGTGCGTCAATGACCCGGCGGACAGGACGATGGTGCGCAGGCGGGTCGGCTGCCGCCAGAGGGCCCGCTGCTCGTCCCCAGGGAGGACGTCGTCGTCCAGCGGGGTCATCCCGACGATCTTGCAGAAGCCGCCGGCCGGGATGGCCTTGAGGCCGTACTCCGTCTCGCCACGCCGGAAGGACCACACGGTGGGGCCGAAGCCGACGAAGTACTGCGTCACCATCATGCCGAAGCGCTTGGCGGTCAGCATGTGACCGGCCTCGTGCAGGGCGATGGAGGCCAGGATGGCGACGGCGAACAACACCACACCCAGGGCATACGTCATGCGTCGGTCACTGCGTCTGGTGTTCCGCCTGTCGTTTTGCCGATCATCTATCTGTCATTCGTTGGTCCCCCGAGATCGGATGGCGATGAGCTCGCCGGCGCGGGTGCGCGCCCACTTCTCTGCAGCAACAACATCGGCAACCGACTGGGGGTTCCCGAGGTCCGGCGCGTCGTCGAGTACGTCAGCCACAGTGTCCACGATGCCCAGGAAGGGCAGCTCGCCGGTAAGAAAGGCGGCGACGCACTCCTCGTTGGCGGCGTTGAGAATAGCGGGTACGCAACCGCCGGCCGAGCCGGCCGCGCGGGCCAGGGCCACCGCCGGGAACGCTTCGGTGGAAAGCGGCTCGAAATGCCAGTCGTGCGCGATCGACCAGTCGACGGCCGGCGCGGCGTCGGGCAGGCGGTCGGGCCAGGCCAGCGCGACCGCGATCGGCAACCGCATGTCGGGCGGGCTCGCCTGCACGAGCGTCGAGCCGTCGGCGAACTCCACCATCGAGTGCACCAGCGACTGCGGGTGCACGACGACGTCGATGGCCGCGTACTCGATGCCGAACAGCTCGTGCGTCTCGATGATCTCCAGGCCCTTGTTGATCAGCGTGGCGCAGTTGACGGTGATCACCGGGCCCATGTCCCAGGTCGGGTGGGCCAGCGCCTGGGCGGGCGTGACGGCGGCCAGCTCGGCGCGCGTGCGGCCGCGGAACGGGCCGCCGCTCGCGGTCAGGATCAGCCGGCGCACCTCCTCGACCCGGCCGCCGCGCAGGCACTGGACCAGCGCGGAGTGCTCGGAGTCGACCGGGACGAGCTGGCCGGGGCCGGCCCGATCGCGGACCAGCGGACCACCGGCGACCAGCGACTCCTTGTTGGCCAGGGCCACGACCCTGCCGGCCTCGAGCGCGGCCAGCGTGGGTGCCAGGCCGATCGAGCCGGTGATGGCGTTGAGGACGACGTCGCACGGCCAGCCGGCCAGCTCGCTCGCGGCATCGGGACCGGCCAGGATCTTGGGAAGTGCGAACTCCCCGGTCGCGTATCCCCCGGCCTGGGCCGCGGCGTAGAACGCCAGCTGCAGGTCCTGGGCGGCGGTGGCATGTGCCACGGCGACCGCCTCGACGCCCAGGGTCAGTGCCTGCTCGGCGAGCAGGCCCACATTGCCGCCGCCGGCGGCGAGCGCAACGACCCGCAGGCGGTCGGGGTTACGCCGGACCACGTCGACGGCCTGCCGCCCGACCGAGCCGGTGGACCCGAGCAGCACCACCTCGCGTGTCGTCACCCTCCCATCATCCCTCACGTCACGTGTCGCCCCCGGCAACCTCCACCCCTACCAAGCAGCAACTTCCCGGAAGTTGTCGCTTTGGGCGGTCCCAGAGTGACGTCTTCCGGGAAGTTGCTGGATGGGGCCGCCGGCGGGCCCTCGGCTGCGGATCAGGCCTCACGGATGCCGTACCTCGCGTAGACCCGGCGCAGGGGGCTCGGTGCCCACCAGTTCGCCCTGCCCATCAGGCGCATGGTCGCCGGGACCAGGAGAGCCCGTACGACGGTCGCATCGACGATGATCGCCACGATCATCCCCACCCCGATGAGCTTGATGAAGGTGATGCCCGAGGTGGAGAACGCCCCGATCACGATGACCAGCAGCAGCGCCGCGCTGGTGATGATCGAGCCGCTGCGCTGCAACCCGGTGGTCACCGCCGCGACATTGTCACCGGTGGCGTCCCAGTGCTCCTTGATGCGGGAGAGCAGGAACACCTCGTAGTCCATCGATAGGCCGAAGGCGATGGCCAGCACGAGGATCGGTTGGGTCGCCTCGATGGTGCCGGTCGGCGTGAAGCCTAGCCAGGTCGCCAGGTGGCCGTACTGGAAGATCCACACCAGCGCGCCGAATGTCGCCGACAGCGACAGTACGTTCATGATCAGCGCCTTGATCGGCAGGACCACCGAACCGAAGGCGAGGAACAGCAGGACCAGCGTGACCAGTCCCACGATCAGGGCCATCCAGGGCAGCCGGGAGCCGAGGCGGCCGAGCAGGTCGACGAGCGCGGCGCTCTGGCCGGTGACGAGCGCCTCGGCACGGTCCGGGGCCGGCACGGCACGGACCAGGGCGGTCGTGTGCCGGCCGTCGGAGGACAGGGGTGTCGCGTCGTAGCGGAGGCTCACCCGGCCCACGTGGTCGCGTGAGCCGGTGACCTGGGCGCTGCGCACGCCGGGGACCTGGCCGACCGCCGCCGCGTACGCCGTCAGCGCGGCCCTGTCGACCGAGCCGTCGAAGGCGACCGCGATGTCCTCCGGCGCCGTACCGTTCGAGGCGAAGTCGGCCATGAGCGCCTCGGCGACGACCCGGCTCTCGGTGCTGGCCGGCAGCGCCCGCGCGTCGATACCACCCCACTTGATGTGGGTGAACGGCATGCCGAGGGCGAGCAGACCGATGACGATCACCGCGGCATAGACCACCGGGCGGCGCATGACCGACCGGGCGATGCGGGTCCAGGCACCGTCCCCGCGCACGACCGGCGCGGGGTCGGGGCGGCGCGTCACCCGGCGCAGGAACGGCCGGACCGACAGGGCGTTGACCCGATGGCCGAGCACCGCCAACAGGGCGGGCAGCACCGTCAGGGCACCGACCATCGCGACGAGCACGGCCGCCATCCCGCCGAAGCCCATCGAGCGCAGGAAGACCTGCGGGAAGATCAGCAGGCTGCCCAGGGAGATGCCGACGGTCAGCCCGGAGAAGGCCACCGTGCGGCCGGCGGTCGTCATCGTGGCCCGCAGGGCCGCCTCGACGTCGCCGTCGGCCTTCGGCAGCTCCTCGCGGAACCTGCTCACCATGAACAACGCGTAGTCGATCGCGAGGCCCAGCCCGAGCAGCGTGACGATGTTGACCGAGAAGACCGACACGTCTGTGAACAGGGTGAGCACTCGCAGCATCGTGAACGCGCCCAGGATGGCCCGGCCGCCGATCGCCAGCGGCAGCGACGCGGCCGCCAGGCTGCCGAAGATGAACAGCATGAGCACCAGCACGATCGGGGTCGACAGGCCCTCGGCCTTGCCGATGTCCTTGCCCACCTGGCCGTTGATATCGGCGCCGATCGCGGTCGAGCCGCCGACTCGGGTCTGCAGCCCTGGCACCTGCAGCTCGTCGCGGATCGCCTTGAGCTGGGTCTGGCGCACCTCGTCGGTGGTTCCTCGCAGACCGATCACCGCGTAGGTCGAGTGGCGGTCGGGAGAGACGAAGGTCGGGGCGTGCGTGGAGTAGAAGGAGGCGACCGAGGCCACCCTGTCCGCCGGCAACCCGTCGAGGGCCTTCGTGATCGAGGCGCTGACGGGACGATCGTCCACCGTCCTGCCCTTGCTCGTGTAGAGCACCACGACATCACCGCCGTCGCGGCCGAAGCGCTGCTCCAGCAGCTGCTGGCCGCGGGTGGAGTCCGACTTGGGGTCGTCGAAGCCACCGCCGGACAGCGCACCGAAGACACCGGTACCCCACACGGAGCTGAATACCAGGAACAGCAGGGCCGCCGCCAGGACCAGCCGGCGGCGACGGTACGTGAACCCGCCCAGTGCCTCGAACATGAAGGACTCCCCACTCTCAGCGATAGTCTGTTATCGTCGACCACTAAGTGAACGCTGATAACTAAGCATACGACGTTTCCGTTAGTCAAGGAGGAACTCGCATGGTTGCGGAGACTTCCCGGCGCGATCGGCACCGCGAGCAGACGGTCGGCGAGATCAAGCAGATCGCCCGCCGTCAGTTGACCGAGGTGGGGACGGGCGGGATCGCGCTGCGCGCCATCGCGCGCGAGATGGGGATGACCGCGCCGGGGCTGTACCGCTACTACGCCAGCCTGGACGACCTGATCACCGCGCTGATCCTCGACTGCTACGAGGAGGTGGTCACGGCCATGGAGCAGGCCCGTGACGCGCTGCCGGCCGACAGTCTCGGTGCCCGCCTGCACGCGGCGTCCCGGGCGTTCCGGACCTGGTCGGTCGGCCATCCGGTGGAGTTCGGCCTGATCTTCGGCGCCCCGCTGCCGGGGTATGCCAGGCCGCCCGAGGGCGCGCTCGAGCAGGCCGGCGCACGGTTCGCGGGGGTGTTCCGCGACCTGTTCGTCCAGATCTGGGCCCGGCGGCCGTTCCCCCTACCCGATGAGTCGTCGATCGACCCGCGGCTGGTCGAGCAGCTGGAGCGGTACTCCGCGCGGACCGGCGGCCGGCTGCCGGTGACCGCCGTCTACCTCTTCGTCGCCTGCTGGGTGCGGATGTACGGCGCGGTGGCGATGGAGGTGTTCGGCCGGATCCGGTGGGCGCTGGAGGAGGGTGGCGCGCTGTTCGAGACCGAGCTGCGCCAACTCGCGGAACTGCTCGGGATCACCGAAGAGTACGCCTTGCCGCCGGCCCCGAGCTCAGCCGCGGGCGGCGCGTAGCAGCTCCAGCCGATCGGCGATCTTCACCCGGTCGCGCCCCTGCGTGCGCCCGAGGTCGAGCTCGGCGTCGTCGATCGCCTGCCAGCCGGCCCACGTGACGACCTCGACACCCCGCCCGGCGAGCAGCGGCGGCAGTTCGTCGGGGTCGCCGTCCCGCGCCACCGGCAGTCCCGCCACGTCCTCGATGACCGCCGCGACGGTCTCGCGGGCGTCGCCCTTGTTGGTGCCGATCACCCCGGTCGGACCACGCTTGATCCAGCCGGCGACGTACTCCCCCGGCACGGGTGCGCCCTCGCGCAGCACCCGGCCCCCGGCGTTGGGCACCACGCCGCTGCCCTCGTCGAACGGCAGGCCGGGCAACGGCAGGCCGCGATAGCCGATCGCCCGCAGGAGCAGCTGGGCGTCGATGTCGGTGTGCTCGCCGGTGCCGACCGCGCCACCCGTGCCGTCGAGCCGGGACCGTTCCAGGCGCAGGCCGGCCACCCGGTCGGTGCCGAGCACCGCCACCGGGCGGAGCAGGAAGCGCACATGCAGGCGGCGCGGCCTGCCCTGCGGCTCGCGCTGCGCCCACTCCTGCAACACCTCGACGTTGCGCCGGACGGCCGGGGACGAGGCGATGGCGGCCTCGCTGGCCGCGTCGAGCTGCAGTTCGTCGGGGTGCACGATCACGTCGGCATTGGTGAGCTCGCCGAGCTCACGCAACTCCTTGGTGGTGAACTTCGCCTGCGCCGGGCCCCGCCGGCCGAACATGTGGATGTCGGTCACCTGGCTGCGCTCGAGCACGTCGAGGACGTGGTCCGGCAGGTCGGTGCCGCGCAGCTCCCCGGTGGTCTTGGCCAGCACGCGGGCGACGTCCACGGCGACGTTGCCCACCCCCACGACCGCCACGCCGCGCGCCTCCAAGGTGAACCTGCCGAGCTCGGCGTCGGGATGCCCGCTGTACCACGCGACGAACTCCCGCGCCGACGCGCTGCCCGGCAGGTCCTCACCGGGGATGCCGATCGGCCGGTCGACGGCCGCACCGTTGGCGAACAGGATCACGTCGTAGAGCCGGTGCAGCTCGTCGACGCTGACGTCGGTGCCGACCTCGATGTTGCCGAGGAAGCGGACCCCGGGCTGCTCCAGCACCTTGCGCAGCGCGGTGATGATCGACTTGATCTTCAGGTGGTCGGGTGCGACCCCGTAGCGAACCAGCCCGTACGGGCACGGCAGCCGGTCGATGACGTCGATCGACCACGCATCCTCGCCGGTTCCGGCCTGCGCGAGGGCGTCGGCGGCGTAGATCCCGGCGGGACCGGATCCGATGATCACCGCTCTCGGCACGCCTATACTTTGGCACCTCGGACGGTGCCCTGACGACCAGCACCACGTTCTGGGACGTTCCGTACGCTGCTGCGATGACCCCACTGGCGGCCCTGGCCGTGCTGGCCGCCGGGGCGGTGGCGGGCACCGTCAACACCATCGTCGGCTCGGGCTCCCTGGTGTCGTTCCCGACGCTGCTCGCCGTGGGTTACCCCTCCGTCCTGGCCAACGTCAGCAACACCGTCGGGATCGTGCCGGGCTCGATCAGCGGGGCGGTCGGGTATCGGGCGGAGCTGGCCGGCCAGCGGCGGCGCTGCCTGGTGTTCGGCACCTGCTCGGCGCTGGGCGCGCTGACTGGCGGCCTGCTGCTGCTCACGTTGCCGGGCGCGGTCTTTACCGCCGTCGTCCCCGTCCTGATCCTGCTCGCCTGCGTGCTGATCGCCCTGCAACCGCGGCTCAAGCGACCGGCCGGGTCCGGCTCACCCAGCCGGCTGCGGCTGGTCGCCGGCCTCGTAGGTGTGTACGCGACCGGTGTGTACGGCGGCTACTTCGGGGCCGCGCAGGGCGTCATCCTGGTCGGCCTGCTCGGGCTCGTCGTCGACGACGACCTCCAACGGATCAACGCCTTGAAGAACGTGCTCGCGGCCGTCGTCAACGGCGTGGCCACCGTACTGTTCGTCTGTGTCAGTCACATCGCCTGGCTGCCGGCGGGACTGCTCGCGGTGGGCTCGGTGGCCGGGGCGTTGATCGGGGCGCGGGTGGGGCGGCGGATCCCAGACGCCGTGTTGCGGACGGTCATCGTCGTGGTGGGCACCGCCGTCGCGATCATCCTGCTGGTGCGGTGACACTGTGCGGCCGGCGGGTGCGGAACAGCCAGGCGGCGAGCACTCCGCCGACCAGGCCGAACAGGTGACCCTGCCAGGAGATGCCGGGCTGGACCGGCAGCACGCCCAGTAGCACCGAGCCGTAGACGAGGGCCACGACCACGCCGATGACGATGTCGGCCAGGCGGCGGTCGACGAAGCCGCGCACCAGCACGTACCCGAGGTAGCCGAAGACCAGCCCGCTCGCGCCGATCGTCACGGTGTTGGCCGGTGAGGTCAGCCAGACGCCGAGGCCGGACACGACGATGATCAGCCCGCTGACGGCGGCGAACTTGGCCAGCCCGCGCAGGGCGGCCAGGAAACCGAGCACGGCCAGCGGCACGGAGTTGGCGGCCAGGTGCCCGACGCCGGCGTGCAGGAAGGGCGCCGTCAGGATGTCGGGCAGCTCGCTGAACATCCGTGGCGTGATGCCCCAGGTGTCGAGACGATGCCGGTCCAGGGCGTCGACGCCCGCCACCACCCAGAGCACCACGACGATGGCCGCGACCGCGATGGCGGCCCGGGCGAGACGGCCCGGGCCGCGGCGGCGGGTCGGCCCGGCGGGTTGGAGTGCGCCGCTCACACTGCTCACGTCAAGGCGCCTCGCAGGATGTCGAGCCCCTCGCTTGCCTCGGCCTCGGTGAGCACCAGGGGCGGGGCGATCCGCAGCACGTTGCCGTGGAGCCCGCCCTTGCCGACCAGCAGCCCGGCGGCCTTGGTCGCCTCCATCGCCCGGCCGGCCGCGGCGGTGTCGGGCACCTTGGTGCCCGGCTGCACCAGCTCGACGCCCATCATGAGCCCCTTGCCGCGCACCTCGCCCACGCCCGGCGCCTCCTGCCCGACGGCGCGCAGGCCGTCCAGTAGTTGGTTGCCGACCTTGTGGGCGTTGGACTGCAGGTCGTGCTCGAGCAGGTAGTCCAGCGTCGCCACCCCGGCCGCGGTCGACAGCGGGTTGCCGCCGAACGTCGAGATCGAGTTGGCCCCCAGGCAGTCCATCAGGTCGCCCCGGGCCACCACCCCGCCGATGGTCAGGCCGTTGCCCAGGCCCTTGGCGAAGGTCAGTGCGTCGGGCACCACGCCGTGCGCCTGGTAGCCCCAGAAGTTCTCCCCCGTACGGCCCCATCCGGTCTGCACCTCGTCGGAGACGTAGAGGACGCCGTACTCCTTGAGCACCTCCTGGTAGGCGCCGAACAATCCGTCCGGCGGCACGGTGAACCCGCCGACACCCTGGATCGGCTCGGCAATGAGGCAGGCGACATCACCGGACGTGGTGGTGTCGATCACGTCGCGCAGGTCGGCGGTGCAGGCCGCGATGTAGGCCGCCTCGTCGAGATGGCCGAAGCCGCTGCGGTAGCGGTAGCCACTCTGCACGTAGGAGACGTTGAGCGGGGTGAAGGACGACGCCGACCACCCGCGGTTGCCGGTGACGGCCATCGCCGCGTAGGAACGCCCGTGATAGCTGTTGCGCAGGGCGAGCGCGGAGTTGCTGCGGCGGTAGTTGGAGCACAGCATCAGCGCCAGCTCGACCGCCTCGCTGCCCGAGGCGGTGAAGAAGACCTTGGCGTCGGGGATCCCGGACAGCTCCGCGATCCGCTCGGCGAGGATGACCTGCTTGCCGATGAGGTAGAGGGTCGAGGTGTGCACGATGCCGGACGCGATCTGCTCGCTGATCGCGGCGCGCACCTCGGGCACGTCATAGCCGAGCATGTTGGTGAGAATGCCGCCGAAGAAGTCGAGATATTCGACGCCCTCAGCATCGGTCACCCGGCAGCCCCAGCCGCTGGCGATCTCGATCGGTTGGTCGTAGTAGAGCCCCAGCCAGGTCGGCATGACCTTGCGGTGCCGGGCGAGCAGATCGGCGTGCTCGGACATGGCTGTCCTTCCTACGGCTGGATCCCAGCCTAGCGGCGCAGGCCGTTGCGGCGGAGCAGCCAGTCGGTACCGAAGACCAGCACGATGCCGATGGCCAGTGCTGCCAGCCAGACGTTCTCGACCCGGCTGCGGTGGTTGCCGAAGAGCATCATCAGGATGAGGAAGCCGGCCGAGCCGAGTCCCATGACCCGCGCCGCCTTGGCGTGGCCCGGCCTGTGCTGATCGGGTGAGGTGACCACGGCGCCCATTCTGTCAGAGGGGTGTCGGACCCATCGCGGCAAGTTGGCCGCAGGCGCCGTCGATCTCGCGGCCCCGGGTGTCTCGTACGGTCACCGGCACGCCACGCGCCTTGAGCCGCCGGACGAACTCCCGCTGCACGGCCGGGTCGCTGGCGTCCCAGTCGCTGCCCGGCGTGGGGTTGAGCGGGATCAGGTTGACGTGCGCGAGCCTGCCGGACAGCAGCGCGCCGAGCGCGTCCGCCCGCCACGGCTGGTCATTGATGTCACGGATCAGGGCGTACTCGATCGAGACCCGGCGGCCGGTCGCCGTGGCGTACCCGCAGGCGGCGTCGAGTACCTCGGCCACCGGCCACCTGCGGTTCACCGGGACCAGCTCGTCCCGCAACTCGTCATCCGGCGCGTGCAGCGACACGGCGAGCGTCACCGCGAGCCCTTCGCCGGTCAGCCGGCGGATGGCGGGGACGAGTCCCACCGTGGAGACGGTGACGTGCCGCTGGGAGATGCCGAGGCCGTACGGCTGCGGGTCGGTGATGCGGCGGACCGCGGACAGCACGCTGCGGTAGTTGGCCAGCGGCTCACCCATCCCCATGAACACCACGTT
>QHCA01000293.1 GCA_003244095.1 Pseudonocardiales bacterium | reverse complement strand
ATGCGCCAGCGCGCGATGATCGCCATGGCCCTGATGGGTGACTCGCAGCTGATCATCGCCGACGAGCCGACCAGCTCACTGGACGTGACCGTGCAGCAGCAGATCCTGCGGCTGCTGAGACAGGTCAGCCGGGACTCCGGCTCGGCGGCGCTGGTCATCTCCCACGACATTGCCGTGGTGACCGAGCTGTGCCGCCGGGTGCTGGTCATGTACGCCGGTCTCATCGTCGAGGACATCGACGTCGAAACCCTGCTCACCAGCCCGGCCCATCCCTACACCCGCGCACTCATCGCGTCGATCCCGATGATGGACACCGGGCTCGACCGACCACTGGCCACGATCCCGGGTTTCCCTCCCGAGCCACTGGAGGTCCCCCCCGGGTGCCCGTTTGCGACCCGCTGCGACTACGCGGACAGCCAGTGCCTGGCAGAGCGGCCGCTGCTGCAGGAGATCAGCCCGGGACACGACGTCGCGTGCTGGCACCCACGCACGGAGGCACTCCCGCTCATGCGCGCCGAGACCGGGTCGCACCGGTGACCGATCTCGCCGTCCGGGGCCTGCGCGTCGAGTTCCGCAGCGGACGCGGTCCCCTCACGGCTGTCGACAGCGTCGACCTCGACCTCCCCGCCGGCCAGGTACTCGGCTTGGTCGGTGAATCGGGCTCGGGCAAGTCCACGGTCGCACGGGCCCTGGTGGGTCTGGTGCGGCCGACCGCGGGCCAGGTCCTGCTCGACGGGCACGATCTCGCCCGCGTACCCATCCGGCACCGGGCCGCGTTTCGCCGACAGCTTCAGATGGTGTTCCAGGACCCGTACGCGTCGCTGAACCCGCGGATGACCGTGGGCGAGGCGCTGGCCGAGGCCGTGGGTACCCTCCGGCGGCAGAGCCGCAAGCAGCGCGCCGCGGAGGTCACGCGGCTGCTGGAGCTGGTGTCCCTGGACGTGCGGCACGCTGGCCGGCTGCCTCGGGAGCTTTCCGGGGGCCAGCGTCAGCGCGTAGCCATCGCACGGGCCCTCGCCGTGGAGCCGCGCATCCTCATCGCCGACGAGATCACCTCCGCTCTTGACGTCTCCGTACAGGGAGCTGTTCTCAACCTGGTCCGGGAGATCCAGGGCCGGTTGGGCGTGTCGATCCTGTTCATCTCTCACAACCTGGCCCTGGTTCGTTATGTCAGCGACGTCATCGCGGTGATGTACCTCGGCCGGATCATCGAGGTCGCCCCCGCGGCCGAGCTGATCAGCAGGCCGCAGCACCCCTACACCAAGGCCCTGCTCGACGCCGTGCCGCGGTTCGGCGGGGAGCGCTCTGGCGACTCCTCGATGCTCGACGCCGACCCGCCCGACCCCCATGAGCCGCCGTCCGGCTGTCACTTCCACCCGCGGTGCCCGGTCGGGCCGGCGGTGCGGGCCGACCGCAAGATCTGCCTCGAGGTCGACCCCCGGCTCGGCGCGGCCGAGCGGCCCCACCAGGCGGCCTGCCACTTCGCCGGGGTGCCACCGCAAGGGTCCGCGTCCGAGGCGCTGACGCGGGGTGCGGCAGCCGTGGCCCCGGAGGCCGGCTCCTGGCATTGAGGGGTTCTTCAGGTCCTGCGGCCGGACGTCATATTCGTCTGTCGCTACGAGAGTTGTGGTAATTCTCCGGGTATTGTGACAATGGATGCGGCAGTTTCCCCGGCCACCCTGTTGGTGTACGGGGCCGTGCCGGGATCGGTCCGCCCGGTCCGACCCGGCGCCCCCGCCGGGACCAGGGGAAGGTCGGCCAGTGCACCCGAACCCAGCCATGATTCCCGCAGCACGTCCGGCGACGATCAGCACCCTGATCGCCGCGCTCGGTGGCGGCTTGGTCGACGTCCTGACCGCCCCCCACGGTCTGGACATACCAGCCGGCGACCCCGTGGTCTTCGACCGCGTCGGGGCCCTCGTCCTGGCTCCCGGCGATCTGCTGCTCGCGATCGGCATCCACCCCGGCTCCCCCGACGCGCTCGTCGTCATCGACACCGCGCGCCGGGCGAACGCCGCGGCCGTGATCGTCAAGACTGAGGACGGGCCGCCGACGGACCTGGTGCGGGCCGCGGACGCGGCCGGCGTCGCGTTGCTCGCCGTCCCGGCGACGGCGGGGTGGGGCCATCTGCTCACGCTGCTGCGGACGGCCCAGAGCGCCACCCGCGCGGGCGGCGCCTCCACCGTGGAGGAGCTCTCGCTCGGGGACCTGTTCGGCCTGGCCAACGCGGTCGCGGCCATGGTCGGTGGAGCCACCACGATCGAGGACCTGCACTCGAACGTGCTTGCCTACTCCACCCTCGAGCAGACGATCGACCAGCCACGCCGCGACACGATCCTCGGCCGCAAGGTGCCCGCCTCATGGGCGCGCGCCCTCGCCGACGACGGCGTGTTCAAGGCGCTCTACTCCAAAGAGAAGGTCGTCCGCATCGACGATGTCCCCGGCCCGCAGCCAGCGATCATGCCCCGGCTGGCCGTGGCGATCCGTGCTGGCGGCGAGCCGCTGGGGTCGATCTGGGTAGTCGAAGGGGACCAGCCGTTGGCCGTTGCCGCGGAGAAGGCCCTGCTCGCCGCCGCCCAGATCGCCGCGCTGCACATGCTGCAGCACCGGGCGCGTGCCGATCTCGAACGACAGCGCCGCGGTCACCTGCTGCGCTCACTGCTCTCGGGCGGCCCGATGGAGGGCGGCGCCGGGCGGCTCGGCATCACGGCGGGCAGGTCGTTCACCGTGCTGGCATTCGCGCCGGTGCTGCAGGACGAGCCGATCGCTGAGGTCAACCTGGAGCGGATGGTCGGGCTCATCACCCTCTACACGGAGGTCTACCGGCGCAACGCGCACACCGTCGCGGTCGACGACGTGGTCTATGTCGTGCTCCCGACGCCCGACGGCGCGGACCCGGCCCGGCTGCGCGCCGTGGCGAACGACTTGAGAGAGCGCACCGAGGTGACCGTCCGCATCCCGATTCGCGTCGGAATCGGCTCGGCGGTGAGCGAACCTCGCGACACTCAGGGCTCGCGGACGGAAGCCGACCAGGTGTTGCGCGTGATCGCTCGGCGCGGCGAGCGGGTCGCTCACGTCGATGACGTCCGCGGCCACATCGCCCTACGACGGCTCGAGGACCTGGTAGCCGAAGAACCGCTGCTCAGGGCAGGCCGGGTCGAGCGGCTCGTCGCGCACGACGGCCGACGCGGCACCAACTACGTGGAGACCCTGTGCGCCTTTCTCGACGCGTCCGGCGATGTGGTTACCGCGTCGGCGTCCCTGAACGTCCACCCCAACACATTCCGCTACCGGCTCGGACGGCTCGTCGTCGTGTCCGGGATCGACCTCGACGACCCCGACGAGCGGCTCATCACCCACCTGCAGCTTCGCTTCCTGCGGGAGGCCCGCAGCCCGTCCCGCTGAGGCACTCCAGCTGATGACCGTGGCGAGGGTGATGGCGAACATCTCGCCACGCTCCTGCGCGCGACGTTCGTCCAGGACCCGGCGCCCGAGGCGAGGCGCGGAAGGGGATGGTGACTAGGAGGCCAGCGCAGCGAGGACGGCCTCGGCGACGCCCTTGGCCGACGCGGGGTTCTGCCCGGTCACCAGGCGCTCGTCGGTGACGACGTGCGGCACGAAGTCGGGCGCCCCGGTGTGCTTGGCGCCGAGGGACTCCAGGCGGGTCTGGAGCAGGAAGGGTACGACATCGCTCAGGCCGACGGCGGCCTCCTCGGAGTTGGTGAACGCCGACACCTCCTTGCCCTCGACCAGCGGCCGCCCGCCGGACAGCGTCACCCCGACCAGGGCCGCCGGCCCGTGGCAGACGGCGGCGACCACGCCGCCCCCCTCGTAGACCTCGCGGGCGGTGCGGGCCAGGTCCGGGTCACCGGGGAAGTCCCACATCGTGCCGTGCCCGCCGGCGAACAGCACCGCATCGTAGCCGGCCGGATCGACGTCGGCGAAGCGCGGAGTACCGGCGACCTTGCCCTGCATCTCCGGGTCGTCGAGAAAGGCCTGCTGGACCGGGTCGGTGAGGTCGACGCCGTCGACGGGTGGCGTGCCCCCGGCGGTGCTGACCAGGTCGACGGTGTAGCCGGCGGCGGTGAACACCTGCCACGGGTGCGCCACCTCGGGCAGGTAGTAGCCGGTGGCGCCGTGCCCGGCGAGGTCGCCATGACTGGTCAGCCCGATCAGGATCTTCTTGGTACGTGGATTCGTCATGGCCCGATGGTCCTGCCCTACGCCATGGCGCGCCAACAGGCACCACCGTACCCAGCCATACAGATTTCTATGGGGCTACGGGCAGCCCGGTCTCCGTCGGCAGGCCGGCCTCGACCCAGTCCTGGATGCCGTCGGCGTACTTGCGGACGTTGGTGTAGCCGAGCCGCTCGAGCTTGGCCGCGACCTGGCTGCTGTTCGGGCAGGCCGGGTTGGAGCAGTACGTGACGATGGCGACCGCCTTGTCCGGCAGCAGCCCGGCGGCTCGGGCGTCGACCTCGTCGGCAACCAGGTTGAGCGCGCCCGGCAGGTGCTGCTGGGCGTAGTAGGACTCCGGCAGGGCGTCGACCGCGGTGATCGTGCCGGCCGCCAGGCCGGCCTTGAGGTCGTCGCGGGAGATGATGCTGGTCATGACATGCCTCCTCAGGCTTTCGTACGCGAGTGAATCGGACTAGAGTCCGCTTCATGTCTGGCAACGTTAACGGACCGCAGTCCGGTTCGTCAAGAGCCGAACTGCCGGTCATCGATGTCGGCGTCGTGCACGAGCGCTCCGACGCGGCCCGCAACCGGTTGCGGGTCCTCGCCGCCGCCGAGCGGCTCTTCGCGACGCGGGGCGCGGCCGGGGTGACGATGGACGAGGTCGCGGCGCAGGCCGGGGTCGGCAAAGGGACGTTGTACCGGCGCTTCGGCGACAAGGGCGGTCTCGCCGTTGCGTTGCTGGATGAGCGAGAGATGGAACTGCAGGCTCGGGTGCTCGGTGGGCAGCCACCGCTCGGTCCAGGGGCGCTGGCCGCTGATCGGCTCGTCGCGTTCGTTGCTGCCTATCTGGAGTTGGTTGCGGCGCAGTTGGACCTGGTCTTGATGTCGGAGACGAGTGCGCCGGGAGCCCGGTCTCGGACAGGGGCACATGCATTTTGGGGGCAGCACGTCAGGTTGTTGCTGAGTGAGGCCGGAGTTGGTGATGTCGATCTACGGGCGGATGTGTTGTTGGCGGCGTTGGCTGCTGAGCAGGTGAGGCATTGGTTGGACGAGGATCAGCGCGATCTTGAGCGGGTGGGCTCGGCGTTGGCCGGTGTTGCGCTGGCTCTTGCTCAGCCTTGAGTGACCTCGGCCCTCGCTGAGTTCGCGGTGTCGGCCGGGCTCGAGACCGGCCGCGCGGCCCCGATGAGATCGTTCCGGAATGGTGGATCTGAGCGTCGGGAGTAGCGAGACCAAGTTGGAGTTTGCCTGCGTGGAACGTCGCCCGGATGGCACAGCTGCACTGATCCGCGCCGCGTCGTGTCGCCGGGGCTCACCGCGGAACGAGACGTCTACGAGCTCGAGAGCTATGACCCCGTAGCCGTGTTCTTCGACGGGATGGAGTCGTGCTGGCGGGGATGGGCTGACGAACGTGGCCATTCATCACACGAGGGGGATCTCGACATCGTCGCCGTCCACGATGGTCATGTTCGACTGGCGATCCGACTGAACCAATGGTCTGGGCCGTCCAAGTTGAGGGCCTACGTGGACGTTGTTCTTGACGCCGGTGAGCACCTCGTTGCGGCCTCGGCGCAAATGAGATCGCTGGTGAGCGGACAGTAGCTCGATCAGCCGAACGACCGGGTCGTGCCGCGACCAGGACTGTGGGACCGCGACGCGGGTTGGTCCGACGGCGAGGGTCCAGCCAATGTGGGTTCCGATCGGGCAGCGCTCGCCACGGACGATATCTCACGAATCTCGCGGAAGGATCGGTCGAATCGGCCAACGGGATTTCGAGGACTACTCGTCGGCGTCCTGACGAACGTCCGGACGTTGCGGCCCGACTCACCGCGGGCAAAGGCAAATGCTCGGCGACGAGGGAGTGCGTTCGGGGCTGAGTTCTGGCGTCGGCACCCCTTGCTGCGGTGGTCGCCTTCGGCCGGTTCGCGTTCGTTGATCATCTTGCGTTTCTTCTTGTGAGATAAGCAGAAAGTCCTCCAGAACTCTCGCTTGACCCTTGCTTTCTATCCGACCGAAGTGGCATAATAGACCCTATGAGCGAGCGGGTCGAGCGAGTGGAGTGGGACGACGAGCCGCCGGAGCCACCCGACCCGCAGCCCTACCTGCCGACCGTGATGGACGCCGCCGTCGCCCCCGACGATGTCGCGGCCTGGGCCTGCTCGATCACCCCCGGTTCGGCGGCCACCACCCCGCTGGCGGTCATCGACCCGCGCCGGTTGTCTCTCGAAGGCCTGATCGATTTCGTCGCCGCCTGTGAGCGGCACGTCTCCTGGTTCCTCGCCATGCAATACCAGGCGCTGGCTGT
The DNA here is from genome assembly GCA_003244095.1 of Pseudonocardiales bacterium. Classification (GTDB taxonomy): domain Bacteria; phylum Actinomycetota; class Actinomycetes; order Mycobacteriales; family QHCA01; genus QHCA01. The sequence continues at coordinate 3,391 of QHCA01000293.1, read as the reverse complement.
GATGGCCGAAGACCCCACCGTGCCCACCGTGCCCACCATGCCCGGTGAGCAGGGCAAGGACTGGGTCCGCGAAGAGGTCGCGTGCGCGCTGAGACTGTCCTTCAACACCGCCGCTAGTCGCCTGGCGCTGGCCCGAGAGTTGACCGGCCGGCTGCCGGCCACCCTGCAGCTACAGCACCGCGGCCAGATCAGCACCCACCACAGTCGTTCGCTGGCCGAAGCCACCATGTCGCTGGACGAGTCCACCGCGGCCAAGGTTGAAGAGGCAGTGCTGGCCAAGGCGCCGGAACAGACCCTGGCCTCGTTCCGGCGCAGCCTGCGCCGGGCGGTACTGAAAGCAGCCCCGCAGAGCGCCGAGCAACGCCACGAACGTGGGCTGGCCGAACGGCGGGTAGTCCGGATGCCGGTCGATGAGGCCGGGATGTCCGGGATCTGGATGCTGTCCCAGACGCCGGTGCCACCGTGCTCATGAGCGCCATCGACGCCCTGGCCCGCCGGGTCAGCAGCACCGACCCCAGAACAGCCGACCAACGCCGCGCCGACGCCGTCATCCACATGTCTCTGGACACCCTGCACGGCACAGGTTCCGGTGAACTGCCCCGCGAGCACGGCATGCGCCCCACCATCCACGTCTCCGTCGCGCTATCCACCCTGCTGGGCCTGGATGAGGAACCGGGTGAGCTGGCCGGCTCCGGGCCCATCCCCGCCGCACTGGCCCGCAAGCTCGCCGCCGATCCGAGCGGGACCTGGCGGCGGCTGGTCACTGACCCGCTGGGCACACTCGTCGACTACGGCCACGAGGTGTACCGGCCCCCGAAAGACCTGGCCGATCACGTCATCGCCCGCGACCGCACCTGCCGCTTCCCCTTATGCAACCGGCAAGCCTGCCACTGCGACTTGGATCATCGAACCCCGTGGGAACGCGACGGCCACACCAACGAACCCAACCTGCAAACAGTGTGCTGCCGCCACCACCACGCCAAACACGACGCAGGCTGGCTGCCCGAACTACTGCCCGACCGCACCATCGAATGGACCTCACCGACCGGACACCAGTACCGCGACGAACCCGCCACCTACCCCATCGATCGAACCGCCGAACTCAGTCGAGCCGTCCAGACAAGTGAGCCGCGCCGAACCAATGCCGACTCGCCGCCGTTCTGAACCGAACAACGCAAGGCGAGCACGCCGAAGGTGGACCATCCCAACACCGCTTGCGAGCTGGACTTACGGGGCTATGTGCGGACGGTGAGCCGGGGTCCCAGGCAGGTCATGCTGGAGAAGGCGACGCGGCGACAAACGCAACCAAAGACCCGACGACCCGCATCCGATCACGGCGCCCGCTCAGCAGTGACTGTGGTGCCGCCGGGCAAGCCCTGACTTGCAGCCGGTGGGCGGAGTTCGAACTCGAGTAGCGCAGACTCGACTCGTGAACCGGACCGAGCTTCGCGGGTGGATCGAGGATGCGCTGACCCGGCACGATCGCGATACGCGCGAGCGCACCGAGACCGTCGAGAACGTCACGGTCGAGGAGATCGTCGACGCGGTCTGGGGACGGCTGCCGCTAACAATTCGCCGGCAGACGAGCCGGGCGCAGGTGCAGGCGAGCTTGACCATGTTGACGCTGCGGCACGGGATCGCGATGACGCGTGACGACGTCGATACGACACCCGGCCTGGAATCGTGACTAAGCGACCGGGCGTCGCGACCAAGCCTGGAAGTTCCGCGGCGACCCGCACAGGTAGCCGGGGTCGGCGGCGAAGTCGCTCAGCGCCTGCAACGCTTCGGCCACCTCGTCGGCGGAGGCGATCCCCTCCCGGATGATCGCCTCGGCGGTCGCATCGATCGTGCGATACGGGATGGTCTTGGCCTCACCGGGCGTCGGCCAGCGACTGGGTGAGCACGCCGTTTCCTCGCTGCGGTACAACTCTGTAGTGGTTCTGCACGATCGCCGCCATGAACCAGAACGTGTCTTAGCATGTCGTCAACATCGGCAGCCGGTTGTCGAAATAGTCCAAGGTGGCGCGGTGTTGGTGGCAAGGTCCGCCACCACCGGCAATACGAAAGGGATGCCATGACCGCTACCTACGAGCTGACGCATCTGGAGCGGCTCGAGGCCGAGGCCGTGCACATCTTCCGCGAGGTCGCAGCAACCTGTGAGCGCCCCGCCCTGCTGTTCTCCGGCGGCAAGGACTCCGTGGTCATGCTGCACGTCGCCGCCAAGGCCTTCTGGCCGGCACCCGTGCCCTTCCCGGTCATGCACATCGACACGGGCGAGAACTTCGACGAGGTCATCGAATTCCGCGACCAGACCGTCGAGCGGCTCGACCTGCACCTGATCGTCAGCAGCGTGCAGGACGACATCGACGCCGGCCGTTCGGTCGAAGAGACCGGCGCGCGCGCCAGCCGCAACCGGCTGCAGACGACCGCCCTGCTCCGCGGGATCACCGCGAACCGCTTCGGTGCCGTCTTCGGTGGCGCCCGGCGCGACGAGGAGAAGGCCCGCGCCAAGGAACGGGTGTTCAGCTTCCGGGACGAATGGGGGCAGTGGGACCCGCGTAATCAGCGCCCGGAGCTCTGGAGCATCTACAACGCCCGCCACCGCAAGGGCGAGCACCTGCGCGTCTTCCCGTTGTCGAACTGGACCGAGCTCGACATCTGGACCTACATCCGCGACGAGCAGATCCCGCTTCCGCCGCTGTACTACGCGCACCGGCGTGAGGTTGTCGAGCGCGACGGCATGCTGTTGGCTAATACCCGATTCCTGACCCTGCTCGAGGGCGACAAGCCGTACGAGACCACCGTCCGGTTCCGCACCGTAGGCGACGCCACGTGCACCGGCTGCGTCGCATCCCAGGCAGCCACCGCGGACGCCGTCGTCATCGAGACGGCCGCAGCGCGGATCACCGAGCGCGGAGCGACACGCGCCGATGACCGCATCTCTGAAGCCGGGATGGAAGACCGCAAGAAAGAGGGCTACTTCTAATGAGTGAGCATCGCAGCGAGGAACGAGCGAGGCGCGGAGCGAATTCAGCGATGAGCTCCCCCGCAAGCGGGGGGACCCCCAGCGCGAAGAGCCAGGTCGCATAATGGCGCAGATGCTGCGCATCGCGACTGCGGGCAGCGTCGATGACGGCAAGTCGACGCTCATCGGCCGGCTGCTCTTCGACTCGAAGGCGATCTTCGAGGACCAGCTCTCTGCGGTCGAGCAGACCAGCCGCGACCGTGGCGACGACCAGCCCAACCTCGCGCTGCTGACCGACGGGCTGCGAGCCGAGCGCGAGCAGGGCATCACCATCGACGTCGCGTACCGCTACTTCGCCACCCCGAAGCGCAAGTTCATCATCGCCGACACCCCGGGGCACATTCAGTACACCCGCAACATGGTCAC
>QHCA01000292.1 GCA_003244095.1 Pseudonocardiales bacterium | reverse complement strand
ACCGTAGACCGCCCCGCCGATGCCCAGGCCGACCGCGACGGCCACGACCGCGGGGCCGGTCACCAACGCCCCGCCGACGCCGCCGATGATCCCGGCCGCGACGAGTCCCCACGGCTCGGTCAACTCCTGGCGCAGGCCCACGCTGCTCAGTCTGCCTCGACCTCAGAAGTTCGACACGACGGCAGTGAGCACGTTGTCGATCGATGCCGGGTCACTGGCGTCGTAGGCCGCCGCCCGGGACGCCTCGCCGATGCGCTTGAGCACACCGAGGTCCGCCTTGTCACCGTAGGCGATCGGGAAGACACGGACAGCCGTTGCCGCGCTCTCGCTGGAGTTGGCCAGCTGGTCGATGACCGGCTGCACGTCGGGGTCGGGCGGATACTCGTTCTTGCCGTCGGTGAGCAGCACCACAGCGTTGATCCGGTCCGGGTCCAGGGTCGCCGCAACGGCCTTCTGGGCCGCCTTGGTCGTCGCGTACAGCGCCGTGCCGCCCTGCGGCTGCAGCCCACGGATGGCGTTCTGCAGGGCAGTCCGGTTGGCCTTCAACGTTCCGAGGGGCACCAGGTCGTGGTACGGCTGGTCCTGCAGTGTCCTTCCCGTACTGAACGTCCACAGGCCGATCTCGTCGTCGGGGGCGAACTGGTCGACCGCCGACAGCGCGGCCCGCTTGGCCAGGTCGAGCTTGTTCTGCCCGCTCACCCCGACCTGCTCCCCCATCGATCCGGAGACGTCGAGCACGAACAGCACCCGGGCCCGCTTGCGCAGGGAGTTCCACGACTGCGCCACCTGCCGCAACACCGGCGGGGAGGGCGGGTCGATCACGGTGATCCGCTGCCTCGGCAGCATGCCGTTGGCCTCGGTGACCGGCGCGCCCGGCTTGCCGCTGAAGCTGCGGAAGGCGGCCTTCTGGAAGGTCTGCTGCCGCGCGTCGGACTGTACGTAGGACAGGAAGTCGGCGGCCGCCGCCCGCTTGGTGCCGTCCACCCACGGTGCGGTCAGGACCACGTAGGGGTTGTCGGAGAGCAGGGTGCCCTCCTTCGGATAGATGGCCACGAGCGGGGTGCGCGGCTTCTGCCCCTTGCCCAGCGTCTTGGGATCGCCGGAGGGGTTGCCCTGGTTGTAGTCCCAGACCGACTTCTCCTCGATGGCGACGGCGCTGATGTAGGTCAGCCCCTGGCCCGCCTTGTCGGCGGCGGCCAGGTTGGCCAGGAAGGTCAAGGTCGTGTCGCCGTAGTGCACGACCGAGCTCTCCACGCCCTTGACGTACGCGACCACCTTGGGGTCGGCGACGTCCGCGGCGGAGAGGTCGCTGGAGCGGCCGGTCGCGGCGAAGTACGTGCCGATCGTCGCGTTGAGGCCGGACGTGGAGAAGGTGGGGTTGGTCTTGCCGAGGGTGAACTTGCCCCACTCGGGGTGCTTGTAGGCGCCCCAGCCGGCCGGATTGCGCGAGAGGGCGAGCAGGTCGCCCCAGCCCAGGGCCTTGTTCGGCCAGCCAAGTGCCTGGGCCATCGGCCGCGGCATCGCCAGGATCAGGGGCGTCTGGGCGATCGAAGGTGTCTTGGCGGGGACCAGGGCCGGGCGGTCGGCCGCGGTCAGCCCCTGTTGCAGCAGGACGGTCCAGGACGACGAGGCCGGCGACCAGACGTCAGGCCGCGGCCCGTCACGCCGGGCGTCCCAACCCCTGGCCAGCGCCTCCTCGGCTCCGCCGGACGCCTTGGACGTGACCGTGACCTTGACGCACTTGCCGTCGACCCGCCGGTCGGCGCCGGCGTAGGCGTCGGCGACCTGCCCGAGCAGGGCCGCCTTCTCCGACGACGCGGTCACTGCCAGGCCGATGCAGCCGGTGCGCCTGTCCTTGGCCGGCGCGGCCTTCTTGGAGCCAGACGACGACCCGCCACCCACGACGAGGTGGCGGACGACCAGCACGAGCACGATCCCCACGACGATGGCGATGATCAGCGGCAGCCGGTTGCGCCGGGCCGCGGATTCCCCGTAGGACACCTGTCCCCTCCAGTCCGGATCGCCCTGGCAAGCCTTTGCTGGCAGGAACGACCAGTGTGTCAGGAACGATCAGTGGTGGTGGGAAGATCCCGCTCGCGCCGGGCCGAGCCGCCCAGCCCGGCCAGCAGGTCCGCGGCGCCCTCGCGGATCGACTCCTCGGTGCCGGGCGTGGCCACGTGCGACGACAGCCACCGGAGCACCAGGTCGTCTCCGGCCAGGCCGGCCGGCTCCAGCGCGGCCCGGACGGCGCCCCGCGCGGCCTGCCAGCCCGGCCCGTCACCCCCCGTGACCAGCATTGCCAGCGCGGCCGGATCGTCGGCCGCCACGCGGCGCAGACCAGGATGGCTCGACAGGCGCAAGGCCGCGTGCACGAGGGCGTCGTCGAGCGGCCGACCGGCGCACTCGGCGGCGATCGTCTCGACCTCGGCGGCGACGAGGCCCGAGAAGACGTCGTCCTTGGTACGGAAGTGGTTGTACAGGGTGGCCTTGGCGACACCGGCGAAAGCGGCCACATCGGTCATCGTCGTCCGTCGCGGACCCTGCTTCAGGAGTGCCCGCAGGGCGCCGTCGAGGAGTCCGGCCCGCGTGCGCGGCATGGCGTTGCCGGCCCGGGACCGCGTGGCGCGGGGGGCCGGTGCACCCGCTCGCGTCACGAAAGCGATCCGGTCAGGCAGCGGCGACGACACGCCCGCGCAGCGCGGCCTGCGGGCCGTCGATGTCGTCGAGCACCGGAATACCCGCCGACTCGTCCATGCGGACCGTGTCACGGGCGTCGGACAGGACGTCGGACAGGGGGGCGCCAAGCGCCCCGCAGATGGACGCCAGGAGCTCTGAGGATGCCTCCTTCTGGCCGCGCTCGATCTCGGAGAGATAGCCCAGGCTGACCCGGGCGGCGGTGGAGACTTCGCGCAGGGTGCGCTGCTGGCCGAGGCGGCGCGCGCGCAGCGTCTCGCCGATCACCTGCCGGAGCAGCAACATCGCGCGACCTCCCTTGGTGAACACGTCTTTGCTAGCAACTGAGGACCTGATGAACCTTTCGCAACCGTACCTCCCGACACCGACGAGGACACCCGCGGCTGCCGGTGTCCGCCCATGGCGTAACCCCAGGATCAGTGCCGGCCTTCCCGCAGGTCGAGCTCGCAGGCGAGTGCATCGAGCACCCAGCCGACCGCAGCGGACCGCACGCTCCCGCGGTCACCGGTGAACTGCGTGGTCATCGCCGCAGCCCAGCCGTCCCGGTGTGCGACCGCGGCGCACACCGTGCCGCCCGGCCGGCCACCGTGACTCTCGGGACCGGCCGCGCCCGTGGTCCCGAGCCCCCAGTCGGCGTCGCAGACTCGGCCGGCACCGCGGGCGAGAGCCATGGCGACGGCCTCGTGCACGGGACCGTGCTCGGCCAGCAGACCGGCGGGCACGCCGGCGAGCGACACCTTGAGATCGACGGCGTACACCACGAGACCACCCCTGAACGTCGCGCTGGACCCGGCCGGATCGGTCAGGGCTGCGGCGAGGAGGCCGCCGGTGAGCGACTCGGCCACGGCCACGGTCTCCGCGCGCCGCGACAGCGCGTCCTGGACCCGCACGACCGTCGCCGCGACGCTCGCCGCACCGTCAGAGCTCAATGGCGCGCTCCCTGGCGATGGCCGCCCGCCGCTCGCGGGCCGCGACCGCTCGCGCGCTGGTGGCGCGCAGCCGCAGTGCACGGGCGACGTAGTCGGCGCCGGTGACCAGGGTGAGGATCACCGCCGCGGCCATGACCCAGGCACGCACGCTGGCCGGCCAGCCGTCCAGCGGAAGGATGTACAGGCCGATGGCGAGGCTCTGCAGGAGCGTCTTGACCTTGCCACCACGGCTGGCCGGTATGACGCCGTGCCGGATCACCCAGAAGCGCAGTGCGGTGACGCCCACCTCCCGGGCGAGCACGACCCCGGTGATCAGCCACGGCAGGTCGCCGATCGCGGAGAGGGCCACCAGGGCCGTGCCCATCAGGGCCTTGTCGGCGATCGGGTCGGCGACGGTGCCGAACGCCGTGATCAGGTTGTGGCGGCGGGCGATCTGCCCGTCGAACCGGTCGGTGAAGGACGCCGCGACGAAGACCAGGGCGGCCGCGAGCCGCCAGTGTGTCACCTGGCCGTCGCCGGTCAGCAGGAACGCCCCGAAGACCGGCACGAGCAGCAGCCGCAGCACGGTGAGCGCATTGGCGACGTTGAGCAGGGGCGCCGCGCTCGGCGGGAGGGCGGCGAGGTCGACAGGGGTCGGGATCTCGCCAGGCTCGGTCACGAGTCGACTCTCATGGCGCGACTCTCATGGCAACGAGCTCGCGGCGGCGTCGACCACCTCGATCGACGTGGCGGTCAGGTCGACGCCGGCCGCCGCGGTGACCGTGGCCCGGACGAGGTCACCCACTCGGAGGGGTGTCGGCGCACCGGGGAGGCCGGCGTCGTACCCGCGCACCGTCGTCGTCCCGTCGACCTCCGGTGCCTGGTGTGCCGCCCGCCCCTCGGCGGTGTCGCCGTCGACGATCTCGATGAGCACCTCGACAGTGCTGCCGACCCTGTCCTCGGCGCGCTGCGCGGTGAGGTCCTCGACCAGCCGGCCGACCCGGTCGACCCGGCGGGCGACGGTGTCGGAACGGCACTTGCCGGGCAGACCGGCCGCCTCGGTACCGTCCTCGTCGGAGTAGCCGAATACGCCGACGGCATCGAGCTCGGCCGCGACGAGGAACCGCTCGAGCTCGGCGACGTCGGCCCGGGTCTCGCCGGGGAAGCCCATGATCACGTTTGACCGGGCACCTGCCTCGGGGGCCAGGACCCTGATCGAGTCCAGCAGCGAAAGGAATCGCTCCCTCGACCCGAAGCGGCGCATCCGGCGCAGCACGGGCTCGCTGGCGTGCTGGAAGGACAGGTCGAAGTACGCTGCGATCCGGGGCGTGGTCGCCAGCACCTCCACCAGGCCGGGCCGCAGCTCGGCCGGTTGCAGGTAGGACAACCGCACCCGCACGATGCCCTCGACCGCGGCCAGCTCTGGCAGCAGCGTGTCGAGCAGGCGTACGTCCCCGAGGTCCTTGCCGTAGGACGTGGAGTTCTCGCTGACCAGGACCAGCTCGCGCACCCCCTGGCCGGCCAGCCACCGGGCCTCGGTGAGGATGTCGGCCGGCCGCCGGGAGACGAAGGACCCCCGGAAGGTAGGGATCGCGCAGAAGCCGCATCGCCGGTCGCACCCGCTGGCGATCTTGAGCGGCGCGACCGGACCCCCCTCCAGGCGGCGGCGCATGACCCGGGGCCCGCCCGCGTGGCCGGGGATGCCCACGGCCGAGTCCGTGCGCTGCACCGGCGCGATGGGCAGCAGGGTGCGGCGGTCCCGGGGCTCGTGCGGCGCGATCTCGCGCCCGGCCACGACGTCGTCGAGGCGAGCGCCGAGGTCTGCGTAATGGTCGAAGCCGAGCACCGCGTCGGCCTCCGGCAGCGCGGCGGCGAGCTGTGCGCCGTAGCGTTCGGCCAGGCAGCCGACGGCCACGACCTTGGCACCGGTGTCCGCCGCCGCCAGCAGCGTGTCGACCGAGTCCTTCTTGGCCGAGGCGATGAATCCGCACGTGTTGACGACCACCGCGTCGGCCGGCGCATCGTCGGCCACCAGTTGCCAGCCGCCGGCCGTGAGCCGGCCGGCGAGCTCCTCGGAGTCGACGTCGTTGCGCGCGCAGCCCAGGGTGACAAGGCTCACGCGGCGGGCAGGCATGCCGCCCAGCCTACCGGCGGAAGGTCAGCCGCCGGCGGGGCCGGGGATGTAGCGCTGAGTGCATACGGTGCCTCCACACGACGACTGCGGCGACCCCTCGTTCTGGCCGTTGAGCACCACGGAGACGGCCGCGGAGTTGCCGTACCGCACCGTCAGGGAGTTGGGATCACTGAAGTCCTTGGTGTCCCCGCTCTGGAGCACCGCCTCGAAGATCGACTTGCCGGAGCCGTCCATGACCCGGACCCAGCTCGATCCGCTGGTCACCCGCAGGCGCAGGTTGACGCCGGTCTGGGCGGGCGGGGCAGCCGAAGCGGACGGGGTGGGCGAGGTGACGACCGCCGGCGGGCTGGACGCGTGCAGCTGCGGCCGGTTGGCACCGACCTGTTCGATGGGTCGCTTCAGGGTGGCGAGGGCGAAACTGCCGACCGAGAGAATCGCCACGACCGCCGCCGCGACAAGCATCGCCGACGTCCAGTTCGGCCCGGAACGCTGGGCGCGTGCCACCCTCGGCCGCGTCGCACCTGCCGCCATGGGCGCCATCGGGGCCGCGCGGACCGGAGGCGCCTTGGGTGCCTTGGGTGGCTTCGACGCCCGGCCGGACTTGCCGTGGGAGCGGGTCGGCTCGAAGGCCGGTAGCACCGGGAGCCCCATCGGCTGGGTCATCTCGGCCTGCATGTTGAAGCGGGTCACGAAGGGCGTCGGGTCGAGTTTGAGCGTCGTCGCGATGGACCTGACGTGGCCGCGGGCGTAGAAGTTGCCACCACATCCGCCGAAATCGTCGGCCTCGATCTCGCGGATCAGCGTGGCTCTGATCCGGGTGCGCTCGGAGACGTCGTCGACCGACAGCGCAGACCTCTCACGTGCGTCCCGCAGCATCGCCCCGAGTGAGGGCTGGTGGGGACTCGACATGTAGGAGAACTCCTCCGGAAAGGCCGGCGTGCGCGGGGCTCAAGTGATGGGAAGGCCCGGATAGGTGCTTGGCAACTCCCGACAAATTCCAACGTTTTGGGCGCCGACGAGCCGACGATACCTCTTCCTCGAGGCTACTGCCCACGCAGCGTCAGCAGCACACCGTCGAGCTCGTCAGCCTTGACCAGCACGTCGCGCGCCTTGGACCCTTCCGACGGCCCGACGATGGAGCGTGACTCCATCAGGTCCATCAACCGTCCGGCCTTCGCGAAGCCGACCCGCAGCTTGCG
>QHCA01000291.1:42785-66301 GCA_003244095.1 Pseudonocardiales bacterium | reverse complement strand
CATTGTTCAGCGCCCTCCTAGACGACGGCGCCGAAGAGGTGGCCGACGGCAAAGGTCGCGGTCAGGCCGACGGCACCGCCGATGACCATCCGGGCGGTGGCTCTGCGCACCGATCCGCCACTGATGCCGGCGCTGATCGCACCGGCCAGGGTAAGCGCCAGCAGCGCGGCGACGAACGTCACCGCCACCCGGGCCGACGCCGGTGGCAGCACGATCGCGAGCAGCGGTAGCAGCCCGCCGATGGAGAACGACAGCGCCGACGCCGTCGCGGCGTGCCAGGGGTTCGCGAACTCATCGGGATTGATGTGCAGTTCCGCGTCGAGGTGGGCGCCCAGTGCATCGTGGGCCGTGAGTTCGACGGCGACCTGGCGAGCGGTTTCCGGCCGCAGGCCCTTCGTCTGGTAGATCGCGGCCAGCTCGGCGAGCTCCTCGTCGGGCGTCTCGGCGAGCTCGCGGCGTTCCTGCGCCAGCAGCGCCTGCTCGCTGTCGCGCTGGCTGCTCACCGACACGTACTCGCCGAGTGCCATCGACACGGCACCGGCGACCAGGCCAGCGAGGCCGGCGGTGACGATGGGGTTGCGCGACGTCGTCGCTCCGGCGACGCCGATCACGATCCCGGCCACCGAGGCGATGCCGTCGTTGGCGCCGAGGACACCCGCGCGCAGCCAGTTCAGCCGGCTCGCAAACGCTTCGGCATGCGGCTCGTCACCGTGCGCCGGCTGCTGTGAGGGGCCCGGTGGCGGCTCCGGTTGGGCCGAGCGCGACGGTTTCGTGACATCGGACACGAGTGCAGACAACCACGAACACTGGATCGGTTCCAGACAGGTCAGCCTTCCCTATCCCGATGACCTGCGGCGCCCGCGCAACACCCCGCCCCCGACTGCGATCAGCCCGCCGAGGGCGACCAGGCCGATGACGAGGAAGCGGACCCGCTGAGGGCTCCGATCGGGCCTCGCCGCTGCGCCGGTGACGCCGTACAGCCGATGCTGGACCGGGCGCTGAGTGGGCGCGGCCGTGCGGCTCGATCGCGTGGGCGGCGCCGACCCCGGCGGCACCAGGGTGCCGACCGGCGGGGTGCCCTGCGGCAGCGCGAAGCCCCACGTCAGCAGGGACGCCGCCTGCCGCCACATCGGCACTGGTGACTGCTCGCCGTGCATCAGCGTGACGACCAGCCGGCGGCCGCCCCGCCCAGCCGCGGCAACGAAGGTGTGCCGGGCTGCGTCGGTGTAGCCGTTCTTGGCGGCAATCAGGCCGGGGTAGTGGTGCTTGCGGAGGTCGTTGTCGTTGGCGAAGGCGAAGGCGCCGTACTTCGGCGGCTGCGCCGGCACCTCGCTGGTCAGCGTGCTGTTGTAGCGCACGAAATCGGGGATGGCGATGTCAGCACGCAAGATGAGCGCGAGGTCGTACGCCGACGTCGACTCGCCGGGTGCGTCGAGTCCCGACGGCGTGTTGGCGTGGGTGTCGTCCGCGTGCAGAAACCGCGCCCGCGCGTCCATCTGCGCCAGCGTCGAGGCCACCGAGCCGGCGGATCGGGCGAGCGCGTTCGCGCAGTCGTTGCCGGACATCATCAGCATGCACTCGAACAACAGCGAGACGGTGTAGCGGCCGCCCGCGACCAGCCCCACTCTGGTGCCGTCGACGGCGACGTCCGCCCTGGTGGCGGCGACGACGCGGCGGCGGTCGGCGAGCCGCGGCAGCAGTGTCAACGCCGTCAGGGTCTTCAGCGTGCTCGCCGGCAGGTACCGGCCGTGCGGGTCGCGGGCGGCAAGCACGGCGCCCGTGCCGGCGTCGGCCAGGACGAAGCTCTTGCTGCTGATCCCGCCCGGCAGGGCGGGTGCTCGGGCCGGAACGACGACACCGGCCGAGCCGAGCTCCACGCCGCCGATCGGGGCCGACGACGCCGCTGCAATGGGCGGACCAGCTACGGCGAGCCCGGCGAGGATGAGCACGAGCGTCGCCGCGAGCCGCCGGATCACCGCCCGGTCACCGCGCGCATGACCGCGAAGGTTACCCGCGCCGCCGACGCCGCAGCGCTGGCGCGCCGGGGTCGCGGAGGGCCTATGATCTGCGCCTGCAGTGTTCGCCGGCCCGACTGCCGGCGGCCAGCAGGCGGTCGGCGGTCCTGGACCGTGGGCGGTCACCGGTAAGGGTGTGTGGCGTATGGAGGCGACGTGAAGAAACTTCTGTGGACGACTGCCGTGGCGGGCGTGCTCGTCATTACGGTCAGCGCCTGCGGCAGCAAGCCGAAGAACAGCGGGACCCCGACGAGCGCGGGTGGTGCCAGCACGTCGTCCAGTCCATCGTCGAGTGCGTCGCCCAGCGCGTCCGGCAGCGCCAAACCGAGCGGCGGCACGTCCAGTTTCAAGGCCTGTCTGGTCACCGACACCGGAGGCATCGACGACCGCTCGTTCAACGCCTCGGCGTATCAGGGCGTCAAGGACAGCGGGGTGCCGAACAAGTTCTTGCAGTCGCAGCAGGCCAGCGACTACGCGCCGAACATCCAGACCTTCATCACGCAGAAGTGCAGCATCATCGTCACCGTCGGGTTCAACCTCGGCGACGCGACGGCGAAGGCCGCCAAGGCCAATCCCGACCAGAAGTTCGCGATCGTCGACTTCACCTACGACCCGCCGCTTAAGAACGTGAAGGGCCTGATCTACAACACGGCCCAGGCGGGATTCCTCGGCGGTTACCTCGCCGCCGGGATGACCAAGAGCCAGAAGGTCGCAACGTTCGGCGGCCTGAAGATCTCCACGGTCACGATCTACATGGACGGCTTCTACGACGGCGTGCAGTACTACAACAGCAAGCACGGCAAGAACGTGCAGGTGCTCGGCTGGAACGAGCACAACCAGAAGTCAGGATCGTTCGCCAACAGCTTCACCGACACCGGCAAGGGCAAGAGCCTGACCCAGCAGTTCATTCAGCAGGGTGCCGACATCATCTTCCCGGTGGCGGGCAACGTCGGGCTCGGTGCGGCGGCGGCGGTCAAGGCCTCCAACGGCGCCGCGAACATGCTCTGGGTCGACACCGACGGCTGCATCAGCGCGCCGCAGTTCTGCAAGTACTTCATCTCCAGCGTCGTCAAGGGCATCCCGGAGTCGGTGAAGGCCGCGATCGTCGCCGCCAAGAACGGCACCTTCACCGGCAGCAACTACGTGGGGACGCTCACCAACGGTGGCGCCGGGTTGTCGCCGTTCCACGACTTCGACAGCAAGGTTCCGGCGGCCCTGAAGGCCGAGCTCAAGACCGTGCAGACGGGCATCGAGAACGGGTCGATCAAGGTCGCTTCCCCGAGCGCGCCGAAGTAGGCAACGCCGTCGTGGGTGGCGGGCGCTCCCCGGCCCGCCACCCATCGTGAACCGCTGCGGGAGACCACGCTGAAGCTCGAGCTGCGCGGCATCACGAAGCGGTTCGGGCCGCTCGTCGCCAACGACCACATCGATCTCACGGTCTCCCCGGGTGAGATCCACGGCCTGCTCGGCGAGAACGGCGCCGGCAAGTCGACGCTGATGAACGTCCTCTACGGGCTGACCTCCCCCGATGCCGGCGAGATCGTCGTCGACGGCACCCCGCGGACGTTCCACAGCCCGAGCGACGCGATCGGCGCCGGGATCGGCATGGTGCACCAGCACTTCATGCTGATCCCGGTCTTCACCGTCGCCGAGAACGTGCTGCTCGGGAGGGAGAGCACGAGGGCCGGCGGCTTTCTCGACCGCAGGGCCGCTCGCGCCCGGGTTCGCACCCTGTCCGAGCGGTACGGAATGCAGGTCGACCCGGACGCGCTGGTCGAGAACCTGCCGGTCGGCGTGCAGCAGCGAGTCGAGATCATCAAGGCGTTGCTGCGCGACGCCGACGTGCTGATCCTCGACGAGCCGACGGCCGTGCTGACGCCGCAGGAGATCGACGAGCTGATCGAGGTGATGCGCGCGCTGCGCGAGGCCGGCAAGTCCGTGGTGTTCATCACCCACAAGCTCAAGGAGGTCAGGGTCGTCGCCGACACGATCACCGTGATCCGGCGCGGAAAGGTCGTCGGCCGGGCCGAGCCCGACGCGACCGAGGCAGAGCTCGCGTCGATGATGGTCGGACGCAGCGTGCTGCTCCGCGTCGAGAAGGTGCCGGCAGCCCCAGGTGAGGTGGTCCTCGACGTCGACCGGCTGAGCGTCGACGATGCCAGCGGCCACCGGGTCGTCGACGACGTCAGCTTCGACATTCGCGCCGGCGAGATCCTCGCCGTCGCCGGTGTCCAGGGCAACGGTCAGACCGAGCTGACCCAGGCGATTCTGGGCCTGTGCAAGCCGGTGTCCGGGGCGATCAGGCTGTCCGGTCGCCCGATCGGCGGCCGCTCACCGAAGCAGGTGCTGCGCGCGGGGGTCGGCTACGTGCCAGAGGACCGCCAGCACGACGGGCTGGTGTCGAGCTTCTCCGTCGCGGACAATCTCGTGCTCGACCAGTACGACTCCACGCCGTTCGCGTCCGGGATCGCGTTCCGGCCGAGCGTGGTGCGCGAGCACGCGACCAGGCTGGTCGAGGAGTTCGACGTCCGCACCGGATCGGTCGACGCGCCGGCCGGCACGCTCTCCGGCGGCAACCAGCAGAAGGTGGTGCTCGCCCGTGAGCTGTCCCGTGACCTGAAGCTGATGGTGGTCTCGCAGCCGACCCGGGGCGTCGACGTCGGCTCCACCGAGGCCATCCACCGGCGGATCGTGACCGCCCGCGACTCCGGTGTGCCGGTGCTGATGGTCTCCTCCGAGCTCGACGAGGTGATGGCTCTGGCCGACCGCATCGCCGTGATCTACCGGGGCAAGATCGTCGGCATCCTCGGCGCGGACGCAAGCCGCGACGAGCTCGGGCTGATGATGGCCGGGGTCGGCGAGGAGAAGGCGAGGGCGGACAGCGAGGCGCACCCGAGCGTGATGACGCTCGTCGAGTTACAGCACGAGCACGCCGGCGAGGAACCGACGCCGTGACCGGCGCAGAGTCGCAACCGCCTGCGGCGCAGGAGGAACAGCCGACGCACGACGCCCAGCCCTCGATCGGCGCGAACCTTGTGCAGGCGATCGTGCGCGGCAATTCCGTCGTCGTCACGATCCTCGCGATCGCGCTCGCCCTGCTGCTCGGCGCGCTCCTGATCGCCTTCTCCGACGACGCCGTGCTCTCGAAGTTCGGCTACTTCTTCGCCGCCCCGATGGACGCGCTGAACGCCTTCGGCAGTTCGGTGTCGAACGCGTACGGCGCGTTGTTCCGTGGCGCGATCGTGGCTCCGAGCACCGTCTCGGCCTACGCAGCCGGTCACGCGACGGCGAGCCAGGTGTTCTATCCGATCTGCCTGACGCTTGCCGACGCCGCACCGTTGATCCTCGCGGGGCTCTCGGTCTCGATCGCCTTCCGGGCCGGCCTGTTCAACATCGGCGCCCAGGGGCAGGTGATCACCGGCGGGCTGCTGGCGGGCTACCTGGGCTTCGCCATTCACCTGCCGATCGTGATGCACCTCGTCGTCGCGATTGCCGGCGGATTCGTCGGCGGGGCGGCGTGGGGGTGGATCGCCGGCACGCTCAAGGCGACCACCGGCGCGCACGAGGTCATTACGACGATCATGCTCAACTACGTCGCGGCGAGCCTGCTGAACTACCTGCTCGCCACCTCCGCATACCAGCGGCCCGGACAGCAGGACCTGATCAGCAAGATCGTGCGGCCCAACGCCAGGCTGCCGCTGCTCGCGGGGACCCGGCTGCCGCTCGACTTCGGCGTGATCGTGGCCATCCTCGCCGCGGTGGCCTGCGCCTGGCTGCTCAGCCGCAGCACGTTCGGGTTCGAACTCAAGGCGGTGGGCGGGAACGCCGACGCCGCGCGCACCGCGGGCATGAGCGTCGGCGGCACGTATGCCCTGGTGATGCTCGTCGCCGGCGGTCTCGCGGGACTCGCCGGCGGTGCGCAGGTGCTGAGCACCAGCACCAGCTACTCGATCACCGGAGGCCTGAACTCCTCGCTCGGCCCCAACGCGATCACGGTGGCGCTGCTCGGCCGTGCGCGCCCGCTGGGGACGGTCCTCGCGGGGCTGCTGTTCGGCGCGCTGCAGGCCGGCAGCATCACCATGCAGGCGGTGACCCAGACCCCGGTCGACGTCGTCACCGTCGTGCAGGCCCTGATCGTGCTGTTTATCGCGGCGCCGCCGCTCGTGCGTGGCATCTTCCGGCTGCGCGGCTCGCGTACCGGCGGCCAGGACGGCGCGCTTGCCAAGGGATGGAACGGATGACCGCCCGGACCGTCGACGCGCCGCTCGTTGCTAGCCGCACCCGCGGCAGCTTGAGCCGGACCCAAGGCCTCGGCCTTGCAGGCGTCGTGCTCGGGCTGCTCACCACCCTGCTGTTCGGGCTGCGCGAACCGTCCCACCGCACGGCGCACCTTGCACTGCGCGCTACCGGCGACACCGGTGGCGTGCACGTGCCGACCCTTGTCGTGCCCGTGCACCTGACCTGCCTGATACTCGGTGTGCTGATGGTCCTGGCCGGCCTCGCGCAGGCGACGAATGCGCGCAGGTCACGGCTCGACACCCTGGTGACAGCGTTTGTGCTGCTCGCGTTCGTGTTCGCCTTCCTGGCCTGGGCCGACTCCGGCAAGTCGCTGGCGTTGAACCTCGTCGACGCCGGGAACGGCGCGATGGTGCGGGCCGTGCCGCTGATTCTCGGCGCACTGGCCGGTATCGCCTGCGAACGTTCCGGCGTGATCAACATCGCGATCGAAGGACAGCTTCTGGTCGGCGCGTTTGCGGGCGCGATGGTAGCGAGCGCACTGACCAAGCCCGCGGCCACGACGACGTCGACCGCGCTCTGGCTGGGCGTGCTGGCTGCCGCGCTCGCGGGCGGGCTGCTTGCCCTCCTGCTGGCCGTCTTCGCGATCCGCTACCTCGTCAACCAGGTGATCCTCGGCGTCGTCCTCAACGTCTTTGCACTCGGCCTGACCAACTTCCTCTACGACCGGGTGATGAGCCCGCACGCCGACTCGTTGAACCAGGGCGTCGGGTTCCCGAACCTGAAAGTGCCTGGCCTATCTGAGATCCCGATCCTCGGCCCTATCCTCTTCGACGGAAATGTGTTCCTCTACCTCACCTACGGCCTGCTGATCGTGGTGCACGTCGGGCTGTTCCGCACCAGGTGGGGACTGCGCGTACGCGCGGTGGGGGAGCACCCCACCGCTGCCGAGACCGTCGGCATCAAGGTGCTGGCAACCCGCTACCGCTCGGTAATCCTCGGCGGCCTGTTCGCCGGTATCGGTGGTGCGACGTTCACGATCGGCGCAGGCGTGGAGTTCGGCAAGAACATCACCTCCGGCCGCGGCTACATCGCCCTCGCAGCGGTGATCTTCGGCTGCTGGAAACCGCGCGGTGCGTTCTTCGCCGCGCTGATCTTCGGTGCCGCCGACGTCCTGGCCAGCGCGCTTGGCGTCATCGGGACGCGGGTCCCTTCGGACTTCCTCGCAATGGCACCGTACCTCGTCACGCTGTTCGCGGTCGCGGGGCTGATCGGGCGGGTGCGCGCTCCGGGCGCCGACGGCGAGCCCTATCAGAAGTCGTGAGGATGGTTCCCGTGTCATGACCGATGTCGATTGGCCGGCGCTGCGCGGGGCAGCGCGCGAGGCGATGGGCCACGCCTACGCCGCGTATTCGGGTTTTCCGGTCGGTGCGGCGGCGCTGGTCGATGACGGTCGTGTCGTTTCCGGCTGCAACGTCGAGAACGCCTCGTACGGCGTCACCCTGTGCGCGGAGTGCGGGCTCGTGTCCGCGTTACACGCGACCGGTGGCGGGCGGCTGGTCGCGTTCACCTGCTGCGACGGCGCGGGATCGCTGCTGATGCCGTGCGGCCGATGCCGGCAGCTGTTGTGGGAGCACGGCGGTGCCGGCCTGCTGGTCGACACCCGGCACGGCATCCTGCCGATGAACGACGTGCTGCCCGACGCGTTCGGACCGGAGCAGCTGGACCGGTGAGCGCCTTCGACGCCGTCGACCTGATCCGCACCAAGCGCGACGGCGGCTCGCTCTCCGACGACCAGGTCGACTGGCTGGTCGGCGCCTACACCCGCGGCTCGATCGCCGACGAGCAGATGTCTGCATACCTGATGGCGGTGTTCTTCCGCGGTATGGTCGCGGATGAGCTCGCCCGCTGGACGCGCGCGATGATCGAATCCGGCGTGCGCCGCGATCTGTCCACTGTGGACAGACCAACCGTGGACAAGCACTCGACCGGCGGCGTCGGAGACAAGATCACGCTGCCGCTGGCGCCGCTGGTCGCGGCGTGCGGTGCTGCCGTGCCACAGCTCTCCGGCCGCGGCCTCGGGCACACCGGCGGCACGCTCGACAAGCTCGAGTCCATTGCGGGCTGGCGGGCGGTCCTGTCCCACCAGGAGTACCTGCGCCAGCTGCGCGACGTGGGCGCCGTGGTTTGCGCGGCGGGGGACGATTTGGCTCCAGCCGATCGCAGGCTGTACGCGCTGCGCGACGTCACCGCAACGGTGGAATCGCTGCCGCTGATCGCGAGCTCCATCATGAGCAAGAAGATCGCCGAGGGCGCGGCCGCCCTGGTGCTCGACGTCAAGGTCGGCTCCGGCGCATTCATGAAGGACGAGGCGTCCGCCCGCGCGCTCGCCGCGGCGATGGTCGAGCTCGGTGCTGCCCACGGCGTGCGCACGGTGGCGTTGCTGACGGCGATGGACACGCCGCTCGGGCGCACGGCGGGCAACGCGCTCGAGGTCGCCGAGGCGACCGAGGTGCTCGCCGGCGGGGGTCCGGACGACGTCGTCAGGCTGACGCTGGTCCTGGCGCGGGAGATGCTCGACCTCGCTGGGCTGCCCGACGCCGATCCCGAGCCGGCGCTGCGGTCCGGCGCGGCGATGGACCGCTGGCGGGCGATGATCGCGGCTCAGGGCGGTGATCCGGATGCGCCGCTACCAGCCGCCCGCGAGCGGCATGTGGTCGTGGCACCGGCGTCGGGCCCGCTGTCGCGGCTGGACGCCTTGGCGATCGGCGTTGCGGCCTGGCGGCTCGGCGCCGGGCGCGCACGCAAGGAGGATCCGGTGTCGGCCGGCGCCGGCGTCGTCATGCATGCCAAGCCCGGGGACGTGGTCTCGGCGGGCGATCCGCTGCTGGAGCTGCATTCGGACGACCCGGAGCGCATCGAACGCGTAGTGGCCGACATCGAATCGTCGTACACGATCGCCGGGGTGCACCATCCGCCGCAGCCACTGGTCATCGATCGCATCGAGGCGCGCTGATCATGGACCGGGTGGCAGGCCGGGCGCTCGCCACCGTGGGCGGCACGCTAGTGCTCGCGATTGCCACGTTCGCGTCCGTCCGGTCCGGCGACCGGGCACCGCCCGGGAGCCCGGCTCTCAGACTGCATTCATTAGCTGGCTAGCAAACGGCCAAAATGCGGGCTGGGTAACGGTTTGCGGGGTCGTGGTTCTGTCGGTGGCGGGGTTTAGCGTGTTGGTTATGGATTCGATCACCGATCGCCGGCCTGTTGAGCTGGTGGAGCAGCTCGGTGGTGTGATCGAGCGGTTGCAGTCGGCGTCGCTGTGGCAGTGCTCCAACGCCGAACTGCTCGATCTGCTGACCGGGATCGAGGCGCAGGTTCGAGCGTTGCAGGCGGTGGGCCTGCGGTTGTTGGCACAGGCCGATGCGCGTGGCGCCGCGACGACGGTCGGTGCGACGTCGGCGGTCGCGGTGCTGCGTGCGAGCTGCAACATCACCGCGGCCGACGCCGCGTCGCGGGTGCGATCGGCGGCTGCGCTGCACGGTGCGGTGTCGGCGTCGGGCGCGCAGCTGCCGGCGGCGCTGCCCGATGCGGCGGCCGCGTTCGCGACGGGTTCGATCGGTGCCGAGCATGTGCGGGTCATCGTCGAGGGTGTGCGGCGGTTGCCGGATCGGATCGAATCGCCGGCGCGTGAGCTGGCCGGCTGCTGGCTCACCGAGCAGGCGCGGCAGTTCGATCCGGTGGTGCTGCGGCGGCTGGTCGCGCGGATCGCCGACGTGCTCGATCCCGACGGTCGCCCGCCGGCAGAGGAGCTGGCCGCCCGGCGCTGGCTGTCCTGGCGATCGGACGCCGACGGGATGCAGGTCGGCCGGCTGGTGCTTGACCCCGATGCTGCGGCGATCGTGCAGACGGCGTTGGCGTCGCTGGCGGCGCCGTCGTCGACCGCCGAGGTGCGCGACGATCGCGACGGGCCGCAACGGCACGCCGACGCGCTGGTCGAGCTGGCTCGTCGATCGCTACTCACCGGCGGTTTGCCGACCAACGGGGGTGTCCGGCCGCAGGTCGTGGTGACCCTCGACTGGGACAGCCTTCGCGACCAACTACGGACCGGCGGCCGATACGACGACGGCGAACGCGTCGCGGCTGAGTCCGTACGCCGGATCGCCTGCGACGCAAGGGTAATCCCCGCCGTGCTCGGTGCTGACGGCGTTCCGCTGGACATCGGGCGGGCCCGCTACACCGTGCCGCCCCTACCGCGCCGTGCCCTGATCGTCCGCGATCGCGGCTGTGCCTTCCCCGGCTGTGACCGCCCGGCCCCGTGGTGCGAGGCGCACCACATCATGCACTGGGCCGACGGCGGCACGACCGCCCTGGACAACCTGGTCCTACTCTGCACCCGCCACCACCACACCGTGCACGCCCAAGGCTGGCGGATCGCACTGGCGCGCGGCCGGCCCGAATTCACCGCACCCGGCGACACCACCCCCCGACGCAACCACCTGCACCACCCCGATCAGATCCCGTTACCCCAGCCGGCATGAGGCCGGCGCGGGGACAGGCTCTACAGTCGAGCAATGGCTAACTCTCCGACGCTGGAGGCGATCCGCACCGCCCCGAAGGTACTGCTGCACGATCATCTCGACGGCGGGTTACGGCCGTCCACCATTGTGGAACTGGCGCAGGAGACCGGATACCGCGGCCTGCCCAGCACCGACCCCGCCGACCTTGGCCGCTGGTTCCTCGGTGCCGCCCATTCCGGTTCGCTGGAGCGTTACCTCGACACGTTCGCCCACACGATCGGCGTCATGCAGACACCCGACGCGCTCGCCCGGGTTGCGTCGGAGTGCGCGTACGACCTCGCCGCCGACGGCGTCGTCTACGCCGAGGTGCGGTTCGCACCGGAACTGCACGTCGAGAGCGGGCTGTCGCATCAGGAGGTTGTCAACGCCGTCCTCGAGGGCTTCGCGCAGGGAACCAAGTCCGCAGCGGCCGACGGCTACCAGATCCGGATGGCGGGGCTGCTCTCGGCGATGCGGCAGGCGGCGTCCGCCCGCGAGATCGCGGAGCTGGCGGTGCGATATCGCGATGCCGGAGTCGTCGGGTTCGACATCGCCGGTCCTGAGGCCGGCTACCCGCCGAGCCGGCACCTCGACGCGTTCGAGTACCTGCGCCGCGAGAACGCCCACTTCACCATCCACGCTGGCGAGGGGTTCGGCCTGCCGTCGATCTGGGAGGCGCTCCAGTGGTGCGGCACCGATCGTCTCGGCCATGGCGTCCGGATCTTCGACGACGTCACGGTGCATGACGACGGCAGGGTCGAGCTGGGCCGGCTGGCCGCCTATGTCCGGGACAAGCGCATCCCGCTGGAGATGGCGCCGACGTCGAACGTGCACACCGGCGCCGCGAAGTCGATCGTCGACCATCCAATCGGCCTGCTGCGCACCCTGTACTTCCGGGTCACCGTCAACACCGACAACCGGCTGATGAGCGGCTGCACCCTGGGCAGCGAGATGGCGGTGCTCGTCGACGCGTTCGGCTACGAGTGGTCGGATTTGCAGTGGCTGACCATCAACGCGATGAAATCGGCGTTCATCCCGTTCGACGAACGCCTCGCCCTGATCAACGACGTCATCAAGCCGGCCTACACCGCACTGGCGGAGTGAGCGGACCGCTGCTGCTGCGGGGCGGCCGGCCGGGCGTCGGTGCGAGCCCGGCGGACATCGCGATTCGCGACGGTCACATCGTGGCGATCGGCGAAGCGGCTGGTGCGCAAGGTGAGAGCATCAGCCTCGACGGGCGGATCGTGCTGCCCGGGCTGTGGGACCGGCACGTGCACGCCGCACAGTGGGCGCTGACCGCCTCGCGGATCGACCTGCGCGCGGCGAGATCCGCGCAGGATGCGGCGCACCGGCTCGGCGCCGTCCCCGTCACCGCGAGCGTCGTACGCGGCATCGGGTTCGCCGATGCGACGTGGCCGGACCGGCCGCACAAGTCGCTGCTCGAGGCCGCCGCACCGGGGCGGGCGATCCTGGCGCAGAGCAACGATCTGCACACCGCGTGGTTCAGCCCCGCTGCGCTCGCCCTGATCGGCCTCGACCACCCGACCGGCGTGCTGCGCGACGGCGAGAGCTACCTCGCGGTCGCCGCCCTGCCGCAGCCCTCCGCCGCAGACGCAGATCGCTCGGTGCTCGCCGCGATGGCGGCGGCGGCTGCCCGCGGCGTCACCGGCGTCGTCGACTTCGAGTACGACGACAACGTCGCCGCGTGGGCGCGGCGGGCCGGGTCCGTGGCGTTGCCCGTGCGGGTCGAGGCCTCGATTCCGGCCCCGCTCCTCGACGCCGCGATCGGCCGGGGGCTGCGCGCCGGCTCGGATATCGACTGCACGGCCGGGCGGGCCGTCGTGGGACCGGTCAAGGCGTTCGGTGACGGGTCGCTCAACACTCGCACGGCCTGGTGCTACAACCCTTATACCTCCGGTGAAGCCGGCCACGCGGGCGGGCCGGACGCCACGCCGGCGGAGCTACGCAGGCTGGTGGGGACGGCCGCTGCGCATGGGCTGACCTGCGCGATCCATGCCATCGGCGACCGCGCGATGTCGGCGGCGCTCGACGCGTTCGAGGCGGCAGCGGCGCCGGGCCGCATCGAGCACGCCCAGCTGGTCGCCATCGACGACCTGCCGCGGCTGTGGCGGCCCGGCCTCGTCCTCGGCGTCCAGCCCGCCCACCAGCCCGACGACCGCGATGTGGCCGACCGGTTCTGGGCCGGTGCCACCGACCGGGCCTATGCCTACCGGACAATGCTCACGGCGGGCGCGACGATCGAGTTCGGCTCGGACGCGCCCGTGGCGCCGCTGGATCCCTGGGACGGCATCGCCGCCGCGGTCCACCGCAGCGATGACCACCGACCGCCGTGGCATCCCGAGCAGGCCCTCAGGCTCGACGTCGCCCTCGCCGCCTCCAGCCGGGGCCGCACCGGCATCGCGGTGGGCGACGTCGCCGACCTGGCGATCCTCGACGTCGAAACCCTCGGCTCGACACCGACGGCGCTGCGGGCCACGCCGGTGTGGGCGACGCTGCTCGCCGGCAGCTTCACGCACCGCACCCCGGCCTGACCCGCAGCGGTCGTCGTCGATCAGCCGACCGACGCCAGCTCGCCTTCGAGCGCGGTCTCGGGAACCGCCGCCTGCCGCGGTTTCGCCCGCAGGAACGTCGCGGCCACGGCGCCCAGCCCGACGATGACGGCGCCGACGACGACGGCCGGGCGGAGCCCGTCGACGAACGCCTGCGGCGGGCCATAACTCCCGCGCGCGGAGAAGATGCTGGCCAGCACCGCCACGCCGAACACGCCGCCGACCTCGCGGATCGCGTTGTTCGCGCCCGATGCCACGCCCTGCATCGCCGTCGGAACCGAGCCGAAGACGACCGTCCCCACCGGCACGAAGAACAGGCTCATCCCCAGGCCCGCCAGCACGAACGGCGCCACCAGTGAGGCGTACGACGTGCCGACCCCGATCACCGCGGCCATCCAGCCGAGGCCGCCGGCCATCAGGGCCAGGCCGGTGACGATCAGCGGGCGGCCGCCGATCCGGTCGGCGAGCGGTCCGGCGATCGGTGCCACCAGCAGCGGCATGGCCGTCCACGGCAGCGTTCGCAGGCCGGCGCCGAACGGGCCGTAACCGTTCACCAGCTGCAGCGACTGGGCCAGCAGGAAGATCGCACCGAACATGCCGAAGCTGAACAGCAGGCTCGCGACGTTGACCGCGGCGAAGGAACGGTTACCGAACAGCTGCAGCGGCAGCATCGGCTCGGCGGTGCGCTGCTCCCAGGCGATGAACGCGCCGAGGAGCACTGCGCCCGCGACCAGCGGGCCGAGCACGCCGGTGCTGGTCCAGCCGTGCGCGTTGCCGCGGATCACGCCGTCGACCAATCCGGCCAGACCGACGCTGGCCAGACCGACGCCCACGACGTCGAGCCGGCGCGCGCCACCGCGGGATTCGGCGAGCCGGCGCCAGGCGATCGGAACCGCGATCAGGCCGATCGGCACGTTCAGCCAGAAGATCCACTGCCATGCCGCGCCCTGCACCACCGCACCGCCGACCAGCGGACCGACCGCGACGCCGAGGCCGGAGACGCCGCCCCAGACACCCAGCGCCGCGCCGCGGCGCTCGGCGGGAACCGCGGCCGAGAGCAGGGTCAGCGAGAGCGGCAGCACGGTCGCCGCACCGATGCCCTGGATGGCACGGGCCAGGACCAGCAGCTCGACGTTGGGTGCCAGCGCTGCGGCCGCGCTCGCCACGGTGAAGACGGCGAGGCCAGCGGTGAACACCCGGCGCCGGCCGAAGCGGTCGCCCAGGGCGGCGCCGGTGAGCAGGAAGACGGCGAACCCCAGCGTGTAGGCGTTCACGGTCCACTCGAGCTCGGACAGCCCGGCGTGCAGGCCGGCCCGGATGGAGGGCAGGGCCATCGTCACCACCAGGTTGTCCAGGCTCACCATGAAGGCTGCGACGGAGGTGACGACGAAGGTCCAGATGGTCACACGACGACCGGTCATGGGTAGCTCCCTCGAGGATAGTTATCGGTCACTTACAACAAATGCGAAAAAAAATCAGCGGGGCCCGATCTTCGCGGCGGCCTTGGCCGCAACCTTGGCTGCGATCTCCGGGATGGTCTCGGCCTTGGTCTCGGGGCAGGCCTCGCAGGCCCACACCTCGTCCATTTCGTCCAGGCCAAGGGCGGTGACGACGTTGCAGAGCATTCCGAGCGCGTAAAACTGGCGGCGCTCCTGCGCCGGGAGGCCGGAGATCCGGGCGATGGTCTGCCAGATCCGCCGGAAGCCGTCCCGGGCCGCGGCCTGCACCTCGCCGTCCTCGCTGGCGGCGTAGATCTGCAGCTGCAGCAGCAGGAACGTCCGATCGCCGATCAGCTCGCCATACCGCTCGCCCATCCGCTCGAAGGCTGCCAGGCCGGTGCTGTCGCCGGCCGCCTGCTCGAACTCATCGATGATCCGCTGGTGGCAGTGCTCGGCGGCGGCGAGGAACAGCGCCTTCTTCGAGGCGTAGAGGCGGAACAGGTAGGGCTGGCTGATGCCGGCCCGGTCGGCGATGGTCTGCGTACTGGTGCCGGCCAGCCCGGTCTTCGCGAACTCCTCGACCGCGACCCGGAGCACGGTCCCTCGCCGCTGGTCGGCGCTCTGGCGGATGGCGGTCGCGGTCATGGCATCAAGTTAGTGAGTAGCCACTCACATGTCAAGTCCACCTGCTGCGGGTGGCTCAGTCGTGCCAGGCGAGGCAGGACTCGATTTCGGTCAGGACGCCGGTCCAGTCCACGGGTTCCTCACCCTGCAGGGCGGCAATGACTCCGTCGAGGCGGCAGTACTCGGCAAGGTCGAGCGCGATCTCGCGGGCGGCCGCTGACTCGGTGCGCAGGTCGTACCGCTCGTCGTTGTGCGGGCGGACGTCGAGCAGCGTTGCGTCGTTGACGGCCGGCCAGGTCGCGAGGTCGGACAGGTCGTGGGTCTGCGCCGAGTGGCAGTAGTCGATCAGCCCGGCGGGGCTGGTAAAGATGTCGACCGACATGTCACTGCCCAGGAAGATCGCGGCGTCGTCGAGATAACACCGCAGGGTGTATCCGGTGCCGGACTCGGTGGTGAGGGTGAGCGGCAGCATCCCGACGGCGTCCCAGAAGTCCTCGGCGGTCTGCGCCGTTGGCGTCGTCGCGCCCTCGGTCCAGGCGAGGTGGTCGGCCAGCCGGCGGGTCAGCAGCGGCCAGGATGCGCGGACGGTGGCGCGCACGTCGGACCACTCGTCATCGGGCCCCGCCCTGAGGGCCGCATCGACGTTCTCATCGTCGTCCCCGTCCTCGTCCTTGTCCGAATCGGCGCGTCCGGCCTGCTCGCCGAGCAGCTGGGCGAAGGCGGCGCCGTCGAGCATGCTCATCAGCGGACCGTCGTCGGTGCACTCGGCGATCGCCCGCACGATCTCGATGGTGCGGGCGACGTCGGCGCGAACGTCTTCGGAGACCTCGCCGGCGATCCGGTCGGGCACCGCGTCGACGTCGAACCTGCGCTCGGTGCTGGGCACGAACTCGCGCGCCGGCAGGGTCTGGGTCATGTCCCACGCGGGATGGTCGACGAGGTCGTTCGGTTCACCCCGCGCGACGTACGTGGCGAGGTCATCGGTATTGGCGAACACCGCGATGACCTCGCCGGAGCCGAGGAAGGCCTGCCACTCCTCGCCGTCCTCGGTCCACGGCGGTGCCCACATCGTGTAGCCGCGCCGCCCGTCGACGGTGAGGGCGATCGGCACGATGGTCGCGTCGTTCGGGCTCGTCATGGCCGTCAGGGTAGCCAGCGACGACGGCGCCGGCGGGTTCGCGCCAGCGCTGGCGGGATCGCACGCCCCGCCGGTCAGATCCCGATTGGGTGCCAGACCGTCTTGGTCTCGAGGAACCGCCGCAAGCGGCCCGTGCCCGGGTCGGCGCTCCAGTCGGGCGTCGACTCGGGCGCGCGGGCGACCCGCTTGACGGTGCCCGCTGCCAGCCGCTCGAGTTCTACCCGCTGGCCTGCACTGGCGCCGCACAGGTCGATGCCGCCGATGTCCATGTGGCTCGCCAGCCACGGCGCGATCTCGGCCGTCGCGCCCGTCAGCAGGTTGACGACGCCGCCGGGCAGGTCCGACGTCGCCAGGACCTCGGCCAGCGAGATCGCCGGCAGCGGACGATCCTCGGACGCGACGACGACGCTGGTGTTCCCGCCGGCGATCACCGGTGCGACGACGCTGACCAGGCCGAGCAGCGACGATTCCTGCGGCGCCAGGATCGCCACGACGCCAGTGGGCTCGGGGATCGAGAAGTCGAAGTACGGGCCCGCCACCGGATTGGTACCCCCGGCGACCTGCGCGATCTTGTCGGTCCATCCGGCGTACCAGACCCATCGGTCGATCGCGGCGTCCACTGTGGACTCTGCCCGCCGCGCCGTCGTTCCCTCGCTGTCCACGACCTCGGCGACGAACTGGTCCCGCCGGCCTTCCAGCATCTCCGCGACCCGGTAGAGCACCTGTCCGCGGTTGTATGCCGTCGCACCGGACCAGCCGGCAAGTGCCTTGCGGGCGGCCACGACGGCGTCGCGCGCGTCCTTGCGCGATCCCCGCGCTGCGTTGGCAAGGAACCGGCCGCGCGGCGTCGAGATCGGGTAGGAGCGGCCGGATTCCGAGCGCGGGAAAGCGCCTCCGACGTAGAGCTTGTAGGTCTTGCGGACGTCGACCCGCTCGGCCCTGCGATCAGTGCGCAAGGTAGGCCTCCAGACCGTGCCGGCCGCCCTCGCGTCCGAACCCGGATTCCTTGTAGCCGCCGAAGGGTGACGCCGGATCGAACCGGTTGAACGTGTTCGCCCACACCACGCCGGCCCGTAACCGCTGCGCCACATGCAGAATTCGCGATCCCTTCTCGGTCCAGACGCCGGCCGAGAGACCGTACGGAGTGTTGTTCGCCTTCGCGACCGCCTCGTCCGGCGTGCGGAAGGTGAGCACCGAGAGCACCGGCCCGAAGATCTCCTCCCGGGCGATCCTGTGCGCCTGGGTGACGCCGGTGAACAGCGTCGGTGGAAACCAGTAACCGCGGTCGGGCAGCTGGCACGACGGCGACCAGCGGGTGGCACCCTCCGCGTCGCCCGCCGCCGTGAGTTCCTGGATGCGCGCCAGTTGCTCCGCGGAGTTGATCGCGCCGACGTCGGTGTTCTTGTCCAGCGGATCGCCGAGCCGCAGCGTCTGTAGGCGGTCCTTCAGCGCCGACAGCACGTCGCCGGCGATCGATTCCTGCACCAGCAGGCGGGAGCCGGCACAGCACACGTGGCCCTGGTTGAAGTAGATGCCGTTGACGATTCCCTCGACGGCCTGGTCGATCGGGGCGTCGTCGAAGACGATGTTCGCCGCCTTGCCCCCGAGTTCGAGGGTCAGCCGCTTGCGGGTCCCCGCCACCTGCCGCGCGATGGCCTTGCCGACCTCGGTCGATCCGGTGAACGCGACCTTGTCGACGTCGACGTGCGCGACGACCGCCTCACCGGTGTCGCCCCCGCCTGGCAGCACGTTGACGACACCCGGCGGCAGCCCAGCCTGCTGGCAGATCTCGGCCAGCACCAGCGCGGTCAGCGGTGTCGTCTCGGCCGGCTTGAGCACGCAGGTGTTGCCGGCGGCGAGAGCCGGGGCGAGCTTCCACGCGGCCATCATCAACGGGAAGTTCCACGGGATCACCTGGCCGGCGACGCCGAGCGGCCGTGGGTTCGAGCCGAATCCGGCGTGCTCCAGTTTGTCGGCCCAACCGGCGTAATAGAAGAAATGCGCTGCTGCCAAAGGGATGTCGACGTCGCGCGACTCCTTGATCGGCTTGCCGTTGTCGAGACTCTCCAGGACAGCGAGCTCGCGGGCACGCTCCTGGATCAGCCGGGCGATCCGGAAGACGTACTTCGCCCGCTCGCGGCCGGGCATCGGCCCCCACACCCGTTCATACGCGCGCCGCGCCGCGCACACCGCTCGGTCGACGTCGGTGGCATCGGCCCCGGCGACCTCGGCCAGCACCTCCTCGGTGGCCGGGTTCACGCTCTTGAACGCACCACCGTTGCCGTCGACGAACTCGCCGTCGACGAACATCTGGTAGGAGGACTTGAGGCGTGCCGTCTCCCGCGACTCTGGCGCGGGCGCGTACTCCCAGCTCATCGGAACCTCAATCGATGCTCACGTAGTCGGCGCCGGAGTAGACGCCGGTGGCTTCCTTCGACCGCTGCATCAGCAGGTCGTTGAGCAGGCTGGATGCACCGAACCGGAACAGTGCGGGGTCGAGCCACGCGTCGCCGGCGACCTCCTTCACCATGACCAGATAGCGCACCGCCTCCTTCGCGCTGCGGATGCCGCCGGCGAGCTTCACGCCGCGCCGATCGCCGGTTGCGGCAGCGAAATCGCGAACCGCCTGCAGCATCACCAGGGCGACCGGCGGGGTTGCCGCGGGCGACACCTTGCCGGTGGAGGTCTTGACGAAGTCGCCGCCGGCGAGCAGCGCCAGCCACGACGCCCGCCGCACGTTGTCCAGGGTGCAGAGCTCGCCGGTCTCGAGGATCACCTTCAGGCGGGCCGGGTCGCAGCGTTCCCTGACGGCGGCGATCTCGTCGTAGACCCGCTGGTAGTGACCCGACAGGAAGGCACCCCTGTCGATCACCATGTCGATCTCGTCCGCACCGGCAGCGACGGCATCACGCACGTCGGCCAGCTTCGTCGACAGCGACGCCCGGCCGGACGGGAACGCCGTCGCCACGCTTGCTACCGCGACACCGCTGCCCGCGAGGTGCTCGCGGGCAGCGGCGACCAGGTCGGGGTAGATGCACACCGCGGCTACGGGCGGGCAGGTGGGGTCCGACGGTTCGGGACGCCGTGCCTTGGCGCACAGGCCGCGGATCTTGCCGGCGGTGTCGGCCCCTTCCAGCGTGGTGAGGTCGACCATCCCGATCGCGGTCTCGAGCGCCCAGACCTTCGATGCCTTCTTGATGCTGCGGGTGGCCAGCCCGGCCGCGCGGGCGTTCGCACCGACCTCATCGACGCCGGGCAGCCCGTGCAGGAACGCCCGCAGCGACGTCGCATCCCGCACGGCGCCGTCGATCTCGACGTTTGCGGCGGTCACGGCCTCACCCTACGCGGGCTCGGACCCGCCGTCGTCCGACGTGAGCTCCGGGTCACTCGGCCGCGCCCGGACCTGTTCGAAGCAGTAGTAGAGGTTGATCGCGAACTGCAGAGCGAGCGTGATCGGCGCGGAGACGAACGCCAGCGCGACGGTGGCGCCGTAGATGTAGGTGCCGACCGAGAACCGCAGGATCGACTGCCGCTGTTCCGCCGGCGACATCTGGTGCGGCACCAGGCGGGCCCGGAGGGCGTGCGCCCACAACAGGCTGAACGAGACACCGCAGAGCAGCAGATCGGAGCTGTAGACGGCCGCGGCGGTGTGCGAGTTGGAGCCGGCCCCGCGCAGGTAGTGCGCCATCAGTTTGGTCGTGAACGGGAGCAGCGTCGTCCACAGCAACAGCGACAGGTTGACGAAGAGCAGCCCGCGATCGGCGTAGCGGATCTGGCGGAACATCGAATGGTGGTTGACCCACATGGTCCCGATGACCAGGAATGAGGTCAGGTACGCAGCGAACTGCGGCCATTCGTGCCCCAGTGCCGAACGGAGCCCGCCCGAACCGCCCAGCTCGGGCACCCGCAGATCCAGTACGAGCAGCGTGATCGCGATCGCGAAGACGCCGTCGCTGAAGGCCTCCAGCCGGCTCGTCTGCATCGCCTCACGGACGCGGGCCACGCGGGAAGTCTGCCAGCGATCGGCGGCGGCGCGCGCTCGCGGAGTCGGCTACGGTTGCCGCCGTGCAGACCGTTGTCGTCGACCATCCGCTGGCGCGCGCCCGGCTCACTACGATGCGCGACGAACGAACCGACCGCGCCACCTTCCGGGCGGCGCTGCGGGAGCTGGCCCTGATGCTCGTCTACGAGGCGACCCGGGAGTTGCCGACCGTCGACGAGCCGATCCGCACTCCGGTTGCACCGACGGCCGGCGTGCGGATAGCGAACCCGCCGCTGCTGGTGCCGGTGCTCCGGGCCGGCCTCGGCATGGCCGAGGCCGCGTTGGGCCTGCTGCCCGAGGCGCAGATGGGCTTCGTCGGGCTGGCGCGCGACGAGCTGACGTTCACCCCGCGCGCCTACCTGGAGTCGCTGCCGGAGTCCCTCGTCGACCGTCCGGTGCTCGTGCTCGACCCGATGCTCGCGACCGGCGGCTCGCTGCAGCACTGCTGCGAGCTGCTGACCCAGCGCAACGCGACATCGATCACCGTGCTCTGTGCGCTGGCGGCACCGGAGGGCCTGTCGCGGCTGGAGCGAAGCGGCCTGCCGTTGCGCATCGTGACGGCGAGCATCGACGAGCGGCTCAACGACTCGGCCTACATCGTCCCCGGGCTCGGTGACGCCGGCGACCGGCAGTTCGGCGCGGTATAGCCCGTTGTCAGCTGGCCGCGGTTCGGTGGTCAGGGCGCAAGCGCCCGAGCCAGCTCATCGCGGGTTACGTCCAGACGTCGGGCCGCACGCGCCTCGGCTTCGTGCACGGGACCCGTCACCGGCTCGATCACCTGCAGATAGGCCTTCAGCTTCGGCTCGGTGCCGCTCGGGCGCACGACGACGCGGATCGGGCCAGCCCGCAGGCGCACGGCGTCCGTCTCGGGCAGCAGATCGTCCACAGTGGACACCGGATGCCCGGCGAGCGTGCTCGGAGGGTCGGCGCGCAGGCGGCGCATCATGGTGGCGATCTCGCGCAGGTCGGTGACCCGGATCGAGAGCTGTGCGCTCGCGTGCACGCCGTATCGGCGGCTGATCTCGTCCAGTCGGTCCAGCAGGGTCTGCCCCGCCGCCTTCAGCGTCGCGGCCAGGTCGGCTACCAGGATCGCCGCGCTGATGCCGTCCTTATCACGCACCTGATCCGGCGCGCAGCAGTACCCCAGCGCTTCCTCGTAGCCGAAGCTGACGTCGTCACCGGCCCGCACGATCCACTTGAAGCCGGTGAGCGTCTCGGCGTAGGGCAGCCCGCGCTCGGCACAGATTGCCCCCAGCAGCGACGACGACACGATCGTCGTCGCGTACCGGCCGGTGGTGCCGGTGCGGATGAGGTGGTCGGCCAGCAGCGCGCCCAGCTGGTCGCCGGTCAGCGCGCGGCCACGGCAGGCCACCGCGCAGCGATCGGCGTCGGGGTCGTTGGCGATCACGATGTCGGCCCCGACGCGCTCGGCCAGGGCGAGCGCGAGGTCGAGGGCGCCGGGTTCCTCGGGATTCGGGAACGGCACCGTGGGGAAGTCGGGATCGGGCGCGGCCTGCTCGGCTACGACGTGCGGCGCCGGGAAACCGGCCGCCGTGAAAACGGATCGCACGACGTCGGCGCCGACACCGTGCAGCGGGGTGTAGGCCACGGTGAGGTCGCGGGCGTCGCCGCGGGGCAGCGCCGCGGTCGCGGCGACGTAGTCATCGGCAACTCGGTCAGACACTGGCATCCAGGTAGCGGCTCTGGGCAGGCCGGCCAGCCTCGGGATCGCCAGGGTCGCGGCCTCGATGTCGGCGTCGGCGGGCGGCACGATCTGCGCGCCGCCGCCCGCGGCGCAGTCGGACATGTCGCCGCCGAGGTAGACCTTGTACCCGTTGTCGCGCGGCGGGTTGTGGCTTGCGGTGACCATCACGCCCGCCGATGCGCCCATCGACCGGACCGCGAACGCCAGCACCGGCGTCGGGAGCGCGCGCGGGAACAGCCTGGCGTCCAGCCCGGCTCCGGCGATGATCTCCGCGGTGTCTCGGGCGAATCGTGCGCTGCGGTGCCGGGCGTCGTAACCGATGACGACAGGCCCGACGGCGCCGCGGCGCGAGAGGTATGCGGCCAGGCCACCGGCAGCGAGCCCGACGACGACGCGGTTCATCCCCATCGGTCCGGCGCGCAGCTCTCCGCGCAGGCCGGCGGTGCCGAACCGGAGCCGGCCGGCGAACCGCTCCGCCAGCGCTCCGTCGTCGCCGGCGGCCAGCACGCCCCTCAGCTCGGCCCGGGTGAGCGGATCGGGATCGTCGTCGATCCACGCCCGCGCCTCGGCATGCAGGTCGACGGGCCTGCTCACGTGCCGAAGACCGCGAGCGTGCCGGGGGTGTGCCGGGCCTCGATTGCGAGCATCCGTCGCTTGGTCGCGGCACCGCCGGGCGCGGAGAAGCCGCCGATGTGGCCGCCGGCCGCCACCACCCGGTGACACGGCACGATGACGGGCACCGGATTGCGGCCGAGTGCCTGGCCCACCGACCGGGCCGCGCCCGGATCGCCGAGCGCACGCGCCACCTCGCCGTAGGTCATCGTCGAGCCGACAGTGATGGTGCGCGCGACGGCGTAGACGGCGCAGTCGAATTCTGCGACGTCGTCGAGATCGACGGGCACCTCGCGCAGGTCGACGGCGTCGCCCCCGAACAGCGCGACGACGCCGGCGACGGCATGCGCGATCTGCTCGGGCGGATCGGCGGGCCCGGCGGCGGCGAACCTCGACGTGGTCGCACGGTCATCGGAGCCGGGCAGCGAACTGGCGACGACGCGGCCGTCGTCGTTCCACCCGATCGCGCAGCGTCCGAGCGCCGTGTCGAACAGGGCGAATCCCGCGGCTGCGTCCACACGGCGGATCCTGCCACGCTGCACCGACAGCACGCCCCTCCTAGGAGGGCGCTGAACAATG
>QHCA01000291.1:26231-42670 GCA_003244095.1 Pseudonocardiales bacterium | reverse complement strand
CATTGTTCAGCGCCCTCCTAGACCCTGGCGACGACGGTTGCCAAGAAGTGCCCGGTCCGCGCCGCAGCCGACCGACCGGCCGCGAGCACCTCGAGGTGGTCCAGCGGCGCATCGCCGACGCCGGCCGCGAGGTTGGTGACCAGGGAGATGGCGAGCACCTCGCAGCCGGCCGCCCGCGCGGCGATCGCCTCCAGCGCCGTCGACATGCCGACCAGATCGGCACCCAACGTGGCCAGCATCCGGATCTCGGCCGGTGTCTCGAAGTGCGGGCCGGGCAGCGCGGCGTAGACACCCTCGCAGAGCGACGGGTCGACCTGGCGGGCGATGTCCCGCAGCCGCGCCGAATAGAGGTCGGTGAGATCGACGAACTGCGCGCCGAGCAACGGTGAGCGGGCCGTGAGGTTGAGGTGGTCGGCGATCAGCACCGGCTGGCCGACCCGCATGCCCGGCCGCAGCCCGCCTGCCGCGTTGGTGAGCATGACGACCCCGGCACCTGCGGCCGCCGCGGTGCGCACGCCGTGGACGACGGCATCGGTGCCGCGGCCTTCGTAGAGGTGGGTCCGGCCCAAGAAGACCAGCACGTCGTGACCCGCGACGGCCACCGATCGCACCGTGGCGCCGTGCCCGACCACGGTCGGTGCGCTGAACCCCGGCAGGTCGGTCAGCGCGATCTCGGCACGGGCCGCCCCGAGCTCGTCCGCTGCCGGCTGCCATCCCGAGCCCAGGACGATGGCGACGTCGTGCCGGTCGGTCCCGGTGCGCGCGGCGATCTCGGCGGCCGCCTGATTCGCCGCCACCGCGGCGGCGTCGTCGGCGTGTAGTGCGGTCATCGGGCGAGGCTACGGCAGCGCGGATCGTCAGCTGAGTTTGAAGCTCGCGACGACCCGGTTGAACAACGCCCTCGCCGGCACGAAGGCGGAATCGGGCGCTGACACGTAGATGCCGTAGGTGAGGCCCGTGCCCTTGATGACGAAGTCGCGGTAGAGCACGTGCCGCACGGTCGAGTCCTTGCGGTAGGTGAACTCCCACTCCGCCGTGGGGTAGTCGTGGTAGGTCACGGTCGTGATCCGCACCCGGTGGTAATCGGCGTGGCCGGCCGCGAACTGCGTCTCGGCGGCGTCGAATCCTGACACCAGGGTCGTGCCGGACGGCGCCGGCCCGGTCACGAACCGGAGAAACTGCTGGCCGTCGGGCGCGGTGACGTCGACGACACCGGTGCGCACAGGTGTCTCGGTCCAGCCGTTGGGTACGTCGGCGCTGAAGCCGCGCTTGTCGACGTACTGACGATAACCGGCGGGCGTCTCCCGCGGCGTCGTCGGCGTGTTGCGTGGCGTCGGTGTGTTCGATCTCGGCGTTGCGGTCGTCGCTGCGGCAGAAGTCGGCGGCCCCTTGGCACCCGGCGACCCGGAGTGCCCGTGCACCAACGCGTACGCGCCGAGCCCGCCGCCGGCGCAGAGGATCCCCAGCGCCGCGGCGAACGCCGCGCGGCGTCGCCCGGCTCCGTGCGCGACCACCCGCCCCGGTCCCGCCACCACCGGCAGCGGAGCAGCCGGCGTCGAGGGAGCCGGTCTCGAGAGAGCAGGTGTCGGCGGGCGCCGCACAGCGGGCGTCGCGGCGGGAACGGGGCTCCGCTCGGCCAGCGCCTCGGCGTCGCGCAGCCGTTCCCGGACGACGTCGAGCCGCGGTCGCTCATTGGGATCCTTGCGCAGCAGCGCCTCGATCACCGGACCGAGCGGGCCGGCCGCATGGGTCGGCGGTGTCGGTGCCGAGACGACGGCGTGCAGGGTGCTGATCGGGTCGCCGCGCTCGAACGGCGCGGCCCCGCACGCCGCGGTGTAGAGCGTCGCCCCGAGCCCCCACAGGTCGGCGGCCGGCCCGGCCCGCCCGCCCTGAGCGACCTCCGGTGCGACGAAGGCCGGCGATCCGACCAGCATTCCGCGGGCGGTGAGCGCGCTGTCGTCGGCGGCGCGCGCGATCCCGAAGTCGGTGAGCTTGATCCTGCCGTCGTCGGCCAGCAGCACGTTGCTCGGCTTGACGTCGCGGTGGATGACGCCGGCCGAATGCGCCGCGTCCAGCGCGCCAACGATGGCGAGGCCGATGGCGGCGAGCCGAGCGTGGGGCGGTGGACCGTGCCGGCGCAGGGCGTCGGCGAGGCTGATCGCGGGCACGAGCTCCATCACGATCCACGGGTCGCCGGTGGAGCTGCTCTCGATGACGTCGTAGACGGTGATGACCGCGGGGTGGGCGAGCTGGGCGACGGTTCGCGCCTCACGCATCGCCCTGCGGCGGATCAACTCGCGCTCGTCGGCCGGCATTCCGCTCGGAGGCGTGACCGCCTTGATGGCGACGCCGCGGTCGAGCACCTCGTCGTAGGCCTCCCAGACGGTGCCCATCGCGCCGCGGCCGATCTCGGTGAGGAGCCGGTAGCGGCCACCGATCGTCGCTCCGCGGCGCAGCCCGCCTGCGGGTTCGCTTCCTCCGCTCACCGCTGGGCCTGCGCTAGCACTGTCTGTCTGCTCTCACTGCGCTGTCTGCACCTCTCGTCGCCGTCGACGCGGCACTAACATTCTGCGTCATGGCTCGTCACGCGGAATCGGGCTTCGAGATCGAGCCGGTGTACGACGCCGTCCCGCCCGATCTGCCCGCGCGCCTGGGCGAACCGGGGTCCTACCCCTATACCCGCGGCGTATACCCGTCCATGTACACCCACCGGCCGTGGACGATGCGGCAATATGCCGGGTTCGGCACCGCCCGGGAGTCCAACGAGCGGTATCACCAGCTGCTCGCGGCGGGAACGGCCGGCATCTCCGTCGCCTTCGACCTGCCCACGCAGATGGGCATGGACTCCGATGACCCGAGGGCCGCGGGCGAGGTCGGCAAGGTCGGCGTCGCGATCGACTCGATCGAGGACATGCGCGTGCTCTTCGGCGGCATCCCGCAGGGCAAGGTGTCGGCGTCGATGACCATCAATGCGCCGGCGTCGCTGCTGCTGCTGCTCTACCAGCTGGTGGCCGAGGAGCAGGGCGTGCCGGCGTCCGAGCTGCGCGGCACGATCCAGAACGACGTGCTGAAGGAGTACATCGCGCGCGGCACCTACATCTACCCGCCGGCGGAGTCGCTGCGACTGGTCACCGACACGTTCGCATACTGCAAGGCCGAACTGCCGCGATGGAACACCATCTCGATCTCCGGTTACCACATGGCCGAGGCCGGAGCTACGCCC
This sequence comes from Pseudonocardiales bacterium, assembly GCA_003244095.1. GTDB lineage: Bacteria > Actinomycetota > Actinomycetes > Mycobacteriales > QHCA01 > QHCA01. Next base: position 39,447 of record QHCA01000291.1, on the reverse strand, counting down.
GCGCAGGAGATCGGCTTCACCCTCGCGAACGGCGTCGAGTACGTGCGCGCCGCGATTGCGGCCGATATGCCCGTCGACGAGTTTGCCAGCCGGCTGTCGTTCTTCTTCGTCGCGCGGACGACGCTGCTCGAGGAGGTCGCGAAGTTCCGTGCTGCCAGGCGGATCTGGGCCCAGGTGATGCGCGAGGACTTCGGCGCCAGCGATCCGCGGTCGTGGATGCTGCGCTTTCACACCCAGACCGCCGGCGTGCAGCTGACCGCACAACAGCCCGAGGTCAACCTGGTGCGGGTCGCCGTGCAGGCACTCGGCGCGGTGTTCGGCGGCACGCAGTCGTTGCACACCAACTCCTTCGACGAGGCGATCGCACTTCCGTCGGCGAAGGCCGCGCGCCTCGCGCTGCGCACCCAGCAGGTGCTCGCATACGAGACGGACGTGACCGCGACCGTCGATCCCTTTGCCGGGTCCTACGTCGTCGAGGCGATGACCGACGAGGTCGAGGCGGCGGCGCGTGAGCTGATGGCATCGGTGGAGAAGGCCGGGGGAGCCGTCGCCGCCATCGAGACCGGGCTGCAGAAGGCCGCGATCGAGAAATCGGCCTACGCCGTGGCGCGGGGGATCGAGGACGGCTCGCGTACCGTCGTCGGCCTCAATCGGTTCGCCGTCGTCGACGAGGAGCAGTATCAGCCGCAGCGGGTCAATCCCGCGATCGAGGGCGAGCAGCGTTCCCGGCTCGCGACGCTGCGAGCCGGCCGCGACGGCACCGAGGTCGGCGCCGCGCTGGCCGCGGTGCGGACCGCCGCCCGCGGAACCGACAACGTGCTGTACCCGATGAAGACCGCGCTGGCGGCGCGGGCCACGGTCGGCGAGGTGTGCGACGCCCTGCGCGACGAGTGGGGCGGCTACCGACCTTACGACGCCTTCTGAGCCCCGCCTCCTCGCCGAGTGGTGAGTCTTGCTGGATCTTCCGCGCCCCAGAGCCCGCATATCTCACCACTCGCCGAAGGGCGGCCCGCGTCCACAGGCTGAATCGGTATCCACAGGCGGCGTCAACCATGCCGTTCGCGCGCCGTGGCGCCGCATTGTTAGCGGGTGGGCAGAACCGATCCGTTCGCGATGCTGCCGCCGACGTTCTCGGCGCTGTCGGCTCTGGCCGACGGCCTCACGCGGGAACAGTTGCGCAGCGAGCGGCTGCATCGCCCGACCCGCGAGCTCTACGTCGTCCGGCGTCAAGCGCCGGGCTTGACGATGCGACTCGGCGCCTTGCTCGAGCTGCTGCCGCGAACCGCGGTGTTCAGCCACGGCACCGCCGCGATGCTGCTCGGCCTGCCCGACGTCGGCCGGGGCACGGCAACGCACGTCACGGTCGCGCCCGGCGGCCGCGCGCCGCAACGGCGCGGCGTCATTGCACACCGCAGCACGCTGCTGGCCGACGACATGTGCCATGTTGATGGCCTCGCCGTGACGACGCCGGCGCGCACGTTCGTCGACATGGCCGCCTCGCTGCATCTGGACTATCTCGTCGCCCTGGGCGACGCGATCCTGCGGCTCGGCCCCGCAACGGGCGGCACGCTGCGCCAGCGGGTCGGTGCGGCCGGTGGCCAGCGGGGCGTCAGGAGGGCGCGCGAGGCGTTGCTGCTGCTCGACGGTCGGTCGGACTCGGTGCCGGAGTCGGTGATCCGGGTGCGGATCATCGGCGCCGGCCTGCCGACCCCGGTGCCACAGTGCCTCGTTCGCGACCACGCCGGCCGGCCGATCGCGCGGCTCGACCTCGGGCTACCCGAGCATCGTCTCGGCGTCGACTACGACGGCCGCGTGCACGCCGAGCCGGGCCAGTTCGGCAAGGACCTGCGCCGGCACACCCTGCTGGTGGCGGCCGGCTGGCGGGTCCTGCGCGCCGGCGCGGCCGACCTGCGCGACGGCAGCGTCGAGCTGATCACCACCCTTAGCCCTTAGCCGGCTACTGAACGCCTGACGATCCTCGCCGAGTGGTGAGTCTTGCGGGATTTCCGCTGCCGATTACCCCGCAGAACTCACCACTCGGCGAAACGTAAGGCGGGGCCGCCTGGCGCCCGGCCGGCCTAGAGGCGGAAGGCGCGCTTGGGCAGGTCGTAGGCCAGCTCGCAGGCGACGTCGTGAGCCTCGTCCTCCGCGAGGCGGTGCTCGACCACCAGCCTGGCCAGATAGCCGGCGTCGACGCGGCGGGCGGCGTCGTGCCGGGCGGGGATCGACGCGAACGCGCGGGTGTCGTCGACGAAGCCGGCGGTGCGGTAGAAGCCGGCCGTGTCGGTGATGGCCTCACGGAACCGGCGCATCGCATCGGGTGTGTCGAGGAACCACCACGGCGCACCGACGTAGACGCTCGGGTAGAAGCCTGCGAGCGGCGCGATCTCGCGGGAGTAGGTGCCCTCGTCGGTGGTGAAGAGCACCAGCCGGAAGTTCGGGTGCGTGCCGTAGCGCCCGAGCAGCGGCCGCAGCGCGCGGGTGAACTCGGCCGCCACCGGTATGTCGTGCCCGGTATCGGCACCGAACCGGCGTTCGGTGGGTGAGTGGTGCCCACGCAGCACGCTCGGGTGCAGCTGCATCACCAGCCCGTCGTCGCAGGACATCCTGGCCATCTCGCCGAGCATGTGCCGCCGGAACGCCGTGGCAGCGGCGGAATCGACGTCGCCGCGCAGTGCGGCGGCGAAGATGCGTGCGGCCGCGGAGTCGGCGAGCGGTTCGGTGCCGGCGTCGGCTGGACCGTGGTCGGTCGCCGTGCCGCCGGCGACGGCGAACGCGGCACGGCGCCTGTGCAGGGCTTCGAGGTAGCCGGCGTACGACGACGTGTCCACAGTGGACACCACACCGAGACGCCGGATCCGATCCGGCCAACCCGGCGTTGATGGATCGAGATACCCATCCGGCCGGAAGGTGGGCAGCACCCGGCCGGAGAATGCCGCGTCGGCGGCCAGCCTCGCGTGCGCAGTCAGCTCCGAGCACGGGTCGTCGGTGGTTGCGAGCACCTCGATGCCGAATCGTGCGAACAGGGCGCGCGGACGGAAGTCGGGTGTGGACAGCAGCTCGGTCAGCGCGTCGAAGACGGCGTCGGCGGTGTCGGCTCGCAGCGTGGGTTCGACGTCGAAGACGTCGGCCAGTTCCGATTCCAGCCAGTACCGCGACGGCGTGCCTCGAAACAGCTCCCAGTGCGAGCAGAGGGTGCGCCACACCTCGCGCGGCCCGGCCACGTCGCCGCCGTCCGACGGCACCACACCCGACCGGTCGAGCGGCACACCGGCGGCGTGCAGCAGCCGGGTGATGTAGTGATCGGGCGTGACCAGGAGGCTTGCGGGATCGGAGAACGGCGCGTCGTCGGCGAGGATCGCGGCGTCGACGTGTCCGTGCGGCGACACGATCGGCAGGGCCGCCGTCGAGGCTGCGATGCTGCGTGCGACGTCGCGGGTCGCGGGGTCGGCGGGCAGCAGCCGATCCGGGTGCGGACGCATGCCGGCCAGTATGCAGAGCGTCGCCGCCGGCGCCGATCCAGGGGTGGCGGTGACGCGACGGGACGCCGCACCCGAACCACGGCTACGCTCCTCGGGTGCAGATCGACTTCACCTCCTCCGAGCGGGCGAGCCTCGGAGTGGAGTGGGAACTCGAGCTTGTCGACCGCGAGACGCGGCAACTCGTATCGGGCTCGACGCAGATCCTGGAGGCGATCACGCCGGCCGGCGTGGACGAGCACCCGAAGGCCAAGCACGAGCTGCTGCAGTCATGCATCGAGGTGATCACCGGTGTCTGTCGCACCGTGCGCGAGGCCTGCGCCGATCTGGCCGGGACGGTGCAGGAGATCACGGCGACGGCCGGCCCGATGGGCATCGGAGTCATGTGCTCGGGCACGCATCCGCTGACCGACTGGACGACGCAGGAGGTCACCGAGTCCCCGCGTTACGCCGCGCTGATCGATCGCACCCAGTGGCTCGCGCGGCAGCTGCAGATCTTCGGCGTGCATGTGCACGTCGGCGTGCGTAGCCCCGACAAGGCGATCCCGATCGTGAACGCCCTGCTCGGCTACATACCGCATTTCCTTGCCTTGTCGGCGTCGAGTCCGTACTGGATCGGCTCGGACACCGGGCTGGCGTCCTACCGCAGCAAGGTCTTCGAGGCGCTGCCGACCGCCGGCCTGCCCTATCAGCTCTCCGGCTGGGACGAGTTCGAGCGATACATGGACGTGCTCGTGTCGACCCGCACCATCGAGACGATTCGCGAGGTGTGGTGGGACATCCGCCCGCACCCCGGCTTCGGCACCGTCGAGCTGCGGATCTGCGACGGCATCCCGCGGCTGGACGAGATCGCCGCCGTCGCAGCCATCGCGCAGTGCCTGGTGCATCGCTTCGACAGCGAGATCGACAAGGGTTACACGCTGCCCGCCCAGCGGGCGTGGATCGTGCGGGAGAACAAGTGGCGGGCGGCGAGGTACGGGTTGGACGCGCAGATCGTCGTCGACAGCCAGGGCACCGTGACGCCGGTGCGCGACGCGATCGCCGACCTCGTCGACGACCTGACGCCCACCGCGCGCAGGCTGGACTGCGAGGCGGAACTGTCCTCCGCGCTGGCCATCCTGGAGCGCGGCGCGAGCTATCAGCGCCAGCGCGAGGTGGCCGCGGCCGCCGGTGGCGATCTGGCCGCCGTCGTCGATTCGCTGGTGACCGACATGACGGACGGTCTCGCGGGGGCGACGGCGCTGGGGCAGCACGGGTGAGCGCCGTCGATGACTGGCTCGCCGGCAACGAGGCCGAGCTGATCGACGTCCGGCGCGACCTGCGCGCGCATCCTGAGCTCGGCCACGCCGAATACCGGACCACCGCCCTGATCACCGACCGGTTGCGCGCCGCCGGCCTGTTGCCGTCGTTGCTGCCGCGTGGCACGGGTGTGATCTGCGACGTCGGGAACGGCGCTCCGCGAGTGGCGCTGCGCGCCGACATCGACGCTCTGCCGCTGCCCGACCTGTCCGGCGCGCCGTATGCGTCCACTGTGGACGGTGTGTGTCACGCCTGCGGCCACGACGTGCACACCGCGGTCGTGCTCGGCGCCGCGCTCGCACTCGCGACGATGAACCTGCCGGACGCCGTGCGGGTCGTTTTCCAGCCGGCCGAGGAGTCGACGCCGGGCGGTGCTCTGGACGTCGTCGCGGCCGGAGCGCTGGAAGGCGTGCAGCGGATGTTTGCCCTGCACTGCGATCCGCACCTGGAGGTCGGCAGCATCGGGTTGCGGGTCGGCCCGATCACCGCGGCATCGGACAAGGTGGAGGTGCGGCTCTCGGGTCCCGGTGGACACACCGCGCGCCCGCAGCTGACGGTCGATCTGGTGTACGCGCTCGGCCGGGTGATCACCGACGTGCCGGGCATGCTGTCGCGCGTCGTCGACCCGCGCGCCTCGCTGTCGCTGGTGTGGGGGGCCGTCAACGCCGGCGTCGCGCCGAACACGATCCCGCAGACCGGCGTGCTGCGCGGGACCATTCGGGTGCTGGACCGCGATTCGTGGGGGGACGCCGAGAAGTTGGTGCGCGAGCTGGTCGACCAGGTGGTGGCGCCCACCGGCGCGAGCGCCGAGATCGAATACGTGCGCGGCGTCCCGCCGGTCGTGAACGATGCCGGGTGCACCGAGATACTGCGCCGTGGCGTCGTCCAGGCGCTCGGTCCCGACGCGGTCGCCGACACGCCGCAGAGCATGGGCGGCGAGGACTTCGCCTGGTATCTCGACACCGTGCCCGGCGCGCTTGTCCGCCTCGGGGTGCGCCGACCGGAATCGACGCCGTTCGACCTGCACCAGGGCACCTTCGACATCGACGAGAACGCGCTGGCGATCGGCGTGGCCTACACCGTCGCGCTGGCCCGCACCGCGCTGACGACCCAGCCGCTCACCGCCGAGTAGCTACTCGCCCAGTGAGCGGCACGGCCGGGCACGGAGTTCGGCCACGTACACGCTGGGCGCGCCGGCGGCCTGTGCAGCCTCGGCGATCAGGCCGAGGTAGCGCGCCGAGGGCAGCCCCCCTTCGTAGCCGTCGAGTACGTACACCCAGGCCAGCACGTCCGCGTCGAGCGTCGAGACCCGCAACTTGATCTTGTTGTAGATCCCGGTGTCGGCGCCCTCCCAGTAGTCCAGCAGTGCATGGTCGTGCGGTGACAGGTCGTACAGCGCCACGAACACCTGGCTGCCCGCCTCGGGGACGACCATGGCCAGCGCGCCGTCCCAGCCGAGCTCCTCGCCCCCGAAACTCAGCCGCCAGCCGTTGAGCCATCCCGTCCCGGCTGCTGGCGAATGTGGACACCGTTCGAGCATCTGCTCGGGGTCCATGTTCGAGCCGTAGGCGGCGTAAAGGCCGCTGGAGGATGCCATTGCAGCGCAGCGTACCGATCGCCGGGCTGGCGCGAGCGCCCCTGCGGGTTGGAGCGCGTCCGACTGGCACGGGATGATTCGGGGGTGACACGCATCGTGCTCCTCGGCGGCGGGCCGGCCGGCTATGAATCTGCCCTGGTCGCCGCGCAGCTCGGCGCCGAGGTGACCATCGTCGACCGCGACGGCATCGGCGGTTCGTGTGTGCTCACCGACTGCGTGCCGAGCAAGACGCTGATCGCCACCAGCGACCGGGTCACCGCGTTCCGTGACGCCCCGCGCGTCGGCGTCGGCACCGGTTCCGGCGACGTCAAGGTCGACCTGACCTCGGTCAACGAGCGCATCAAGGCGCTGGCCCAGCAACAGTCCGACGACATCCACAAGCGACTGGTGCATGAGGGGGTCACCGTGCTGCACGGGGCCGGCCGCTTCAGCGCCGAGCAGCCTGCCCGGGCGCACACCGTCGACGTGCTCGACGAGAGCGGCGCCGTGACTCAAGCCGTCGAGGCCGACATCGTCCTCATCGCCACCGGCGGCACCCCGCGGGTGCTCGACACGGCCGTACCCGACGGGGAGCGCATCCTGTCCTGGCGGCAGGTCTATGACCTTAGCGAGCTGCCTGAGCACCTCGTCGTCATCGGCTCGGGCGTCACCGGGGCGGAGTTCGCCAGCGGCTACAGCGAACTCGGCGTGCCCGTCACCCTGGTCTCCAGCCGCGACCGCGTTCTACCCGGTGAAGACCCCGACGCCGCCGCGGTGATCGAGCAGGTCTTCACCTCGCGCGGCGGCACGCTTGTCCGGCAGGCCCGCGCCTCAGGGGTCCGCCGCACGGCCGACGGCGTGGTGGTCGAGCTGCAGGACGGCCGAGCCGTCGACGGCTCACACGCGCTGATCTGCGTTGGCTCGGTGCCGAACACCTCCGGGCTCGGCCTCGAGAACGTCGGCGTCGAACTGGACGCCAGCGGCTACATCGGGGTCAACCGCGTCTCGCGCACGAGCGTTTCGACGATCTATGCGGCCGGCGACTGCACCGGCGTGCTGTTGCTCGCCTCGGTCGCCGGCATGCAGGGGCGCATCGCGGTGTGGCACGCACTCGGCGAGGCGGTGACGCCGCTGCGGCTCAAGACCGTCGCCGCGAACGTGTTCACCCATCCCGAGATCGCCACCGTCGGCATCGGGTACCAGGCGATCGCGTCGGGCGAAGTGCCGGCCCGCACCGTCACCCTGCCGCTCGCCACCAACGCCCGCGCGAAGATGCAGGGTGACTACGAGGGATTCGTGCGGCTGTACTGCCGGCCGGCGACGGGGGTGGTCATCGGCGCCGTGATCGTCGCCCCCGATGCCTCAGAGCTGATCTTCCCGATCACGCTCGCCGTCCAGCGCGGTCTCACCGTCGCCGACTTGGCTGCGACGATCGGGGTATACCCGTCACTGTCCGGCTCGCTGGCTGAGGCGGCCCGCCGACTGATGCTGCACGACGACTTAGATTGAATGTGCTTGAGCCGCTAGAAGGAAATGATAGTGCCTGATCTTTCGCCCGAGGCGCGGGCCCGCGCCGGCCGCACCATCGAGGTGTCCGCTGTCTTCGCCGGGCACGCCGATGAGATCGTGGCCGCGCTGCCCGACGTGCCCGACGGCCACGTGCTCGTCGCGCTCGTCAACCACGAGCACAATTTCACCGGCACTCATCACGTCGACAAAGCTTCGATGGTCGAGCGCGTTCCGGAGTTGGAGGGACCCGACGGCTGGGCCATGGTCTTCACCCCCGGTGCGACGGCGGCCGACGTTCACCGCCGCACGAGCGAGATGGCCGACATCGCCGGTAAGCGCATCGCCGCGATCGACCGCATTATCGCCCGCCGCGGAACCGACGCGGGCTGATCATCCAGCGGCAATAGGCCAGTTCATAGCGGTTGCCGCGCCGCGCCGAGATGTGGGTGGGTTCAGACAGGCAGCATGATTTCTTGTAGGTGCATCGCTTGGTTGCGTCGCGGTGTCTGTGACGGATCGATCCATCTTGGTGGGGTCCAGTGGGGGATGCCGTTGATCATCTGGCAGGTCCAGCCACGTTGAGGGTGTTCGCGGTGGTGGACTCCGCAGAGCAGGGTGCCGTCATCCACTCGCGTCCGTCGGGTGATCGAGTAGTCGGTGACATGGTGAGCCTGACACCGACTGGGTGGTTCGGTGCAACCGGGAAAGGAGCTGCCGTGGTCGCGGGCGATCATGGCTAGGCGCTGGTTCTCGGAGAAGATGCGGTGGGTGGTGCCGTAGGCGGTGATCTCGCCGGTCTTGCCCAGCACGACGGGCATGACCCGGGAGTCGCCTAACAGGCTAAGGGCTTCGGGGACGGCAACGTGCCTGCCGTGCCCGGTGGCGACCAGACCCGCACCGCTCTGAAACTGCTCGGGGGTCATCAGGAACAGGATCGTTGTGGCCACGCCGCCGCAATCCGGGAGCTTCTCCGAACGCAGGGCGAGTAACAGGGCGTCCTGCAGGGCGTCGTGCATCCGCTGCCCGCCCGTGCGGGGATCGGCGGTGCCGTCCTCGGCTGGCTTCGGTTTGCCCAACGAGTCCAGGACGCTCTGCAAGGCTTCGGCGCACAGGGCGGTCAGTTCGCCCGTGAGTTGGGTGGCGCCGTTGTCGCGGCGGCGGATGCGTAGATCGCGACGGCGGTGTCGTTCGTCTTCGCTGGGTGGCTTGCCGTCCTGGTCCAGGCGGTAGGCCAGCAGCCGGGCGACGTCGGCGAGTTGGGCGGGGGTTGTACTTGTGCGCTGCTTCGACCAGCGACTGCTCGACCCATTCGTTCGCGTCACGTACCGAGTCGGTCAGCCCGGTGATGGTCTTGGTGATCTCCCGGGCATGCCCGGCACAGACCGCACCGCTGGCCTGGGCCGCGGCTACCCTCTCGAACACGGGAGGTAGTTGTTCGCCGGTCGACCCGCGTCGCGGACCCATCGCGGCGGCAGCTTTGACCCGCCCGGCCGCCTCGCCGGGGTGGATCGAGAGCAGCTGCGTCAGCTTGGTCGAAGTGTTGTGGCAGGCATGCTCGCGGGCCGTGCCTTGGGATTCCAGCTCGGCGATGAAGGCGTGATCGGCCACGGCCAGGCGGTTCGTCTCGCTCTGGACGCCGCGCAGGACGTCCATGATCACGGTGCCGGCCAGGTTGCTGGCGGAAAGGGTGATCAGGCCGGTGACGGCGTCGCGGTAGGCCGCCACCGCCGCGGCGGCCTCGCCCTCCAATGTTCGTACATACTATCGATTATACTTGCTGGCCTGACGCTGCGTGATGGCCTGACGCTGCGGCAAGCATTTTCGCCATATAAGTTAAGTGAATTCTCGTAAGTTGATCTTCCTGCACCAGTTCGGCGTGCGCGGAGCGGGACCGGTGCCGGCAGCGAGAGTCGAGCGACGGCGCAACGATTCGAACGCGAGCGCAGCAGACGGCCGGCGGCCCGTGCCGCACACCCGCCCGACTCCCTCCGTCGGCGCCGCGTTCCAAAGACGAGCGAGAAGCGAGCCGCCAGCCGGACCTGTCCACGGGCCAGCTCATCTGCCGTCTCGATACAAGCAGCCGAACCGGCGAAACCCTAGCGATGCCGCATCGACCCGTCCTGTAGATACCGCGTGTGCCACGCAAACGCCTCGCCGAGCAGGTGTGGCGTCTGCTTGCCGCACGGGCTGGCCATCGCCCGGTCGAAGTAGTCCTGCAACGCCGGCCGGTAGTCCGGATGCGCGCAGTGCTCGATGATCTTCTTGGCTCGCCGCCGCGGCGCCAGGCCACGCAGATCGGCCAGCCCCTGCTCGGTGACGATCACCTGCACGTCGTGCTCGGTGTGATCGACGTGGCTGGCCATCGGCACGATGCACGATATCGCGCCGTTCTTGGCTGTCGACGGAGTCAGGAACATCGAGATGTAGGCGTTGCGGGCGAAATCGCCTGAGCCGCCGATGCCGTTCTGCATGCTCGTGCCCATGATGTGGGTCGAGTTCACGTTGCCGTAGATGTCGGCCTCGATCATCCCGTTCATGGCCAGGCAGCCGAGGCGCCGAATGAGCTCCGGATGGTTGCTGATCTCCTGCGGGCGAAGGACGATCCGGTCGCGGTACCCGGCTATGTTGGCGCGCAGTTCGGCCATCCCACTGTCGCTGAGGGAGAAGGCCGTGGCCGAAGCAACGCAGACGGTTCCCGAGCGCAACAGTTGCAGCATCCCGTCCTGGATGACCTCGGTGTACGCGGTCAGCGCACCGAACGGGCCCGCGTCCAGACCGGTGAGCACGGCATTGGCGATGTTGCCCACGCCCGACTGCAGCGGCAGCAGGGTGTCGGGCAGCCGGCCCACCTTCACTTCGTGGGCCAGGAAGTCCACGACATGTTCGGCGATCAGTTTCGATGCGACATCGGGCTGTTTGACGGATGTATTGCGGTCCGGGGCGTGCGTCGGCACCACCGCAATGATCTTCTCCGGCGGGCAGCGCAGGTACGCCTCGCCGATCCGGTCGCCGGCCCGCAGCAGCGGGATCGGCTTGCGGTTGGGCGGCAGCGCGGTGCCGTAGTAGATGTCGTGCATGCCCTCGAGTTCGGCCGGCTGCCAGGAGTTGACCTCGAGGATCACCCGCTCGGCCTGATCGATCCAGGTCTTGTTGTTGCCCACGGAGGAGGAGGGGATCAGCAGGCCGTCGGGAGTGATGCCGGCGACCTCGATCACCGCCACGTCGAGATCGCCGAAGAAGCCCTCCCACACCATCTGCGCCACGTGGGACAGGTGCACGTCCAGGTAGTCCAGGAGTCCGGCGTTGATCTTGGCGCGGGTGAGCGGGTCGGACTGGTAAGGCATCCGCAGATCGATACCGTCGACGGCGGCCAGCGCGCCGTCGAGATCAGGTGCGGTGGACGCGCCGGTCCAGACGCTGACCGTGAACGGTTTGTCGCGGTGCTTCGCCTCGGCCATTCGACGCACCAGCGCGCCCGGCACGGCCTTGGGATGGCCGGCGCCGGTGAAGCCGCTCATCCCGACATGTTCGCCAGGCATGATGAACGCCGCGGCGTCATCGGCCGACATCACCTTGTCGGCGAGCGCCGCGCAGCGCTGTGGTGTCATGACGTCCAGTCAACGACCTGCAGTCGGGTGCAAACAGGGCCGGACGTCCCGACGATCTAGTGTCGCTGGCCATCACCCGCGGCCGCCACCGAGAACTCACCGGGTGAATTCGCGGGCAAATTGTCGTGTCGCTGTCGTGTCGCTGTCGTGTCGCTGCCGCAAATGCGCGTGACAAGGGTCCAGAATGACGTAAGGCCCCTCCATGTATGAGATGGAGGGGCCTTACTACGGCCCATCTGCACCGCTCGCCGATCGCTCAGCAAGCCCGCGTTGACGGGTCGGCCACCCGCCGGAAACACCGCCTCCAGCACCGATTACTCGGACCTTCGGCCTGTCGAAGTTGCCTCCGACTTGGTGCCCCCGTTGCTGGCGACAGGGCTATTTCTACTGCGCTCGAGCACGCCGCACAAGAGGTACTCGCGAGCAATCTCGAGATTTTTCGGAGTTTTTTCGGCCGTCCACAGAATGGACTTGGTTATCCCCAGAAACTGCAGTTGTCCACCGGTCCGTCCACACGTTGGTCCACAGCTGAGCGCTACGGCAGCTCGCCAGCGGCGCCGAGCGCGCCGCTGATCGGCGACGCGGTCGGCATGAACGCATCCGCCAGCACATCGTCGGCCACATCCGGGCCGACCCGGCGCAAGGCGAACCGGTACAACACCGTGCGTGCCGGTCGTACAACACCGAGAAGTTCTCCGAGTGATGCAACGACGCCTCGATCAGGCTCGCGTCCGTCTACTCACTGGTGGTGGGCTAAGGGATGGTGGCAGACACTCGGAAACCGTCGTTCGACGCAATCGATGTCATACCTGTACGCCATCTCGCGGGCGAAAGGTTCACGACTGCACGGCGGCCCACTGGCCACCGACACGTCAGTCCTTGATCTCGCAGATGGGCGAGCCCGAGGTGACGACCGCGCCGACCTCGGCGTTGAGGGCCGTGATCGTCCCTGCCTTGTGCGCGTTCAGCGGTTGCTCCATCTTCATCGCCTCGAGGACGACGACCATCTGGCCGGCCTCGACGACATCGCCCTCGGCGACGGCGACCTTGACGATGGTGCCCTGCATCGGCGCGGTGAGCGCGTCACCGGAAGTGGCCGCGCCGGACTTGCGCCCGGCCGAGCGCTTGGGCGCTGCCTTCCTCGCGCCGCCGCCCCCGCTGCCGCCGAACCCCGCCGGCAGCGACACCTCGAGTCGCTTGCCGCCGACCTCGACCACGACGGTCTCGCGTGGGCCGCCGTCGTCGACGCCTTCTGCGCCACCGGTGAACGGCGGGATCTCGTTGCCGAACTCCGTCTCGATCCATTGCGTGAAGACGGTGAACGGCTCGCTGGTGAAGGCCGGGTCACGCACCACCGCGCGGTGGAACGGCAACGCCGTCGCCATCCCGTCGACGATGAACTCGTCCAGCGCCCGGCGCGAGCGTTCCAGCGCCTCGATGCGTGTCGCGCCGGTGACGATCAGCTTGGCCAGCAACGAGTCGAAGGCGCCCCCGATGACCGAGCTGCCCTCGATCCCCGCGTCGACGCGCACGCCCGGTCCGGCCGGCTCACGGTAGGTGGTGACGGTGCCGGGCGCGGGCAGGAAGCCCCGGCCCGGGTCCTCGCCGTTGATGCGGAACTCGAACGAATGCCCGCGCGGCGCGGGGTCCTCGGTGAAGCGCAACGGCTCGCCGTCGGCGATGCGGAACTGCTCGCGCACCAGGTCGATGCCGCTGGTCTCCTCGGTGACCGGGTGCTCGACCTG
>QHCA01000291.1:0-26220 GCA_003244095.1 Pseudonocardiales bacterium | reverse complement strand
TTGACCTCGAGGAAGCTGATCACACCGTCGTTGCCGACCAGGAACTCGACCGTGCCGGCGCCGGTGTAGTCGGCTTCGCGGCAGATCGCCCTCGCGCTCTCGTGGATGCGGGCGCGCTGCTCGTCGGTTAGGAACGGCGCCGGCGCCTCCTCGACCAGCTTCTGGTTGCGGCGCTGCAGCGAGCAGTCGCGGGTGCCGACGACCACAACGTTGCCGTGCTGGTCGGCAAGTACCTGCGCCTCGACGTGGCGGGAACGGTCGAGGTAGCGCTCGACGAAGCACTCGCCGCGGCCGAAGGCGGCCACCGCCTCGCGGACCGCGCTGTCGAACAGCTCTGGAATCTCCTCGATCGTGCGGGCGATCTTCAGCCCGCGGCCACCGCCGCCGAAGGCCGCCTTGATGGCGACCGGCAGGCCGTTCTCCTTGGCGAAGGCCACCACCTCGTCCGGGCCGCTCACCGGATCCTTCGTGCCGGGGACGAGCGGGGCGCCGGCGCGCAGCGCGATGTGGCGCGCGGTGACCTTATCGCCGAGGTCGCGGATCGCCTGCGGCGACGGGCCGATCCAGGTCAGCCCGGCGTCGAGCACCGCCTGGGCGAACTCGGCGTTCTCGGCCAGGAAGCCGTAGCCGGGGTGCACGGAGTCAGCGCCCGACTGAGCGGCCGCCGCGATGACCTTGTCGATCACGAGGTAGGAGTCGCCGGGGGTTGTGCCGCCCAGTGCGAACGCCTCGTCGGCCATCCGGACGTGCAGCGCGCCCCGGTCGGGTTCGGCGTAGATCGCGACGGAGGTGTAGCCCGCGTCCTTGCAGGCACGGATGACCCGCACCGCGATCTCACCCCGGTTGGCGATGAGCACTTTCTGCACTGGTCTGCCTCCTGACACGCGCGGGCCGCGCAGGATTGCAGACTACAAGGGGCGGCCCGACCTACTTCCAGACGTGGACGTAGTCGACCTGCGTAGTGGCCGGCAGCGGTGTGGCGGCTGGGTCGAAGGCGTTGTAGCCGACCCCTAACGCCTGGGTCAGCGCGATCATGAACGGCTGGTCGAAGGGCTGCGGCCGGACCTGCGGCCACGCGGGGTACCAGTTGTCGACCAGGCAGGTGTGCCCGTCATAGATCACGGTGATGGCTGCCGGCGTCCACTCGACCACATACGTGTGCAGCTGGCTGATGTCGGCGATCATGCAGTAGTTATTCGTCACGCTGTAGTCGACCCGTGCGGGCACGTAGTGGATGTAGGGGATGGCCCGATCGGGAAGAACGCTATACACCTCGGCGATGTCGATCTCGCCGGACATCGGCCAGTAAGGGCCGTACTTCGTCGAGTTCACCGGCCACAGCCAGATAGCTTCCTGCAAGCCACGCACGGTTGCGGCCGGGAGCCTGGCCCTGACCTCGAAGCGTCCGTACGCCTGGCTGAAGGTGCCGAATGTCGAGATGCTGCCGCTCGTGTACTGGCTGACGAAATCACCCTCGGGGCTCCTGCACACGAACGGCGTTGCCTCCTGGCGTGCGGTGAGGCTCAGCAGCCCGTTCGCCACGGACACATTCGCCGTGCTGCTCTTGAAGCAGGCAGGTCCAGACCGGAACCCGCTGATGGCGGTCTGCTGGGCAGCCCATTTGGTGGTGTCGAGGACCGACCCGTCGAATTCGTCGGTGAACGTGCACTGCCAGTAGCCGCCCGTGGACTTGGCGAGCGGTCCGCCACCGCAAGTGGGCTGCGGGTTGGGCGTGGCTGGGCCGGCATTCGACCCGGGCGCGCTCACCAGCGCCGCGGTCACGAGGACTACGGCTGCGCAAGCCAGCACGCGCAGGGAACGCATTGGGAGAGTCAGCATCGTGCCGTCCGATCGTCGTGACGGCACTTGCCTCAGGCCAGGGTGCCACCGTGGATTCCCCCGGCGTGTCGCTCCCCGGCGACGTTTGCACAACTTAACAGAAAATTTACACGAAGGACAATCGATCGCGCCCGATCTTCGGTTGAGCGCTGGTTAAACCAATTCGTCCAGGCGGGCGCGGCACTGGGCGGCGACGTCGGTCACCTCGGTGAGGGTGCGGCGCAGGTCGGCCTGCCGGGCCCGCAGGTCGGCCGCGATCTCGTCCAGCCGAGCGAGCAGGATCTGCAGTTGGCGCTGCTCAGAGGATTCGGCGCCGTCGTACATGTCGACGATTTCGCGGCATTCGCTCAGCGTCATGCCGAAGCGGCGCCCGCGCAGGATGAGCCGCAGCCGGGCGTGCTCGCGTTGGCTGTAGACCCGATTCGCGCCCGCCCGCTGCGGGGTGATGAGCCCCTCGGCCTCGTAGAAGCGCAGGGTGCGGGTGGTGACGCGGAGCTCGTCGGCGAGCTCACCGACCGTCCAGGTGCGCGCCACTTCCGCTTTCGAGGTCACATTGCTATCGTCGCCTTACGTTGACGTAAACGTCAAGTACGACCTGTCCGAGGAGATCCGATGACGTTCGAGCTTTCTGCCGAGCACGAGACGTTCCGCAAGGTGGTTCGCGACTTCGCCGAGGGCGAGATCGCGCCACATGTGGCGCAGTGGGACCGCGAGCACCGCTTGCCGCTCGACGTCGTGCGCGCGATGGGCGACCTGGGGCTGTTCGGCCTGGTCGTCCCCGAGGCGTACGGGGGCTCGGATGCCGATTTCACCTCACTGTGCGTGGCCATCGAGGAACTCGGCCGCGTCGACCAGTCGATCGGGATCACGCTCGAGGCCGCGGTTGGGCTCGGCATCAACCCGATCCTGACCTACGGCACCGACGAGCAGAAGACGCAGTGGCTGCCCGACCTGGTCACCGGCCGAGCGCTCGCGGCCTTCGGCCTGACCGAGCCCGAGGCAGGTTCGGACGCCGGCGCCACCAAGACTCGCGCCACCCTGGCCGCCGGCGAATGGACGCTCAACGGCGCCAAGGCCTTCATCACGAACTCCGGCACCGATATCACCTCGGTGATCACCGTGACGGCACGCACCGGCGAGAAAGAGATCTCTACGATTCTGCTGCCGTCCGGCACGCCGGGGCTAGTCGTCGAGCCTGCCTACGACAAGCTGGGCTGGCACATCTCCGACACCCACGGGCTCAGCTTCGACGACTGCAAGGTGCCCGAGGCGAACCTGCTGGGCGTCCGTGGCAACGGCTTCAAGCAGTTCCTGAACGTGCTCGACGACGGCCGCATCGCCATCTCCGCACTCGCGGTAGGGCTGGCCCAGGGCTGCCTGGACGTGTCGCGCAAGTACGCGCTGGAGCGGCACACCTTCGGGGCGCCGATCGGGTCGCGGCAGGCGGTCGCGTTCTCACTGAGCGATGTTGCGGTTGCGGTCGAGGCGGCCCGGCTGCTGACCTACAAGGCGGCCTGGTTGAAGGACTCCGGCCGGTCGGGCGCCGAGGTCAAGCAGGCCGCGGCGATCGCCAAGCTGTACTCCACCGAGGCCGCCGTCGCGGCGACTCGGGTCGCCACCCAGGTGTTCGGCGGCAACGGCTTCATGGAGGAGTTCCCGGTGGCCCGCTTCTATCGCGACGCCAAGGTTCTCGAGATCGGCGAGGGCACCTCCGAGGTGCAGCGCATGGTCATCGCGCGCGGTCTCGGCCTGCCCGTCACATGATCGGGCCGCGGCCCGCTGACCGGACGTATCAGGGCGGCGCGTCACGACTCCTCTTGCCGCGTGATCGCGCATCGCGGGGGTGTGCGGCTTTGGCCCGAGGGAATGACCATGAGTTGGGACGACTACCGGCGCCGCCACGCGGCGATCAAGCTGGTGTTGGAGTACGCCGCCGCCCACCCGTACGACGACCTGGTCTACGAGACGTCACCGTCGGTGCAGGCGCAGTTCGCCAGCCGCACCGAACTGATCCTGGCCCTGCAGTACGACTGGTCCCAGGCGCTGTGGGCGCAGATCGAGCTACTGAGCCTCGACACCGCCGACGGGCCGCGGGACGCCGATCAGGTGTGCGGGCAGGCCTGGCAGGCCACCGCCGCACTGCGGCCGACGCTGCGCCGGCTGCTCGACCGGCACCTGTCGCAGTGCGAGCACCCGCGGGCGCTGGCCCGGCAGGACGACCTGCTGGTCACCGCCGCGATCGGCCACTCGACTCAAGCACCGCGGTACGTGTCAGTGGCCTGAGCGCGCCCTCGCCCATGGCAGGGTGAGCGTGTGAGCGGCGAGAAGGAGATCCTGGCGGCGCGTGCGGCCACGCTCGAAGCGCCGGAGAAGGCGGCCGCGAAGCTCGCCGCGCAGAACAAGCTCTACGTGCGCGAGCGCATCGCGCTGCTCTTCGACGCCGACACGTTCGTCGAGGACGGTCAACTGGCCAATGCCCTGTCAACCGGACTCCCGGCCGATGGCGTCGTTACCGGCCAGGGCCTGGTCGACGGGCGGCCCGCGCTGGTGGTCGCGAACGACCCCACGGTGAAGGCCGGGTCGTGGGGGGCCCGGACGGTGGAGAAGATCATCCGGGTGACTGAGCGGGCGCTCACCGAGGAGCTGCCGATCTTCTGGTTGATCGACTCGGCGGGCGCGCGCATCACCGACCAGGTTGCGCTGTTCCCCGGTCGCCGCGGTGCGGGACGGATCTTCCACAACCAGGTCGCCCTGTCGGGCAAGGTGCCACAGATCTGTTGCCTGTTCGGCCCGTCCGCGGCCGGCGGCGCCTACATCCCGTCGTTCTGCGACATCGTGATCATGGTCGAGGGCAACGCATCGATGTACCTCGGCTCGCCCCGGATGGCCGAGATGGTCGTGGGCGAGAAGGTCAGCCTCGAGGAGATGGGTGGCGCGCGCATGCACGTCACGGTCTCTGGGTGCGGCGACAACCTGGCCGTCGACGACGAGGACGCGATCGAGCAGGCCAAGCTGTACTTCGGCTACCTGCCCACCTGTTGGCGCGAGCAGCCGCCCGAGGTGCTCACGGCGCCGCCGTCGATCGAGCTGGCCGACGACGCCGTGCCGGTCGAGGAATCCGTCCCGTTCGACGTGCACGAGATCATCGACGGGCTGATCGACGCCGACTCGTTCTTCGAGGTCAAGCCGTTGTTCGCGGCCGAACTGGTCACCGGCTTCGGGCGCATCGACGGCCATCCCGTCGGCATCGTCGCGAACAACTCGGCCGTGCGCGGCGGCGTCCTCTTCGTCGACTCGGCCGACAAGGCGGCGCGCTTCATCTGGCTGTGCGACGCATTCAACGTGCCGCTGCTCTACCTGGCCGACGTGCCGGGCTTCATGATCGGCAGCGAGGTCGAGCGGCAGGGCATCATCCGGCACGGCGCCAAGATGATCACCGCAGTAGCCGAGGCAACGGTGCCGCAGATCTCGGTGATCGTGCGCAAGGCCTACGGTGCTGGGCTCTATGCGATGGCCGGCCCGGGCTTCATGCCCGACGCATGCATCGCGCTGCCCACTGCGAAGATCGCAGTGATGGGGCCGCAGGCCGCGGTGAATGCTGTTTACGCCAACAAGATCGAGGAGATCGCCGACCCGGACGAGCGGGCGGCATTCGTGGCCGACAAGCGCGCCGAGTACGAGGAGGACGTCGACCTGCTCCGGCTGGCCAGCGATCTCGTTCTCGACGCGATCATCGAACCGAGCGAACTGCGTTCAGAACTGGTGCTGCGCTACGCGGTTCTGGTCGGCAAGTCGCGCGAGATCGCGGCCAAGCGGCACGGGGTGCCACCCACGTGACCGATCGGCTGCGGGTGCGCGGCAACGCGACGGCCGAGGAGCTGGCCGCCGTGGTCGCGCTCATGTCGCAGCTCGAGCGCTCCACAGAGCCCGATCGTTACGGCGAGTGGCGCCGTGGCCGGCTGGCCGCGATCACGCGGACCCAGCAACGATCTCGCGCGGATCGAAGGTCACCCGAATCCTGTTGATCTTGCCGTCCTCGACGTGACTCCAGTTGGCTGTGGCGGCCGGTGGTGCGACGGACGTGCACACGTCGAACCAGGTCAGCGCGTCCGGTCCGTCGACGAACATCTTGTGGATGACGATGTCTGTGATCATCTGCCGCATGCCCTGCAGCCCCCGGATGCAGGTCTCGGCGTCATCGGCGGTGCCGAGCGGCCCGCGGAAGGTGACGTCGTCGGCCAGGAGCGAGCGCAACGTCGTGAAGTCCTTGGCCAGCCACGACCGGAAGTATGTGGCGGCGATCTCGCCGGAATCCTGGCTCATGATCATCGGTCCTTTCTGAGATTGGTTGGGGTCAGGCGACTGAGCAGGGCGCGGACACAGCGCCATGGTGCACCGCGACAGGGCTGCGGCGCCGATACAGCCCCGCGAGCACAACCACGCCGCCGATCACCAGGGCCCAGCCGCTGAAGGACAACACGACCAGGACCGCACCGCAGGACATGGCTGCCACCACACGCATGCCCCCGGCCAGAATGCGGGCGGCCGCGGCGGTGCAGCCCAGGTAGACGGTGAGGAACAGCGTCGTGGGCACCGCGACCAGTTGTGCAGTGCTGACCAGGTCGCTCGCCTCGCCGCCGAGCACCAGCACACCGGTGCCCGCGATGGCGAGCTGCAAGCCGCGCGAGGGGCGCCCGGCCTGCCCGATTGCCCGCGTGGTGCGCACCTCGGCCACCATCGCGGCGGCGCCGGACAGGTAGGCGTTCGTCGCCGCGAGCGTCAGCACCACGGCGGCCACCGCGGCCATGACCGGTCCGGCCGAGCCCACCGCCACGCGCAGCAGGTCGGCCAGGGGCACCGCGCTGCCGGCGTGGGCGCCGAGCACGGCGACCGTCGTGCCGGCCAGGGCGAGATAGATGACGGCGGTCACGGCGAAGGCAATGCCGATGACCCGCGGCAGCTGGCGACCGGGGTTACGCAGCCGGGCGGTGAGTGGAGCGATGGCCTCCCAGCCGACGAAGGACAGGGCGAGCACCGAGGCGGCGCTGCCGATCGAGGCCCAGCCGTGCGGTGCGAACGGCGTCCAGTTGCTGGCGTGCGCCGACGGTGCGGCACCGACGATGGCGACCAGCACGAGGGCGACCAACACCCCGACGAGCACGAGCTGCGCGGTCGTGGTCGTGCGCGCCCCGCCCAGGGTGAGGGCGATCACGGCGGTCAGCAGAATCGCGGCAGCGATAACGCTGACCGGCCGTCCGCCGCCGAGCAGGTCGCCGACGTACGACCCGCCGATCAGGCAGACGACAGGCGCGCCGCACACCACACCGGCCAGGAAGCACCAGCTGGTGGCGCGGCCGGCCCGCACGCCGAGACCGGCGGCGGCATATGCGGCTACGCCGCCGTTGGGGATCCGGGTGCCCAGGCTGGTGAAGACTCGGGCGAGCAGCCCGGAGACGACGAGCAGCCCGATCCAGGCCAGGATCGAAGCCGGACCGGCGAGAGCGGCGGCCAGGCCGGGCAGCAGCAGCAGGCTGGGGCCGAGCAGGGCCCCGATGTAGAGCGCAGCGCCCCGGACGGTCGAGAGATGCGTTGTCGTTGGCATCCGCTTAGCGTGCTGGATTCGGCCCGGCACGCGATGGCAAATACGGCGGCTTTTGACTTCCGCGGTGCAACATAATTCGCTTAACAAGCTGATATTGTCAGGAACGTGCCAGACAACGCGTATGACAAGACAGATCGCGCCATCCTCCATCGCCTGCAAGCGGACGGCCGGATCGCCAACGTCGACCTGGCCGAGGCAGTATCGCTGTCGCCGTCGTCCTGCCTGCGCCGGACCAAGGTGCTGGAGGCCGACGGGATCATCGCCGGGTACCGCGCCGAGCTCGACCGCGAGCGCGCCGGCCTCGGCCTCACCGTATTCATCACCCTGCGGGTCGACCAGCACTCCCGCGAGACGTCGAGCCGCATCGAGGCGGCGCTGATCGCGATCCCCGCGGTCGTCGCCTGTCATGTCATCTCGGGGGAGGCGGACTTCCTCATCGAGGCAGTCATCCCGAGCCTGGCCGCCTACGAACGGGTGCTGCTCGACGACATCCTGTCGATCGGGTCGGTCACCGACGCGCGCAGCACGTTCGCCATCCGGACCGTGCTCAGCCGCGGACCGCTGCCGCTGGGTCAGCTAGTGGGCGACAATCGATAGGTGAGCCAGTCCACGCATGCCCTTGCCCTCGGTAGTACGCGGGCGGCGAAGACGGCCTGGTGCGACGGGCTCCCGTTTGTGGTCCGCACCCTGTTCGGGATCGGGATCGCCGTCGTCATCACCAACCTCCTCGGCAGCGTCGTGATCACCTTCCTCGTGCTCGCGCTGAACGACGGCGCGCCGCACGGCGACCGGATGGCTCTGCTGGCCGTCTCGTCGGCGTACGCGGTGGTGGCGATGACCGTCGGGACGATCTTCGGCGCCTCCCTGCACAAGCGGACCCTGCGCTGGCTCAGCCACGGCGACGTGCCCACCTACCAGGAGGCGCGGCGAACACTTCGAACCCCGATCGACGTCGCGGTGATCACGGCCGTGCTCTGGCTCGTCGGGGCGGTCGTCATCGGTGGCGTGGTCGCCGCCCAGGGCATCGGAGGGGCCGAGATCGTCGGAATCGGCGGTGGCGTGGCCCTGGCCGGGCTCAGTACGGCGGGCGTCACATATCTGCTCGTCGCCCGGACGACCCGCCCGATCACCCAGTTGGCGCTGGCCACCTACCCGCCGCGCAACTCGCCGCTGTTGTCGGTACGGGTGCGGTTGATGGTGACCTGGTGGCTGACCACGGCCATCCCCCTCGTGGGCATCATCCTGGTCCTCACCGCACCGCCCGGGCACAGCCACGTGCGCGGCGCCGCGATCGTCCTCGCGGCGGTGGCCTTGGCAGTCGGGCTGTTGTCCACGGGGCTCGCGGCGCGCGCGATAGGCACGCCGATGCGTGACCTGCTCAACGTGCTGCGCCAGGTCGGCTCGGGTTCGCTGGACACCGAGGTCGTCGTCGACGACCCGGGTGAGATCGGCATGCTGCAGGGCGGCGTCAACGACATGGTGGCCGGGCTGCGGGAACGCGAGCAGATCCGGGACATGTTCGGACGCCACGTCGGGCCTGCCGTCGCGCAGGAGGCGATGCGCGACGGCGTCACCCTGTCCGGTGAGGCCCGTGACGTGGTCGCGCTGTTCGTCGATATCACCGGTTCCACGGCGCTGACGCGGACCACAGATCCAGGCGAGTTCGTGGCGATGCTCAATCGGTTCTTCTCGGTGGTCATCGACACGGTCGAACGGGCCCGTGGTCTGGTGAACAAGTTCGAGGGTGACGCCGCGCTGTGCATCTTCGGCGCGCCGGTCGAACTCGACGACCCCGCCACCGCCGCCCTGAGTGCCGCTCGCGAGATCCGCGACCGGATCGCGGCTGCCGGCGAGGTGCAGATCGGCATCGGCGTCGCTGCCGGTCCGGTCATCGCCGGGCAGATCGGGGCCGCAAGCCGCCTCGAGTACACCGTCATCGGGGATGCGGTGAACGAAGCCGCCCGGCTCACCGACCTGGCCAAGGCACAGCCGGGATGCGTGCTGGCGTCCGACGTCGTCGTGCTGCAGGCGAGCCCGCTGGAGCGGGCGCACTGGCACGCGGCGGGTGAGGTCGTCGTCCGCGGCCGCTCCGACCCGACGCGCACGTGGGCGGCGGACTGCTCAGACTAGGAGTTGGCGCGAAATGTGACCCTAACCTCTAGATGATCACAGTCGAGAGCCGACGTGAAGTCACACTCACGGCGTCGGGTAGCCCAAGTCCCACAGGCCGTAGTCCAACTCCCGCAGCAGCTTGCGCAGGACCGGCAACGACAGCCCGACAACATTGTGATGATCACCCTCGACGCCGTCGATGAACCAGCCGCCGAACCCGTCGACCGTGAACCCACCGGCCACGTTGGAGGGCTCGCCGCTGCTGCGGTAGACCTCGAGCTCGTCGTCGGTGATGTCGCTGAAATGCACCTTGGTCGACGCCGTGGCTAACGCGACCCGCTCGACGATGACATCGATAAGACAGTGACCGGTGTGCAGTACTCCGCTCCTGCCGCGCATCCGCTTCCAGCGCACCTCGACCTCGTCCTGCGTCCTCGGCTTGCCCAGCGTGTCCCCCTCGAACTCGAGCAGGGAATCGCAGCCCAGGACGAGTGTCTGGGGCAGCTCGCCGTCGGCGATCGCTTCAGCGCGCATCCGGGTGGCGATGACATCTGCCTTGCGGTTGGCCAGCTCCTGCACCAGCTCCCTCGGCGGCAATCCCTGCACCGACGACTCGTCGAAATTGCTGGCAAGCCGCTGGGGGACGACCCCGGCGTTCACCAGCGTTTCGTAACGGCCCTGCGATGCCGAGGCCAGGATGAACCGGACCGTGGGCTGCGGCGGCCAAGGATCAGTCACAGGCCGAGGGACTTCGAAACGACGCCCTTCATGATCTCGGTGGTCCCCCCGTAGATGCGAGTGACCCGCGCGTCGGCGTAGGCGCGCGATACCGGGTACTCCGTCATATAGCCGTAGCCGCCGTGCAACTGCAAGCAGCGGTCGATCACTCGGCCCTGCAGTTCCGTGCACCACCACTTGGCCTTGGCTGCGTCGGCGACGTCGAGCTCGCCGTCGTTGAGCCGGTCGACGCAGCGATCGATGAAGGCCTGCGCGACGTCGATCTCGGTGGCGATCTCGGCCAGGACGAACTTGGTGTTCTGGAACGAGCCGATCGTGGTGCCGAAGGCCTTGCGGTCCTGCACGTAGCGCAGCGTGTTCTGGAATGCGGCCTGGGCCTCGGCCACGGCCGAGACGGCGATGGACATCCGCTCCTGCGGCAGTTTCTTCACCAGCTGCGCGAATCCCTCGCCCTCGGCGCCGAGCAGATTCGCCACCGGCACCCGGACGTCGGTGAACGACAGCTCAGCGGTGTCCTGGCTGTGCATGCCGAGCTTGTCGAGGTTGCGACCCCGCTCGAAGCCGTCCATGCCGCGCTCGAGGATCAGCAATGACATGCCTTTGTGCTTGTCCGCGCCGGTTCGTACCGCCGTGACGACCAGGTCGGCGTTGATGCCATTCGTGATGAAGGTCTTGGAGCCGTTGACCACGTACGTCCCCCCGGCGGCTACGCCTTCACTGCCGGGGGTACCCCCATTCCCGTCCAGCTTGGCGCTGGTGCGGATTCCGGACAGGTCCGAGCCGGCGCCGGGTTCGGTCATCGCGATCGCGGTGATCAGTTCGCCGCTGACGATGCCGGGCAGCCAGCGCTGGCTCTGCTCGTCATTGCAGTAGGTCAGGAAGTACGGCAGGCACGTGTCGTTGTGCAGGGTGATGCCGAGCCCGGAGCCGGTGATCCCCGCCAGGGCGACCTGCTCGTCGAGGATCTGGTTGAAGCGGAAGTCGTCGACGCCGCCGCCGCCGTACTGCTCAGGGACCTGCATTCCGAGAAAGCCGCTCTTGCCGGCCTCGGTGAACACCTCACGCGGCGTGATCCCGGCGCGTTCCCAGTCCATGTAGTTCGGCACGATCGCCTTGTCCGCGAACGCGCGGAAGGCCTCACCGAACGCCTCGTGCTCGGCGTCATAATGCTTGCGCTGCATCCTGGTTCTCCCTTTGAATCGTCTCCGTCTTTGTACCAGCCGCCATGTCGCCGTCGCCGACCGATAGCGTCTGCGGCATGGTTTCGGCATCGGTGGTCGGTGTTATCGGAGGCTCGGGCTTCTACTCCCTGCTCGATGACGCGGCGCAGCACAGGGTGCCCACGCCCTACGGCGAGCCGAGCGACGTGATCACGGTGGGCATGCTCGGCGAGCGCCAGGTCGCGTTCATCCCGCGGCACGGCAGCGACCATCGCTTCGCCCCGCACGTCGTGCCGTACCGGGCGAATATGTGGGCGCTGCGCTCGCTCGGGGTGCGCCAGGTGGTGTCGTTGTCGGCGGTGGGCTCGCTGCGGGCCAGCTTGCCGACCGGGACGCTGGTGGTGCCCGACCAGCTCGCCGACCGCACGCACGGCCGGGCGCACACCTACTTCGACGGGGCCGCGGGCGTCGGGCACGTCTCCTTCGCCGACCCGTACTGCCGCGACGGACGGGCCGCCGCCCTGGGTACAGGTCCGCCGGTAACCGATGGCGGCACGCTCGTGGTCGTCAACGGCCCGCGCTTCTCCTCGCGCGCGGAGTCGCTGGAATTCCAGGGCCACGGCTGGTCGATCATCGGGATGACGGCGATGCCTGAAGCCGGCCTGGCCCGCGAGCTGGCCCTGTGTTACACAACCCTGGCGCTGGTTACCGACCTGGACGCCGGCGTCGAGGCCGGGCAGGGCGTCACCCACACCGAGGTGCTCGCCGCGTTCGCGGCCAACCTGCCGCTGCTGCGTGACCTGCTCGTGGCCACCGTCGCCGCTCTGCCGCCCCGGCCGGGGGACTGCGGCTGCGCCGACACGTCCGGGTATCCGCCGGGCTTTCAGCTGCCGTGAGGGTGCTGCTGACTGGCGCGGCCGGGTTCATCGGGCAGCAGGTGCACGCCTGCCTGCTCGAACGCGGGCACACCACGCGGACGCTGGACTCACTGCGCGCCGACGTCCACCGCGGGGCGCCACCATCCGTGCCGGGGCTGCTCGTCGGCGACGTGCGCGATGCGGTCGCCGTCGAGGAGGCGCTGACCGGCGTGGACGTGGTGTGTCACCTCGCAGCCAAGGTCGGCCTCGGGGTCGACGTCCAGGATCTGCCGGACTACGCCGACTCGAACGACCACGGCACCGCCGTGCTGCTCGCCGCCATGGCGAGGGGGCGGGTCAACCGCCTGGTGCTCGCGAGCTCGATGGTCGTGTACGGCGAAGGACTGGGGCGATGCGCAACGCACGGTGACGTAACGCCCGGCCCGCGGGCCGAGGACGCGCTGGCGGCGGGCCGGTTCGAGCCGCCCTGCCCGCTGTGCGGCAGCGATCTCGCGCCGGCGCTCGTCGGTGAGGACGCCCGGCTCGACCCGCGCAACGCCTACGCCGCCAGCAAGCTCGCACAGGAGTACCTCGCGTCCTCATGGGCTCGCGTTACCGGCGGCAGCGTCGCCGCGCTTCGCTACCACAACGTCTACGGCCCCGGCATGCCCCGCGACACTCCCTACGCCGGCGTGGCGGCGATCTTCCTGTCCGCGCTGCGCCGGGGCGAGGCACCGACGGTCTTCGAGGACGGCGGGCAGCGCCGCGACTTCGTCCATGTGCGCGACATCGCGGCCGCCACCGTCCTCGCCGCCGAACGCCACGAGCACGGCGTGCGCGCGTTCAACGTCGGCTCCGGAATACCACGCACCGTGGGCGACCTGGCGGCGGCGCTGGCCACAGCAACCGGCGGTCCGGCACCGCGAGTGAGCGGCGACTACCGCCTGGGCGACGTCCGGCACATCACCGCCGACTCGTCCCGCCTCAAGTCCGAACTTCAATGGTCACCGAGGGTTGAATTCGACAAAGGCGTGCAAGACCTCGTCGAGTGACGTATCTCGAAGATCAGAGACGGCGAACTGTGCCGTCTCTGACCATGAAACTACGTCACTCGACGGTCGGGGTGCAGAACTAGGACGCGACTGGCAGGCAGACAGTGAATCTGCAGCCGTCGGCGGTGTTCTCGACGTGGACGCTGCCCGAGTGCGCCTCGACGATGCCGCGGGTGATGGCGAGTCCCAGGCCGGCGCCGGCCGGATGTACTTCGTGCGGGGTGCGCGCCGGCTCGCCGCGGAAGCCCACGTCGAAGACCCGGGCCAGGTCGCCGTCGGCGATGCCGCCGCACTCGTCGTTGACGATGACCTCGGCCTGCGGCGAGGATCCGGCCGCGCTGAGCCCGACCACCACGTCGACCTGCCCGTCGGCCCGGGTGTGCCGGATCGCGTTGGCAACAAGGTTGGTCAAGGCGCGGTTGAGCTCCTGGCCGTTACCGGCCACCGTCGCGGTGCCGGCCATCCGTCCGGTCAGGCGCACACCCTGCGCCGCCGCCAGGGGTTCGAGCGCGGCCAGGCAGTCGGAGACGAGATCGTCGAGCGGGATCGCGTCGATGTCACGTGAGAACGAGCCGGCTTGGATGCGGGACAGGTCGAACAGGTCGTCGACCATGCCGCTGAGCCGGTCGACGGATGTCCGGATCTGCTTGTAGTACGTGTCGGGGTCATCGACCAGACCGTCCTCGAGCGCCTCGGAGATCGCCCGCAGACCGGCCAGTGGCGTGCGCAGGTCGTGACTGACCCAGGTGACGAGCTCACGGCGCGCGGATTCCAGCGAACGCTCGCGTGAGCGCGACTCGGCCAGACCCTGCGCGGTGACGCTGAGTTCGTGACGTACGTGTTCGAGTTCGGACGTGAGCCGACGCCCGTCATGTTTCGGGACGAGCCCCTGACCGATCTCGGCCAGGGCGGTGCTCAGCACCTTGCGGTCCTTGGTGAGCCGCAGCGCCGTGGCGCCTGCGGCGATCGCGCCCACGACGCCGGCCGCCGAGACCACCACGATGACGGTGACCTGCTCGTTAGCCGGCAGCAGCATCGCGTGCAGGAAGCCGAAGATCGCACCGATCGACGCGGCAGTACCGGTGAGGACCACGGACGCGAGCAGGGCGCCGAGCGAGCGGCGCCGCAACGGCAGGGTGATCAGCCACATCAGCGCGCACGCGCCGACCGCCCACAGCAGCGCGAGCAGCACGTTGGGCAGGGTGGGTGTCACGGCAACTCCAACCGGTAACCGATGCCCCACACCGTCTGAATCAGCTTCGGGTTCGTCGGATCGTCCTCGATCTTCTCGCGCAGCCGGCGCACGTGGACGGTGACCGTCGACTGGTCGCCGAACGTCCACCCCCAGACTTCGCGCATGAGCTGCTCGCGGTTGAACGCGGTGCCGGGGTGAGCCAAGAGGAAGGCCAGCAGGTCGAGTTCGCGCACCGTGAGCGCCAACTCCGCGCCGTCGCGGGTGGCCCGGCGCGCAGCGGTGTCGACCACGATCGAGCCGGCGACGAGATGCGCCGCAGGCTGGGGCGTCATGGCGAAGCGGCGCAATACCGAGTCGATGCGCAGCACCAGCTCGCGCGGCGAGAACGGCTTGGTGACGTAGTCGTCGGCGCCGACCTCCAGGCCGGCGATGCGATCCTCGGCCTCGCTCAACGCCGTCAGCATGATGATCGGCAGGTCGGCGTGGGTCTTGCGCACGCGCTGGCACACCTCGAGCCCGTCCACCTCGGGCAGCATGAGATCGAGCACCATCAGATCGGGTGCTCGCTTCGCGACGGCATCGAGAGCCGACTGCCCGTCACCGACCCGTTCGGTGTCATGGCCTGCCCGCTGAAGGTAGGAGACGACGACGGATGCAACCGTGTCATCGTCATCGACCACCAGGACATAGGGCATGACCTGATCCTAGGTTGCCGGACCAGGCCGCCATGCCACGGCGGGCCACCGGTTCCCCGATCTGTAAGGGTTTGCTGGAACATCCGGCGGCTAGCGTCAGGGAGTGAAGCCGATGATCGACATCGTGTTGCCCTGCTTGGACGAGGCAGGCGCCCTGCCCTGGGTGCTGGCCCGCATCCCGGACGGGGCCTTAGCGATCGTGGTCGACAACGGATCGGTCGACGGCTCGCCTGACATCGCTCGCGACCTCGGCGCTCAGGTCGTGCACTGCACTCAGCGCGGCTACGGGGCGGCTTGTCACGCGGGGCTGATGGCCGCCCGCGCCGAGTTCGTGGCTTTCTGTGACTGTGACGCCTCACTTGATCCCGGCGACGCGCTGCGGATGGCGGAACGACTGATGGCAGGTGCAGATCTGGTGGTCGCCCGCCGCCGGCCGACGAGCCGCGGCGCCTGGCCGCTAGCGGCGCGGGTGGCCAACTGGGAGCTGGCCCGGCGGGTGCGGCGCCGGACCGGTGCGCGCCTGGACGACGTGGGACCGCTGCGAGTGGCGCGCCGCGCCGACCTGGTGACACTCGAATTGTCGGATCGCCGCTGCGGCTACCCGGTCGAGACGATCGTCAAGGCGGCCCAGGCCGGCTGGCGGATCGAGCAGGTCGACGTCGACTACGCGCCACGTATCGGTCACTCGAAGGTCACCGGCACCGTGCGCGGCAGCATGCAGGCCGTGCGCGACATGAGCGGCGCGCTGGCGCTGTGATCGAGACCCTGATCGTCATCGCCAAAGTACCGGTCGCGGGTCGAGTGAAGACCCGGTTGGTGCCGGCCCTCACGGCCGAGCAGGCAGCAAAGGTCGCCGGCGCAGCGCTCGCCGACACCCTCGCCGCGGTGCAGGCGACGCCGGCCCGGCAGCGGCTGCTCGCCTTCGACGGAGATGACGCCGGCTGGTTGCCCGCAGGGTGGCGTTTCTGCCGCCAGCCCGACGGTGGCCTCGATCGCCGCCTGGCAAGCGCGTTCGACGCGGCCGGACCCGGCCCGGCGTTGCTGGTCGGGATGGACACGCCGCAGGTCCGCAGTGCGCAACTCGCCGCCTTCGACCACGAGCACTATGACGCCTGCCTCGGGTTGGCGCCCGACGGCGGCTACTGGGCGATCGGCTTTCGCGACACGCGCCTGGCGACGCCAGCCATCCTGGGCATCTCGATGTCGACGGCGCACACCGGCGCTGACCAGCTGCGACGCATGAAGCGTCTCGGCCTGCGGGTTCAGTTCCTCGACGAACTGCGCGACGTCGATACCATCGCCGACGCCTGCGAGGTCGCTGCACTGATCCCCGACAGCGCGTTCACGGCGGCGCTGGCCGAGACCCGCACCTCCTTGATCGCGGTGCGCTGATGCAAGCCGGAGCGTTGCGCCCGTACGAGCACTCGCTGCGCACGTCCGGCCCTCTCGGGCTGCATGCCGACGACGGCCGCGTCATCTCCCTTGACGTCGCCCGCTGGCTGGCACCGGTCGACGACATCGACGAGACCGTGCTCGATCGTTGCACCGGGCCGGTACTCGATGTCGGCTGCGGCCCGGGCCGCTTCGTGCACGCGCTGGCCGAACGCGGCACTGCCGCCATGGGCCTGGACATCGCCGAGACGGCCGTCGCCCTGACCCGCGGGCGCGGGCTACCGGCCGTCCTGCGCAGCGTCTTCGCCCCGATCCCGGGGGAGGGACGCTGGCCGACCGTCCTGCTCATGGACGGAAACATCGGCATCGGCGGCGACCCCCATCGTCTGCTGGAGCGGGTGCACGCGTTGCTGGCGCCCGGAGGCCGGCTCATAGTGGAGACCCACGAGGACGCCCACGCCGACGAGCAGTTGGGGGTGCGGTTCAGCCAGCACGGCGAGCCGATCGGCCCGGCGTTCGCCTGGGCGCATGTCGGGCTGCTGCCGCTGCTGCGTTACGTGGTCTCGTTCGGGTACGGGGTACCCGAGGTCTGGACGGTCGGCGGTCGGACGTTCGTGTCGATGCCGCGCTGATCGCGGCGATCACGCATGACCCGGACGGCGTAGGCCGCTGCCGTCACCGCGGCGATCATGGCGATGATCAACGCCAGGTTCGCCGCATAGTTCCGTTCGAGCAGCGCCTTGCCGGGCAGGTTCTTGCCACGCCGGTAGATGAGCGGGATGGCGATCGCGGTCACCAAGGCGCCCGTGACCAGGCCACCTTGTATGTAACGGCGCGCCCGTGGCTCGACGAATCGGGTGAGCACCAGGCCGATGCTCAGCACGATCGGAGTCAGCACGAAGTCGTGTAGGACGATCGCGCCGATCAGCCATGGGGCCAGCTTGAGCGGCTGGCTGACGGACTGGTTGCCCAATATCCGGAAGACGCCGTAACCGATGCCGAGGAAGCCGATCGTGCCGAGCGCGATGCGTAGGGTGAGATCGGAGCGTTGTGTGCGAGCCATCTCAGATCACCCGCACCGATTCGATCCATTTGGTGTTCAGCACGCCGGCTCGGTCGGGTGCGATCAACCGCAGCGGGAACCCGTGATCCATGCTCAGTCGCTTGCCGTTGAGGTGGGTAGCGAGAAGTGCCTGCGGCAATTGGTGTCCCTCGACGATCGAGTTGTTGTAGGTCCCTTCGCGTTCCAGCGATTGCACGTGCACGCGGATGTCCCCGTCGACATCGACACCGGCCTTGCGCAGTACGTCAACCAGCAACGGTCCGCGCCAGTCCGCGCCGACGCTCCAGCCTTCGACGCAGGCGATGGGAAAGTGCCGATCGGCCGCGGGCAGCGCCTCGAGTGCCGCCAGGTCGAGGTCATAGGGATTCGGCCCGATCACGGTCAGCCGCCACGACGCGTCGGCGGCTGACTTAGTGGTGCCTGCCTGCTTCGCGGTGCGGTTGATCGGCACGCCGAGGGGACCGTCGCTCACCTTGCGAGGAGCGAGCAGCGCCAGGGGTTCCAGCGGCGGAATCACCTGCCCGAGGGTGGTTGCGGCGACTACGCCTACCCCGGCACCGCCCGCGATCAGCAATCCGCGCCGGCTCAGGCCGTGACCGGTGGTGGCGTTGGCGAGTTCCTGCTCCGCGGCGGGCTGCGCTGTTTCGGATTCGGATTCGGGTTCGGCTTCGCCGGCGGCCGGCGGCGGGGCATTCTGGCTGATTTTGGTCGCGAGGCCTTCGCGGATCACCGGCAGTTTCACGGCGATGTGCAAGATGATCGAGCCCATCACCGCATACGCCAGGGCGTAGTGCACGAACACGAACCCCCACGGCCACGGGTACCAGTTGAGGATGTTGAGGAATCCGGTGACGAGTTCGAGCAGCGCCGTCGACACCAGGATCGCAATGGATATCCGCTCGAGCCCGTGCAGCACCGAGCGGGCGGGTGGCCACTCGAAGAACTTCGGGTAGACGGCCCACAGCTTGACCAGCAGCAGCGGGATGGCGGCGATGCCCGTCATCACGTGCAGCCCTTGGCTGAGGCGGTAGCCCCACACCGGGCTCGCCGGCTCGGGCAGCCAGTGCCACGGGTGGTACTGGTAGTGGCTCAGCAGGCCGGTGACGAAACAGAGGGCGAGCACGATGCCGAGCACCCGCCCGACCCGGGCGATGACGGCGGGGGAGTGGAGTGGACTCGAAAACTTCGGCCAGAACAGGGGTTGGGTTTCTGGCAGTCGCAGGGACGGCACTCGCTCAGTGTGACCCTAGGTCCCGCGCGGCAACCCTTACGGGGCGCGGAAGTTCGCATTCGGCGTCGCGACCGGCCGCTGTTCGGTAACGTCCCGCGGGTGCCCGAGCCTGTGCGACTTGACCACGACGGACCGCTGGCGATCATCACGATCGACCATCCGCCGCTCAACTTGTTCGACGAGACGGTGGTCGCCGCGTTCGGCGACGCGATCGCGTTGGTCGCTGGTTCGGGTGCCCGCGGCCTGCTGGTGCGGGCCGCGGGAAAGGCGGTGTCCGGCGGTGTGGATGTCAACGTCTTCGCGGAGCTGACGCCGGAGTCCGCCGCCCTGGTGTGGCGCCGATGGTTCGAGATCATCCATGCGTTGGAGGACCTGCCGATCCCGACGGTGTTCGCCGCGCACGGGCTGTGCCTGACCGCCGCGTTCGAGATCAGCCTGGCCTGCGATCTGTTGCTCGCCGCTGAGTCGGCTCGCTTCGGCCTGGTCGAGATCGTCGTCGGGCTGACGCCGTCCATGGGCGGGCCGCAGCGGCTGGCTGAGCGGGCCGGTCCGGCGCGGGCGCGCGAACTCGTCTACACCGGAGAGCTCTACAGTGCAGCCACCCTCGAACAGTGGAACGTCGTCAACCGGGTGCTGCCCGAGGAGGGGTTCGCTGACGCGACGCGAGAATTCGCGCTGCGATTGGCCAACGGACCGACGCGTGCGCACGCCGCGACCAAGGCCATCATCCGGGAGCAGATCGAGGTGGGCACCGGCGGCGCCGACGAGATCACCCCGGAGATCAGCGCGCGCCTGTTCGGCACGGACGACCTGCGCAACGCGGTGGCGACGTTCCTGCGCGACGGCCCCGGCCAAGCCACCTACACCGGCCACTGACCTGAGCCTGCAAACCCCTCCCCGCCATCCCCTCACTCAATGGATGGTGACCGGGGGATGAGTCAGCGCAGGGCGGCGCGCCACGCTCCGGGGCCGGCGCGGCGAAGCTGGCGATGGCACGCCGCGGGGTCATTCCAGCGGCCACGAGGTGGGGCGTCGGCGTGCTCCTCGTCGCCGGCGGCTGAGGCGGCCGCGACGACGGCGGTCACCACAGCCAGCTCCTCTGGGGTCGGCGTGCCCCGGACGATGCGCAGCAGTTGGTCAGTCATGCGCGGCCTGCCTCGCGGCCCGCCACTCGCAAGCTCGGGCGGACACTCGTCCCGCGCGCCGTCGGCACCGATCTGCATTGTTCCTCGCGCGAGCGCTCGTCACAGCGGGATGTTTCCGTGCTTCTTCGGCGGCAGCGACTCGCGCTTGTTGCGCAGCATCCGCAGGGACTTCACCACGTACGAGCGAGTGTGCGACGGTGGGATGACCGAGTCGATGTAGCCTCGCTCGGCGGCGACGTAGGGGTTGACGAGGGTGTCCTCGTACTCGGTGACGAGCTTCGCGCGCACCGCCTCAGGATCGTCGGCCTTCGCGATTGCCTTGCGGTGCAGGATGTTCGCAGCTCCCTGAGCCCCCATCACCGCGATCTGCGCCGTCGGCCACGCCACGTTGATGTCGGCGCCCAGGTGCTTCGAGCCCATGACGTCATACGCGCCGCCGAACGCCTTGCGGGTGACGATCGTAATCAGCGGGACGGTGGCCTCGGCGTAGGCGTAGATCAGTTTAGCGCCACGGCGGATGATGCCGGCGTGCTCCTGGCCGACGCCGGGCAGGAACCCGGGCACATCGACGAGGGTGATCACCGGGACGTTGAACGCGTCGCAGGTGCGCACGAAGCGGGCGGCCTTCTCCGAGGCGTCGATGTCGAGGCAGCCGGCGAAGTGCATCGGCTGGTTGGCGACCACGCCTACCGGCTGCCCGTCGATGCGGCCGAAGCCGACGATGATGTTCTGCGCGAACAGGGCGTGCACCTCGAGGAACTCGCTGTCGTCGATCAGGTGCTCGATGATCTCGTGCATGTCGTAGGGCTGGTTGGCCGAGTCCGGGATGAATGAGTCTAGGAAAGAATCGGACGCATCGACCTCTGTCGACGCGGCGGTGTCGAACTCCGGCAGCGGGTCGAGGTTGTTGCTGGGCAGGTAGGACAGCAGGGCCTTGACGTAGTTGATCGCGTCGTCCTCGTCGGTACCCAGGTAGTGCGCGTTGCCGCTGACCGTGTTGTGGGTGCGGGCGCCGCCGAGTTCCTCGAGTGTCACCTCTTCGCCAGTGACGGTCTTGACGACGTCCGGGCCGGTGATGAACATCTGCGACGTCTTGTCGACCATGACGACGAAGTCGGTCAGTGCCGGCGAGTACACGTGCCCTCCGGCGGCCGCCCCCATGATGAGCGAAATCTGCGGCACCACGCCCGAGGCCAGCACGTTGCGGCGGAAGATCTCGCCGTAGAGTCCCAAGCTGGCCACGCCCTCCTGGATCCGGGCGCCGCCGCCCTCGTTGATGCCCACGACCGGGCAACCGTTCTTGAGTGCGAAGTCGAGCACCTTGACGATCTTCTCGCCGTACACCTCGCCGAGGCTGCCGCCGAACACCGTGACGTCCTGGCTGAACACGCACACCGGACGCCCGTCGACGGTCCCGTACCCGGTGACCACACCGTCGCCGAAGGGTCGGCGCTGATCCATGCCGAACGTCGTCGAACGGTGCCGGGCGAACTCGTCGAGTTCAACGAACGAGCCCTCGTCGAGCAGCGTCGCGATGCGCTCGCGGGCGGTCTTCTTGCCCTTGGCGTGCTGTTTCTCGACCATCCGGGCCGAGCCGGAGTGAACCGCCTCGTCGTAGCGACGGTCGAGGTCGGCCAGCTTGCCGGCCGTTGTGTGCGGGTCTAGGTCCGGCTTGTCTGCGGGCTCTGCTGCCATGGCCAGTGAGCCTAATCCGCGGCGTGGGCGGCACAGGTCGCGAGTGACTGAACTCGCCGCACATGCCCCACTACGGTGGTTCCGGTGAGCGATCTGGAGTTGTCCGATGATCTTCGGACGGTTCTCGGCGAGCGCTGGGCACGGATGACGGTGGTGACCGAGACGGCGTCGACGAACGCCGATCTGCTGGCCGACGCGGCGGCTCCGGATCGCTCAGTGCTGGTCACTGACCACCAGGTGGCCGGTCGTGGCCGGCTGGATCGCAGTTGGGTCTCGCCGCCGGGCGCGGGACTGACGTTCTCGGTGCTCCTGCGCCCGCAGGTGCCGTTGCTCGTGTGGGGCTGGCTGCCGCTGCTCGCGGGTGTCGCCGTGTACGAGGCGGTTGGGACGGTAGCTAGTGCACGCGTCGCGCTGAAGTGGCCGAACGACCTGCTGGCCGGCCCCAGCCCCGAGCCGGCCACGTTCGGCAAGGTGGCGGGGATCCTGGCGCAGACGAGCGGCGAGGCCGTGGTGATCGGGATCGGGCTCAACGTCCACACATCACGCGAGCAATTGCCCGTCGAGACCGCGACCTCGCTGGCGCTGTGCGGGGTGACCTCGCTCGACCGAGGGGAGTTGCTCGCCGCGATCCTGGCCCGGCTCGATGCCCGGTACGCCCAATGGGTCGACGTCGCCGGAGACGCCGAGGCGTGCGGTCTGGCCGCGGCCTACAGGGCCGCCTGCGCCACGGTGGGCCAGGTGGTGGCCGTGACCGGAACGGACGGTGTGGTGGCGCGCGGGACGGCGGTGGGCATCGACACGAGCGGCCGACTGCAGGTCGACGTCGGCGGGACAATTCAGGTGATCGGTGCCGGCGAGGTGGAACACGTGCGTCCTGCTGCACCGGGGTGATCGGCAAATGGCCGTCCGACCCGATAACGTTGGCCCGACCAGCTACCGGAGGTTGCCGTGGCCTACCCAGATAAGGTTCTCGCCGACGACGAGAAGGTCGTCGCGCACTTGCATCCGCACTGGATCACCCTTGTGCCGGCGACGTTGTGGTTCTTTGCCATCTGCGCCGCCGCCGGCGTCGGCATCGCGTTCGCACCCGAGGACGGCACCGGCCGCACGATCGTGATCGGCCTCATCGTCGTGGTGGGGTTCGCGCTGCTGTGCTGGCTGGCGTTCGCGCCGTGGATCCGCTGGCGCACGACCCACTACGTCTTCACGTCGCACCGGGTGCTGATCCGGACGGGCGTGTTCAAGCATGTCGGGCGCGACATCGCGCTGCAGCGCATCAACGACGTGGGCTTCTCGCAGTCGTTGTGGGACCGCATCGTCAAGGCCGGGACACTCACCATCGAGTCGGCCGGTGAACACGGCCAGCAGAACCTGCACAACGTCCCGCGTTCGGACTCGATGCAGCAGACGCTGAACCGGCTCATCGAGCAGGACGGCGAGCGGCGCTCGCGGCTGAACTACCAGCAGCCCGCGCCCGGGTACCAGCAGCCGCCGCCACCGGGGTACCAACCCGCGCCGCCGGGCTACCAGCCGCCACCTCCGCAGGGTTACCAGGGCCAGCCGGGCTATCCGCCCACCCAGCAGTACCCACCCCAGTAGCTCGCCTGCCCGTCCAACTCGCCCACTTCATCCAACGCGTCCCTCTTCGGTGATCATCTAGGACTTGCCGAGCCTAGAACCGATTGCGCAACAGGCTCAATGCGACGACAACTCCTAGGGGATCACCGCACCGGGACGGGCGGGCCGTGGCGGGACGGCTGCTACTTCGGCAGCAGGCCGGTCACCGAGGACAGATCGACGCCGCAGTTGGCCAGTGAGTCCGCGCCGATCGCATCAGCCGCCTTGGTCAGCGCGCCCAGGTCGACGGTGGGCAGCGCGCTGGTGTCACCGCCTGACTTCACCAGCGAGAGCACGGCCGGGCCGATCAACTGCCACTGACTCGTGACGCTGGGCGGCGCCACCTTCTCGATCTCGGCCACGAAGGCCTTCGCACTGGTCAACAACGCTGGATCGGCGGACGTGATGTCGGGCAGGATCGACTTACCCGCCGCAACGGTCTGCTTCAGCATGGTGCAGTAGTCCGTCTGCGACGGGTGCAGGTCCTTCGCCGCGGAATCCGGGTTCGCCGGGTCGATCGTGCTGCCGGCCGTCACTGCCGCGTTCGACCACCACCGGGTGGCGACGAACGTCGACGGTGAGGACGACCTGGCGGGGGTCTTCTTGCCATGGTCGGACGAGCCACAGCCGGCGAGCGACGCTGCAACAGACGCGGTCACCGCGCATCCGGCCACGACGCGACGGAAACAACGCAGAGCAGGCAGCATACCGGCCAGCGTAGCTGGGCTCACTTGCCCGCCGCCGCCGACAGCTGTGCCTGCTCGGCCGCACTCGCCGGAGCGACGAAGGCCTGCATGGTGAGCTGAAGCGTCATGCCACCGTGAGACTTGCCGGTCGTATCGCCGAGCCCTCGGTGAGCGCGCTGATCAGCACCGCGCGCGGCCGCACAGACTGCAGCTGCGTCAGAAACGCGTTGAGCTGAGCAGCAGTCCCTCACCGAGGCGGTGATCGGCGGCGCATACACGTGTGGCCCCAGAGCCGACGGCGGGCTTGCGGTGACCACAGTCGTGGCCGCCGGTGCGCCCCCCGACACGGCGCTCACGTCGGCCGGGGACGACGGTCAACGCCGAAGCGTCAGCCAAGGTTGCGTTGCCGATCGATTTGCAACGTGCGCAGGAAGTCTGGCAGACCGCTCGCGCTCGGCAAGGCGAGGCGGGCCCGGGTGATCTGGGCCTGGTAGGTCGCGATGTTCTTCGTTCCCGCTCCAAGCTCGTGATACGCAACTGCAGGGCGGAGTGTGCCTGCTCGGCTGTCGCGCGCTGCGTGTTAATGGCGGTCCGCGCGCGTGATCTTCATGCCCAGAACGATCGATTACGCGATCTGGACCTCAAGATCGTTCAGCGGATGTTGGCTCGCAGTCGCTCGCCGTATGCCTTCGGCGCGTACGCCCCGCGCGCGTATCGACGCAGGTAGTCGGCGTGCAGGGCGGGGTCATACTCGGCCAACCAGGCCAGGAAATGCTCGCGGACGCCTGGGCGCAGGTGCAGCGGCAGGACGCCGAGAACCCGGCCGCCGGCGTTGCGGATGGTCTCAGCGACCTCGCGCACCTGCTCGGGACGGTCGCTGAGACCGGGCAGCACCGGAGCAATGAGCGCACCCGTGCGGATGCCCGCATCGGCCAACTGCCGGATGGCCTCGACCCGGCGCCGCGGATTCGGCGTGCCGGGCTCGGTGGCACGCCACACCCGCTCGTCCAGCGTGCCGATCGAAAAGTTGACCGTGACCTCAGCCCGCACGGCCGCGGTGGTGAGGACGTCGAGGTCGCGCAGCACCAGCGGGGACTTGGTCAGGATCGAGAAAGGGTTGCCGCGCTGGGCCAGCGCCTCCAGCACGCCGCGGGTGAGGCGGTACTTGCCCTCGCAGCGCTGGTACGGATCGGTGTTGGTGCCCATCGCCACGGCCTCGCCCGTCCACTTCGGGTTGGCCAGTTCGGCGCGCAACTTCTCCACCGCGTTGATCTTGACGACGATCTTGCGGTCGAAGTCCTCGCCCAGGTTCAACCCGAGGTATTCGTGCGTCGGCCGCGCAAAGCAATATTTGCAACTATGACTACATCCCCTATAGACATTGATCGTCCAGCGGAACGGCATGCGGGATTGCGCCGGTACTTCGTTCAGAATTCGCTTGGCCGTCACGTGCAGGAACTCCAGGCCGGACAGCTTGCCGGTGCCACGCTCGGGACCGCTCAGCCCGTCGACACTGAACAGAGCGGGCTGGCCGTTGCGCTCGTCGTCGGCCAGGCGCCACCGAAGTTCGCTCATCGGAAATCTCGCGAAGATGTGCGCAGGCCGAGGTTCAGCTTGTCCAGGCGCTCGGCCAGGATGTTGATCACATCGCCGGTGCGTTCGAGCATGCCGCGGATGAGCAGGCCGCCGGACTCGCGGGCGACTCTGCGGTGCCGGCCCCACACCACCTCGTCGACGATCACGTTCACCATGCCCGTCTCGTCCTCGAGGTTGAGGAAGGTGACACCACGGGCGGTGGCCGGGCGCTGCCGGTGCGTGACCACGCCGCCGACGGTGACGCGAGTGCGGTCGTCGAGCGAGCGCAGGCCGGCCGCGGTGATGATGCCCAAGGCGTCGAGGCGGTCACGGATCATGGCGGTGGGATAGGCGTCGGTGGTGATGCCGGTGGCCCACATGTCGGCGATCAGCTGCTCGGGTTCGGTCATCGGCGGCAATGCGGGGACGGCCGACTCGTCGAAGGTCATCACGTCCAGCTGTCCTGGACGAGCGGTTGCTGCCACGCCCGCTGTCCAGAGCGCGGTGCGGCGGGCGACGCCAAAGGCGTCGAAGGCGCCGGAGGTGGCCAGCGCCTCGACCTGGTC
>QHCA01000290.1 GCA_003244095.1 Pseudonocardiales bacterium | reverse complement strand
CTGCAGGAGGACAAGGAGCCGGTCTTCGACGCCGTCGACACCCTCCTGCTGGTCCTGCCGGCCGTGACCGGGATGGTCGCGACCATGACCGTTTCCGTCGCGCGGCTGGAGGCGGCGGCGCCGCAGGGGTTCACCCTCGCGACCGAGATCGCCGACCTGCTGGTGCGGCGCGGGGTGGCCTTCCCGCAGGCGCACGAGGCGGTGGGTCACCTCGTTGCCTGGTGCCAGGCGCGCGAGTGCGATCTTTCCGACCTGACCGACGCGGAGCTGGCCGCGGTGTCCCCCCATCTCACGCCTGAGGTGCGGTCGGTGCTCGACGTCCGCGGGGCCCTCGCCGCCCGGACGACCGAGGGCAGCACCGGGCCGGGGCCGGTCCGGCGTCAACTGGAGGCCGTCGTCGCCAGCGTGGATGATCACCGGTCGTGGACGTCGGTGCAGGTGATCCCGGGCTGAGCCCGTTCGCTGCCGCGCTCACCCGCGGCCGCCTGCCCGCGGCCCGGCGGCTGCTCGGCTGCACGCTCACCGACGGTGTGGTGGCGGTGCGGCTGACCGAGGTCGAGGCCTACGCCGGGTCGCGCGACCCCGGGTCGCACGCCTTCCGTGGCCGGACTCCGCGCGCGGCGGTGATGTTCGGCCCGGCCGGGCATGCGTACGTGTACTTCACGTACGGCATGCACTGGTGCGTCAACGTCGTCTGCGGCGTGGAGGGTCAGGCCGCCGCGGTCCTGCTTCGGGCCGGTGAGGTGGTCGAGGG
Organism: Pseudonocardiales bacterium; assembly: GCA_003244095.1. Classification (GTDB taxonomy): domain Bacteria; phylum Actinomycetota; class Actinomycetes; order Mycobacteriales; family QHCA01; genus QHCA01. The sequence continues at coordinate 2,895 of QHCA01000290.1, read as the reverse complement.
CCTCGACGAGGCGACGCGGCGGCGGCCCCGGAGCAGGCCGTGCGATCTCGCTCGCGGTCCGGCCCGGCTGACCAAGGCGCTGGGCATCACCGGCGCCGACACCGGGAGTTGGCTGCTCGGCGGAGATCGACTGCGCCTGCTCGAAGGCGTACGCGTGCCGCCGGGGCAGATCGCGTCGGGCCCCCGGGTCGGTGTCGCCGGGGACGGTGCGGCGCGGCCGTGGCGGTTCTGGATCGGCGGCGACCCGACGGTCAGCGCCTACCGCCCGGCGGTGCGGCGCCGGCGGCGGGATGCCGAAGCGTGAGCCAGCGGCGCCCTCCCTCTTCGGCCGCTCAGCATCGGCACCGACAACTGCCAGCAGGTACGACTGGATCGGGTCGCCCGCTGTCTATTCGTTGTGACTCTGGATCAGCCGCGGGCCGCCGTGCTCGGGCCCGACGTCGGCAACGCGAGGTAGGGGAACGCGTCCCCGAAGGCGTAGGCGTTGCTGTCCACCCTGTCGTCATGAACACTCACAACGAGTGATGCGGGCCTCCACCACCGTCGGGCACATCCAACCGTGCTCCGGGATCGAAGGATGGGGTGAAGGCCACGAGGATGCCGTACGGCCTGTCGCGAGAACGAGTGCGAGCCGGTGAGGAGACACATGCGCCGTACAGCCGTGGTCAGCGCTACGACTGTCGTCTGCACCGCGGTGCTCCTCGTCGTAGCGGCCGTGTCGCTGCCCGGTCGTGGCGGGAGCGCGAAGCCGGCCAACTGGGGCCTGTCGGCCAGCCTGGGCTTGCGCTACCACCGCGGAATGATCGAGAACTCACTCGGGCAGAGCGCAGCCGCCCGGGTCGATCTCAGCGCGGCGCTCGATCTCAACCCGAACTTCTCCTTCGTCCAGGCGCCCCTCGCCCGGCGCGCGCTCGTGGCGCTGGGCGGGCAGAGGTGAGGCGGCTCGCCCGGGCGGCCATCGTCGTCGGCCTCGCCGCGGTCGCCCTTGCCGCTGGAGCGGGGACAGCCAGCGCCCATCCACTCGGGAATTTCACGGTCAACCACTACGACGGACTTCGTTTGCGACCCGACGGGGTGCAGGACAGCGCGGTGGTCGACACGGCCGAGATCCCGACCCTGCAGCAGCGGCCGTCGGTGGATCGCAACGGCGACGGCGCGGTCTCGGCGGCCGAGCGTGCCGCCTACGCGCGAACGCAATGCGCCGCGCTCGCCTCCAGCCTGCTGCTGCGCATCGGCAGAGCAGCACCGCGCTGGCGCGTCGTGTCCAGCGACTTCGGTTACCGGGCGGGTGCCGCGCGGCTGCTGGTCAGCCGGCTGGAGTGCCACCTGATCGCCCAATCGCCCCTGACCGCCGCGACGACGGTCACGTTCGAGGACCGGTTCCAGAGCGACCGGGTGGGCTGGCACGAGATCACCGCCGTCGGTGACGGCGTACAGCTCATCCGCTCGCCGGTGCCCACGCGTAGCGTCAGTAGCGAGTTGCGGCGCTATCCCAACGATCTCCTCAGCTCCCCCCTCAACCAGCGCTCGGCCAGCCTGCGGGCGCGCCCCGGATCGGGCGCCTCGACCCTTGCCGGCCCGGTCGCCCTTCCCGTCGCGGGCCCGTTCGCCCGCGCGCTCAACCGGGTCAACGAGAAGTTCAACGGGCTGGTGGGCGCCAGGCATGTGACGCCGCTGGTCGGTCTACTCGCCGTCCTCCTGGCCCTGTTGCTCGGTGCCTCTCACGCTGCCCTGCCCGGGCACGGCAAGACCGTCATGGCCGCCTACATCGCAGGACGACGCGGAACGATCCGCGACGCCGTCACGGTCGGGGCCACGGTGACGGTGACGCACACCGCGGGAGTGCTCATCTTGGGCTTTCTGCTCACGGTGGTCGCGACGCTGGCGGGTGAGACGCTGCTCGGGTACCTGGGGGTCGCGAGTGGCCTGCTCATTGCGGCCATCGGAGCAGGGCTGCTGCGCTCCGCTTGGCAAGACCGACGGCGGGCCAGGTCAGGACCCGCCGAAACCAGCCGGGTCGGCGCCCGACAGGAGCTCGCGGCGTCATCGGTGTCAGCGCTGGAAGACGCCACGGCCGGTCGGCTCGCGCGACAACCGCACGGTCAGCCGGTCCTCGCGACCCGAGGCGTTCGGCAACCCGCCAACGGTCACGGCGGGGAGGGCCACAGCCACGACGACGAGCGACCCGGGCACGCACACGGCCATGAGCACGGGCACTCACATGAGCACGGGCACGCACATGAGCACGGGCACGGGAGGCTCAGTCCGCGAGGGCTCGTGGGAATGGGAGTCGCGGGTGGGCTGGTTCCGAGCCCGACCGCACTGGTCGTCCTGCTCGCCGCGATCGGTCTGGGCCGGACAGTTTTCGGCATCGGCCTCGTCGTGGCGTACGGGCTCGGGATGGCGGCAACCCTGACCGCCGCCGGCCTACTGCTCGTGCATCTGCGCGGGCGCCTCGACGGCGTTGTCAGTCGCCGATGGGGCGGCGTGGCCGGCCGGATCGCGTCGGCGACTCCCATCCTGACCGCCACGCTGGTGCTCGTCGTGGGAGCCGGGCTCGCCATTCGGGGCCTGGCTCCGCTGTTCGCCTGACTTCCGGCAGAATGCTCGGGTGAGTTCCTCCGGCATGCCATCAGGGTCGCCCAGCCGTCAGGTGCAGGCGTACGACAGCCTCGTCCGGGGCGCCGAGCAGGTGCTGCCCTCCGGTGGGCTGGCCGCCAAGCTGGCGGAGGCGGACGGGGAGGGCCGGCCGCTGCGGGTGAAGCTGGGGATCGACCCGTCCGGCTCGGAGTTGACCATCGGCCACGCCGTCGTACTCCGCAAACTCCGCCAGTTCCAGGACCAGGGCCACGTGGCCGTACTCATCGTGGGGGACTTCACCGGCATGGTCGGCGA
>QHCA01000289.1 GCA_003244095.1 Pseudonocardiales bacterium | reverse complement strand
AACCGCAACTTCGAGGGCCGGATCAACCCCGACGTCAAGATGAACTACCTCGCCTCGCCGCCGCTGGTCGTCGCCTATGCGCTAGCCGGCACGATGGACCTCGACCTGACCACCGAGCCGCTGGCCACCGGCAGTGCCGGTGAGGACGTCTACCTCCGCGACATCTGGCCGTCGGCGCAGGAGATCCAGGACGTCATCGACGCCGCGATCGAGTCGGAGATGTTCTCCCGCGACTACGCCGACGTCTTCGCCGGTGACGACCGGTGGCAGTCGCTGCCCACCCCGACCGGGGCGACGTTCGACTGGAATCCGGAGTCGACCTACGTGCGCAAGCCGCCGTACTTCGACGGCATGCCGGCCTCGCCCGTCCCGGTCGCCGACATCATCGGCGCCCGGGTCCTGGTCAAGCTCGGCGATTCGGTCACCACCGACCACATCTCCCCCGCCGGCGCGATCCGGGCCGACTCCCCCGCCGGCCGCTACCTGACCCAGCATGGTGTCGCCAGGGGCGACTTCAACTCCTACGGGTCCCGACGCGGCAACCACGAGGTCATGATCCGCGGCACCTTCGCCAACATCCGCCTGCGCAACCAGCTGGCACCCGGCACCGAGGGTGGCGTGACCACCAACCTGCTCACCGGCGAGCCGGCGACCATCTACGACGCGGCAAGCGCCTACCTCTCCGCCGGCGTCCCGCTGGTCGTTCTGGCCGGCAAGGAGTACGGCTCGGGCTCCTCGCGTGACTGGGCCGCCAAGGGCACCCGCCTGTTGGGAGTGCGGGCGGTGATCGCCCAGAGCTTCGAGCGCATCCACCGCTCCAACCTGATCGGGATGGGCGTGCTGCCGCTGCAGTACGCCGACGGGGACACCGCTGAGTCGCTGGGGCTCGACGGCACGGAGACGTTCGCGGTGTCGGGGGTGACCGCGCTCAACGACGGCGACTCCCCCGGCGAGGTGACGGTGACGGCGGTTGCCCCGGGTGGTGAGGTCACGGAGTTCCGGGCCCGGCTGCGCATCGACACCCCCGGCGAGGCCGACTACTTCCGGCACGGCGGCATCATGCAGTACGTCCTGCGCTCCCTGCTGGCCTCCTAGGACGCCCGCCATGCCCCGGGTGACCCAGGATCACGTCGACGCGCGGCGGCGGCAGATCCTCGACGGCGCCCGTACCTGCTTTGCACGGCACGGCTTCGAGGGGGCGACGGTACGCCGGCTCGAAGACGAGATCGGCCTGTCCCGGGGGGCGATCTTCCACCACTTCCGCGACAAGGACTCCCTCTTCCTGGCCGCCGCCGAGGACGACGCGGCCGAGATGGCCGCGGTGGTCGCCCGGCACGGTCTCGTGCAGGTGATGCGCAACCTGCTGCGCGACGCCGACCCGGACTGGCTCGGCACCCAGTTGGAGGTGTCCAGACGGCTGCGTACCGATGACGACTTCCGCGACCGCTGGGAGAAGCGGGCCGCCGAGATCGAGCGGGCCACCCGCGGCCGGCTGGAGCGCGCGAGTGACGCCGGCACCCTGCGCGACGACGTGGACGTCAATGTCCTGCAGCGCTTCCTCGCCCTGGCCCTCGACGGCCTGGTGCTGCGGCTGGCCACCGGGATCCCCGCCGGCGACCTCGACCCCGTGCTCGACCTGGTCGAGGAAACCGTCCGCCGCCGGTAGAGGCGACTTCCCGGCGGCCCCGCACCGCGCCCCGGCCCACGCGGCAAGATCCCGGATAGCGTCGCTGTGGTGTACCGGAAAGCGACGTTTTCCCGGATGTTGTCACCGCGATGTCGGCGGCGTTCGGGGCAGGCCCTGCTCGAGCGCGTCCGCCCCGTACCGAAGGAGGAGTCGTGATCCGGATCGAGGGCCCGGTCGGTTGACCCGCCCCACAGCGGACGACCTGGCGGCGGCGCGTGACCGGACCATCCCCGACGTCGTCGGCGACGGCCTTGCCGTGCTGTTCTGCGGGATCAACCCGGGGCTGTGGTCGGGCGCGCTCGGCCGGCACTTCGCCCGGCCGGGCAACCGGTTCTGGCCGGCCCTGCATCGGTCCGGCTTCACCCCACGGCAGCTGCGGCCCGACGAACAGCACGAGTTGCTGTCCTATGGCCTGGGCGTCACCAACCTCGTCGCCCGGACGACCGCCCGCGCCGACGAGCTGACCGGCGACGAGCTTGCCGCCGGTGCGCAGCGGCTGACCCGGCTGGCCCAGCGGCATCGGCCGCGCCGGCTCGCGGTGCTCGGGGTCACCGCCTACCGGAGCGGCTTCGCCCGTCCGAAGGCGACCATCGGCCCGCAGGCTGAGCGCATCGGCGAAACGGCCATCTGGGTGCTGCCCAACCCGAGCGGCCTGAACGCCCACTACCAACTCGACGCGCTGACGGCGGAGTTCGCCCGCCTGCGAGCCGCCGCTGAATAGCCCTCCGGAGTTG
>QHCA01000288.1 GCA_003244095.1 Pseudonocardiales bacterium | reverse complement strand
GGCCGAGCGCACGCTGCGCCCGTCCTTCACCTCGTCCTTTATTCGTTCGAAGAAGACGACGAAGGAGTCCGCCGTGATACCCACGGCCACGATGAAACCGGCGATGCCGGCCAGCGTGAGGGTGAAGCCGATCTGGCGGCCGAGCAGCACGATCAGTCCGTAGGTGATCACGCCGGACAGTGCCAGGCTGATGATCGTGACGAAGCCGAGGAGCCGGTAGTAGAGCAGGGAGTACAACGCCACCAGGGCGAGCCCGATGCCACCGGCGAGCAGGCCGGCCTTGAGCTGGTCGGTGCCCAGCGTGGGTGACACCGCGTCGTTGGTGAGGACGTCGAAGTGCAACGGCAGGGCGCCGTACTTGAGCTGGTTGGCGAGGCTCTTGGCCTCCGACTGGCTGAACTGCCCGCTGATATCGGCCGGCCCGGTGATGACGCCCAGGATGTCAGGAGCGGAGATCACCGAGTCGTCGAGCACGATGGCGACCCGGTTGGTGGGCGGTGTCGCGTTGAACGCCTCCCGGGTCAGGTCGGTCCAGCGTCCCTGGCCCTTGTTCTTGAAGTTGACGGTGACCTTCCACTGACCAGAGGTCGAGTCGACCTGGTAGTCGGCGCCGCTGACGTCGGTGCCGAGGACCTTGGCGACGTCGAGCAGGTATTTGTTCTGATTCGCGGTGTCGCAGGCGACCTGCTTCTTCTTGGCGTCCTCGACCGCACCGGAGGGCCGCAGGGCCAGCACCTGACAGGTCATCCTTGGGTCGGCGAAGAGCGTCTCGGCGGGCCGGGAGAGCAGCGTCGTCAGGACAGCATCCGTGGGCGCCGCACTCGATGACGCCCCGGGCTTGGGGCTGGTGGCCGTCGTGGGGGTCGGTGTCGGCGTCGGCGCGACGAGGGCGGAGGTCAGCACCCGCTTCTTGCTCGGGGTCGGCGAGGCGCCGCCCACGACCGGGGCCTTCGGGGAGGCCGAGGGTGAACCACCCGGCGACGGCGTGACGGCCGGGGCGGTGTTGGCCTGCGCCTGGATCACCCGGCGGAAGCGCAGCTGGGCGGTGCTGGTCAACTGCACGATCTTCTGCCGGCCGGGCACGGAGACCACGAGCTGGTCCTTGCCCTGGGTGAGCACCTCCGCCTCGGCGACACCCGAGCCGTTGACCCGCCGTTCGATGATGGTGCGGGCCTGGGAGAGGCTCTCCTTGGAAGGGGGCTTGCCGTTGGTGGTGGCCGCCTTGAGCGTTACCGTAGTGCCACCCTGCAGATCGAGGCCCAGTTTTGGTGTGCGGGTCGAGCCGGTGAAGAAGACCAGGCCATAGATCAGCGCGACGATTGCGGCGAGAGCCAGGAAGTAGCGGCCGACCTGCAACTGTCCAGACGGTACTGCCACGGGGGGTCTCTCTCCTTGGTCGTCTTTGGCTCTGTCAGGGCTCGCGCTCAGTATCGCCGATGCGGGCTAGCGCTCGATCGCAGAGGCGCCGTCGGGTGCCTCCCCCTCGGTCTCCTCACCGACTCCCTCGTCCGGGTCCTCGCCGGCGTCCTCGCCGGTGCCGGAGGTGATGACGCGGGCCACCGCGGCACGGGCGTAGCGCTGATGCACTCCCGGCGAGGTCTCGAGCGTCACCGAGTCGTCACCGATCTCGACCACGGTGGCGTATAGCCCCGCCGTGGTCATGATCTCCGAGCCTGGTGCCAGCGTCGCCTGGGTCTCCCGCAGGGCCTTCGCGCGGTTGCGCTGTGGCCGGATCAGGATCAGGTAGGTGAAGGCGAACAGGCCGAGCAGGAGGAACAGCGGGGTGAGTCCGGAGCCCTTGCTCGAACTGGCGGCCACGACGAGGTGGCTTGCGGTGGTCACTGGTGTGGGACCTTTCGGGCATGAGGCGTTGGGCGACGGCAGGCGACACGAACGAGCGCGCCGCGGGAGTCTAGGTCGGATCCGCATGCGCGCGGATCTGCTGCCGGACCAACGAGCGGCCCTCCGGCAGTGTTCCGAGCCTATAGGTCGTCGAAGAGGGCCGGCGGGTGGGCCACCGCCGGGACGGCGCGCCCGAGGTGCCGCCAGGCCGCGGGCGTGGCGACCCGACCGCGCGGGGTCCGGGCCAGGAGCCCGGCCCGGACGAGGAAGGGCTCGGCGACCTCCTCGACGGTCTCGGCCTCCTCCCCCACCGCCACTGCGAGCGTCGACACGCCGACCGGACCGCCGCCGAAACGGGACACCAGAGCGGTCAGGACCGCCCGGTCGAGCCGGTCCAGGCCCAGGTCGTCGACGTCGTAGACGCGCAGCGCGGCCACGGCGACCGCGCGGTCGACGACACCGTCGGCCCGCACCTCGGCGAAGTCACGGACCCGGCGGAGCAGCCGGTTGGCGATGCGGGGGGTGCCGCGGGATCGTCCGGCGATCTCGACCGCACCGTCCGGCCGCAGCGGCACGCCGAGGATGCCGGCGCTGCGGTGCAGGACCCGCTCCAGGTCGGCCGGCTCGTAGAAGTCCATGTGGCCGACGAACCCGAACCGGTCGCGCAGCGGGCCGGTGAGCAGGCCGGACCGGGTGGTCGCCCCGACCAGGGTGAACGGCTCGACGTCGAGCGGGATCGCCGTAGCGCCCGGCCCCTTGCCGAGGATCACGTCGACCCGGAAGTCCTCCATCGCCACGTAGAGCAGCTCCTCCGCCGGCCGGGCGATGCGGTGGATCTCGTCGATGAACAGCACGTCCCCGGCCGCCAGGTTGGTCAGGATGGCGGCGAGGTCACCCGCCCGCTCGATGGCCGGGCCGCTCGTGACCCGGATGCTCGCGCCGAGCTCGCCAGCGATGATCATCGCCAGGCTGGTCTTGCCCAGCCCGGGCGG
>QHCA01000287.1 GCA_003244095.1 Pseudonocardiales bacterium | reverse complement strand
CGGTCCTTGGTGAACCGCGCTTCGAGGAACGGGTACATGGCAAGGACGGTGAACAGGATTCCGGGGAGCACGATCGTCGGCCAGAAGATCGCGGGCAGGGTATGCCCGAAGGCCCGGATCTCCCAGTCGGGCCACAACCGTGTCGACCCGTCGAGGAAGCCGACGTACCAGTCGGGCTGGNNGGGTTGATCTGGGCCAGGCCGCCGAGCAGGGCGATCACGGCGAAGACCAGCATGAAGAAGCCGCCGCCCTTGAGGGCGAAGGTCGGGAACATCCGGACGCCGATCACGTTGTTCTCGGTCGCTCCGGGGCCGGGGAACTGCGTGTGCTTCTGGCGTACGAGGATCGCGAGGTGTGCCCCGATCAGGGCAAGCAGGATCCCGGGCACGAGCAGCACATGGAAGATATAGAACCGCCCGAGGATGAGCTCACCCGGATACTCCCCACCGAAGATGGCGAACGTCAGCCAGGACCCGACCACCGGGATCGACAGGGTGATCGAGGAGATGATCCGCAGGCCGGTGCCCGACAGCAGGTCGTCGGGCAGGGAGTANNCTCGCGCGGCTTGCGGAACGCGCCGGTGAAGAAGACCCGGAACATATGGATCACGATGGCGGCCACGAACATCAACGCGGCCCAGTGGTGGATCTGCCGCATGATCAGCCCACCGCGGACATCGAAGGAGATGTCCAGCGTGGACTGGTAGGCCTTGGTCATCGAGATGCCGCGCAGCGGCAGATAACTGCCCTGGTAGATGACCTCCTGCTGGGAGGGGTTGAAGAACAGCGTGAGATAGGTGCCGGTTATCAGCAGGATGATGAACGAGTAGAGCGCGATCTCGCCGATCATGAACGACCAGTGATCGGGGAAGACCTTGTTGAACGTGCGTCGCAGCGGGCTGGCGATGGTGAATCTCTCGTCGACTCCGTCGGCGACGCCGGCTGCCTTGTCGACGATCTTCATGGACGCTCCCAGAATGCCGGCCCGACGGCTTCCTTGTAATCGCTCTTCGCTACAAAGTATCCCTCCTCGTCGACGCCGATGGGCAGTTGGGGCAGGGAGCGGCTGGCCGGCCCGAAAATCGGCCGGCAACCGTCGAGCACGTCGAACTGTGACTGGTGGCAGGGGCACAACAGTCGGTTGGTCTGCTGCTCGTAGAGGCTGACGGGGCAGCCGGCATGGGTGCAGATCTTGGAGTAGGCGTAGTAGTCGCCGAAGTGGTAGTCCTCGCGGCCCTTGCGAACCGCGACGTGTTCGGTGGGCCGCAGCCGGATCAGCATGGTCGGCGCGTCGGAGCGCGTGTTGCCGCCTGGGGCGTCGGGGAAGACGGTCTGGATGCTGCCCGGTTTCATGTCGGCCGGCTTGATCGGGGTGCCGTCGTCGCGCACCAGCCGTATGCCGTTCTTCCACTGGGTGGTGAACAGTTGGCGTCCCGGCTTCTTGAACAGGCCGATCAGGGGGGCGACGGCCATGGCCGTGAGGCCGAGGACCGACAGGCCGAGGGTGCGCTTGATGAGGCTCCGCCGGCCGAGCCCGGTGGCGTCGCCGGCCTCGGCGAGGGTTGCCACGGTCGTGGCCCGGTCGTCCTCGTCGGACCGGCCGTCGTGCCGCTCCTGGACCGACTCGTCCTCGGGCATCAACCACTTGGCGTAGCCGACGACCGCGATGCCGAGGCCACCCAGGCCCAGCGCCATGCACAGGCCGAGCAGGGGGGTGAAGAGGAAGTTCGGCCCGTGGTCGCTCACGTACCGCCACGGCCACCAGATCGACACGACGAGGTAGCCCAGGCCGCCGAGGAACGCGACGAACAGCCAGAAGGCGACCTTGCGCTCGGCCCGCCGCTCGAGCTTCGAGCCCGGCACGACGAACCGCGGGCGGTAGTGCACCAGCTTGACGCCGTCCCGAGCGGCACCTTCGCGGACCAGATCCAGCCGGGAGCGCTCGACCACCTGCTCCTGCGGCCCGTCACTGGGCGTGCGGGTCGTCATGCCTTGACTCCGATCCACAGCGTTGCGATCAACACCAACCCGATGCCCACCAGCCAGATGACCAGGCCCTCGGGGACCGGCCCGACCCGGCCGATCGCGAAGCCGCCCGGGTCGCGTTCCTTCTTGAGCGACTCCACGTACGAGATGATGTCCAGCTTTTCCTGCGGCGTGAGCTGGTTGTCGCCGAACACCGGCATGCTCTCCGGCCCGCTGAGCATGGCCTCGTACGTCTGGGTCGGAGTGGCCTTGCTCAGCGCTGGCGCGTACTTGCCGCTGGACAGCGGGCCGCCCTCGCCGACGAAGTTGTGGCAGGAAGCGCAGTTGAGCCGGAACAGCCGGCCACCCCGCGCCAGGTCGCCGTCGGCCAGCGAGCCGGTCGGGATATCGGGCCCGCCGCCGATCGACTGGACGTACGCCGCGAGCTGCCGGGCCTGCTCGTCATCGAACAGTGGCTTGCGCCGGGGAACCTGCGCTCCTTGGTATGGGGCGGGCATCCGGCCGGTGGTGACCTGGAAGTCCACCGCGGCGCCACCCACGCCGATGAGGGTGGGACCCTGCGACGGCACTCCCTGCAGGTTGCGGCCGTGGCAGCTGATGCAGCTCTGGTTGTAGAGGCGCTGGCCCTGGGTGACGTCGTCGGGGGCGGCCGCGGCCGGGGTGCCGCCCCGGCCGGGGGTGGCGAGAGCGTATATGCCACTGATGAGGCCGAGGGCGAGGCCGATCACGATCAGCCCGGAGAATCGCCGGAACCGGCCCCTGAGGCGGGGGTTGCGGAGGCGGTCCGTACTCATGGTCATCCTTTGCGCACTCTCAGCGGATCACATAGATGGTCAGATAGAGCCCGACCCAGACGACGTCGACGAAGTGCCAGTAGTAGGACACCACGATGGCACTGGTGGCTTGTGCGGGGGTGAACCGGCCGAGGGAGGACCGGATCAGCAGGAAGAGAAACGCGATCAGGCCCCCGGAGACGTGCATCGCGTGGAACCCGGTCGTCAGGAAGAACACCGACCCGTAGCCCGACGTCGAGATCGAGGTGCCCTCCTTGATCAGGTTCGCGTACTCGTAGGTCTGGCCCAGCACGAAGAACAGGCCCATGAAGAACGTGAGGGTGAACCACCGGCGCAGGGCGTAGACGTTGCCCCGCTCCGCGGCGAAGACACCCAGCTGGCAGGTGATCGACGAGGCGAGCAGCACGGTGGTGTTGGCCGTGGCGAACGGGAAGTTGAGGTGGGTGATCTCCGGCGGCCAGGGACCCTCCGTGGTGGCCCGCACACTGAAGTACATCGCGAAGAGCCCGGCGAAGAACATCAACTCCGAGGACAGCCAGACGATCGTGCCCACGCTGACCATGTTGGGCCTGGTCATGGAGTGGATTTGGCTCTTGTCGAAGGCGGTGATGCCAGGGGCCGTCGTCACTGGTTCATTATGGTCATAGCCCTACGGACGACTGGGGTCGGGGCGCCGACGGGGCGGCCCCAGCCTAGGCTTGGTGCCGTGACGGTGATGTCGCTGGCCCACGGGACCGAGCCGGCGTTCTCGCCGGCCCGCCTGATCACCGCGAGTTCGCCGCTGCAGTGGTCGGCCCTTTTCCTGGTCGTGGCCGCTGTGGCGTACGCCAGCGGAGTCCTGCGCCTGCGGCGGCGGGGGGACCGCTGGCCGGCGAGGCGCACCTTGGCCTTCGTGGTGGGCGGCCTGGGCGCCGTCGCGATCGCCCTGCTTTCCGGCCTGGCCGCGTACGACGACACGCTGTTCTCGGCGCACATGGTGCAGCACATGATCCTGATCATGATCGCGCCGATCTTCCTCGCCCTGGGCGCCCCGATCACCCTTGCCCTGCGCACGCTGCCGGGCCGGCCGCGCCGGGCCGTGCTGGCCGTCCTGCACAGTCGCGTGGCGGCGGTGGCGACCTTCCCGCTCGTCGGGTTCGCGTTGTTCACACTGAGCTCGTACGCGCTGTACTTCACCGGGATCTACGAGGCGACGCTGCGCAACAGCCTGTTGCACGAGTTTGTACATGTGCACTTCCTGGTGGTCGGCTGCCTGTTCTTCTGGCCGCTGCTGGGGCTCGACCCGGTGCCGGGCCGGATCGCCTACCCGTTCCGGGCGCTGCTGATGTTCGCGTCGATGCCGTTCCACGCGATCCTGGGGCTGACCGTCATGCAGTCGCGGCACGTGCTCGCCGGCAACTACTACGCGGAGGCTGCGCCGCGGCTCGACCACCTGGCCGACCAGGGGGTCGGCGGCGGGCTGCTGTGGGCCTCCGGCGACCTGGTCGCGCTGCTGATGCTGGGCGTGCTGCTCGTGCAGTGGATGCGCGCGTCCGAGCGGGAGGCGCAGCGGGAGGACCGCCGGCTGGACCGGCTGGAGGCCCTGGAGGCCCAGGAGGCAGCTTCTGCGGAGTCCTGAGCATCGGGCCGTGTCCTTCTGCCGCCGTAGGCGTTAACCAGAACCGGAGGCCCACGTCCCGGAGGGGGGACGGGGGCCTCCTTCTCTGCGCCTCGTTGCCCAGCATCCGCCGAAAGGGACGACTGGCAGATCAGCTTGGCAGGCGCCGGCGATAGCATGCGGCCCATCAGTTCATTCCCCTCACCGGATCCGGAGTCCCCCCGATGAGCAGCTCGACCAAGACCTGGACCGTGCTCGTCTACAGCGAGGATCCCCAGGTCCGCGAGCGCATTCGGACGGCTGTCGGTCGCCGCCCGGCCGGTGACGTGGGCCAGGTCTCCTACGTCGAGACGGCCACCGCCGAAGAGGTGCTCGCCCTGGTCGACGCCGGTGGCGTCGACCTGTGCATTCTGGACGGCGAAGCATGGCCGACCGGCGGCCTGGGGATCTGCCGTCAGCTCAAGCACGAGATTGCCAACGCCCCCCTGATGCTGGTGATCGTGGGACGGCAGGCCGACCGCTGGCTGGCGTCGTGGTCGCAGTGCGACGGGGTCCTCGTCCACCCGCTCGACCCGGTCGACGCCGCCCGTACGGTGGCCGACCTGCTGCGCACGGCAGCGACCCAACCGGCCCGGTGAGTAGGTGAGCTGGCCGACCCTGCTCTCGGCGCTGCTCAGGGGCGAGTCGCTCACCACCGACGACACGGCGTGGGCGATGACCGAGATCATGGCCGGCGAGGCCACGCCGGCCCAGCTGGCCGGGTTCGCGGTGGCGTTGCGCGCCAAGGGGGAGACCGCGCAGGAGGTGACCGGGCTGGTCCGGGTGATGCTGGAGCGGTGTACCCCGCTGGACGTGCCGGGCCGGGCTGTGGACACCTGCGGCACCGGCGGCGACCGGGCGCACACGGTGAACATCTCCACGATGGCCGCCCTGGTGGTCGCGGGTGCCGGCGTGCCTGTGGTCAAGCATGGCAACCGGGCCGCGTCGTCGGCGTGCGGCTCCGCCGACCTGCTCGAGGAGCTCGGCGTGGTCGTCGACCTGCCTGCGGCCGGCGTGCTGCGCTGCGTGGTGGACGCGGGCATCGGGTTCTGCTTCGCACCGGTGTTCCACCCGGCCTACCGGCATACCGCCGCGCCGCGCCGCGAGATCGGGGTCGCGACCGTGTTCAACTTCCTCGGCCCGCTGGCCAACCCCGCCCGCCCGGCCGCGCAGGCGGTGGGGGTGTCCGATCTTCGGATGGCGGCCGTGCTGGCCGGGGTGCTGGCCGACCGCGGGGCCTCCGCACTGGTGTTCCGTGGCGAGGACGGGCTCGACGAGCTCACGACCACGGCGGTCAACCGGGTCTGGGCCGTGTGCGACGGCGTGGTGGCCGAGTCGAGGTTCGACGCGACCGATATCGGCCTCGCACGGTCGGCTGTCGAGGACCTGCACGGGGCCGATGCGGCCTACAACGCGACCGTGGCCAAGGCCCTCCTGGCCGGTGCTCGCGGGCCGGTGCGCGACGCGGTGCTGCTCAACGCCGC
>QHCA01000286.1 GCA_003244095.1 Pseudonocardiales bacterium | reverse complement strand
CAGCGCTTTCCCGGAAGACGCTGCTTTCCAGGCGCCGAATCCAGCGTCTTCCCGGAAGTTGCTGGGTTGTGAGCGGCCGGACGGGCGGCCAGGGCGAGCAGGGCTATGCCCCAGGCGGAGACGCCGAGGAAGAGCGCGTCGGCCGAGGTGGCAATCCAGACGGCGGCCGGCGCGGTGGCGAGGAAGGGGGCCGCGCGGCGGGCCGTCGACTCACCGGCGATCACGCGCAGGGTGATCAGGGCGGCCGCCGCGGCCGAGGCGCCGGCGCCGATGCAGAGGGCAGCGGCCCATCCCGGGCCGCCGAGGCCGAGCCGGTCCAGGCCGACGAATGCCAGCAGGGCGCCCGGCGGATGACCCGAGACGTGCGTCACCCAGGCGAAGCCGGGGCTGCCGACGGTGATATGACCGGTGAAGCCGCTCAGGAAGGCGTGCAGGCCGTGCACCCGCGGGACGTCGGCAAGGTACTCCGCATTTGTGGCGATCGGCCGGCCCAGCGCCGCTCCCCCGTCGACCAGCGCCAGGCTGACCGCCCAGGCGGCCGACGCCGCCACCGAGACGACCAGTAGGACACGCCAGGGCAATCGCCGGGCCGCAACCGGCAGGCCGGTGACGGCCAGCACGGCTGCAGCGAGAGGTAGCAGCGTGCGGGCAGACACCCGGGTGTCGAGCTGGCCGGACAACGGCACCGCCGTACCCAGGCGTAGATGGAAGCCGTTCCGGGTGAGTGCCTGGCCGACCGCGACGGCGCCCGCGTAGGCGACGGCGACACCGGCGATCGCGGCGGCGCCCCGGACGGCGGGTCGCAGGTTAGCCGCCGATGGCCGACATGGAACGCGGCGGCTGCAGGAACGTCGGGTCGTTGATGCCGTGGCCCGGCTGCTTGCCCAGGACCGCGGTCACGATGAGATCGGCAAGCTCCCGGTCGGAGGCGCCGGCCCGCAGCGGCCCGCGCAGGTCGGTCTCCGTACGGGCGAACAGGCAGGTGCGCAACTGCCCGTCAGCGGTCAGCCGCAGCCGGTCGCAGTTGCCGCAGAACGGCCGGGTCACCGAGCCGATGACGCCGACCGTCTCGGGGCCGCCGTCGACGTACCACCGCTCGGCCGGCGCCGAGCCGCGGCCGGCCACCGGGGTCAACGTGAACGCGTCGGACAGCGCCGACAGGATCTCGTCGGCAGTGACCATCTCGGTGCGCCGCCAGCCGTGCTGGGCGTCCAGCGGCATCTGCTCGATGAAGCGCAGGTGCACGCCGGCGTCGAGGGCGAAGCGCAGCAGGTCGACCGCCTCGTCGTCGTTCACCCCGCGCATCAGGACAGTGTTGAGCTTGACCGGGTGCAGCCCGGCGCGGGTGGCGGCCGTGATGCCGGCGAATACGTCGTCGAGCCGGTCGCGGCGGGTCATCTCCTTGAACCGGTCGCGGCGCAGCGTGTCGATGCTGATGTTGACCCGGGTCAGGCCGGCGTCGCGCAGCGCGGGGGCGAGCCGGTCGAGCACCAGGCCGTTGGTGGTGACGGAGAGCTCGACGGCGTCGGCCAGGGCGGCGACGATCGAGACGACGTCGGGGCGCAGCAGCGGCTCGCCGCCGGTCAGCCGTACCTCGTCGATGCCCAGCGTGGTGGTCAACCGGACCAGATGGATGAGCTCGGGGGTGGTGAGCAGGTCGGGTGCGGGCAACCACGGCAGGCCCTCGGCGGGCATGCAGTAGGTGCAGCGCAGCGAGCAGCGGTCGGTCAGCGACACCCGGAGATCACGGTGCGCTCGCCCGTGGCGGTCAACCAGCCTGTTCACCCGCGCCACGGTACCCGGGCGCAGCGACATCGGCCCACCGGTGCCGAGACCGCTCGTCGCAGGGCCGGATCTTCATATTACCGCATGTGCGGCAATCAACGGCCTGAAAGTCCGCAACTGCGGCTATGATCCTGCGGTGATTCTTAGCATCCGCGACGCAGCGCAGTTGCTCGGTGTGAGCGACGACACCGTACGACGGTGGGGCGAGGCCGGCCGCCTGGAGCTGACGGAGACGGTCAGCGGGCGGCACGGTGTCGAGGGTCGGGAGTTGGCGCAATTCGCCGTGGCCCAGGCCCGCGAGCCCGCGCAGAGCGATGCCGGCCAGGTCTCGGCGCGCAACCGCTTCACCGGCATCGTCACCGAGGTCGTCCGCGACACCGTCATGGCCCAGGTCGAGATGCAGTGCGGCCCGCACCGGGTGGTCTCGCTGATGAGCCGCGAGGCGGCCGACGACCTGGGTCTGGAGCCCGGTGTCCTGGCCGTCGCGTCGATCAAGTCCACGTCCGTCGTCATCGAGCATCCCGACCGCCTCATCGGAGGACCCTCGTGAACCGCTCCCGCATCATCGCCGTGACCGGCGCCGTCCTCGCCGCTGTCCTGCTGCTCACCGGCTGCGGCACGTCCTCGTCGAGCACCTCGTCGGCACCCAAGGCGAAGAAGACCGTCGTGGTGTTCGCGGCGGCATCGCTCAAGGAGGCCTTCACGAGCCTCGGCACGTCCTTCGAGGCCAAGCACCCGGGCGTGACGGTGAAGTTCAACTTCGCCGGCTCCGACACCCTCGCGGCCTCGATCGATGCCGGGGCGCCCGTCGACGTCTTCGCCGCAGCCAGTACGAAGACGCTCGGTACGGTGACCGACGCCAAACACGGCATCGGGTCCCCCACCACCTTCGCGCGCAACCAGCTGGAGATCGCCGTACCGCGGGGCAATCCCCGCCACATCGCATCCCTCGCCGACACGACCAAGTCCGGGACCAAGCTGGTCCTGTGCGCGGCCACGGTGCCGTGCGGGGCGGCCGCGGCCAAGGCCTACGCCGCCGCCAAGCTGACGCCCAAGCCGGCCAGCTTCGAACTCGACGTCAAGTCGGTGCTCAACAAGGTGCAGCTCGGCGAGGCCGACGCCGGGCTGGTCTACGTCACGGACGTCAAGGCGGCCGCGGGCAAGGTCGACGGCGCACCGTTCCCCGAGTCGGCGAAGGCGATCGCCACCTACCCGATCGTGGGGGTCGACACGGGCAAGGACGCCGCCGAGGGCAAGGCGTTCATCGACTACGTACTGTCCAAGACCGGCCAGGACGTGCTGGCCGCCGACGGCTTCCTGATGCCCTGACGTGGCGGCGGCCGGCCTCCGCAGCGAGCGCGTCCCGGGCCGGGCTGACCGCCGGCCGGGCCGCGTGCCGGCCGCGCTCGCCCTGCCTGCCCTGCTCGGCGCCGCGTTCTTGCTGCTGCCCCTCGTCGGCCTGCTGATCCGCGCCCCGTGGTCGCACGTGGCCGCCGAGTTGCGCGGCAGCGA
>QHCA01000285.1 GCA_003244095.1 Pseudonocardiales bacterium | reverse complement strand
CGCGATGCCAGGCCTCGTCGTGACGCCCCGTGCCGGCGGGGTACGGGGGGTGTTCGACCAGGGGCTGTTCGCCGGCAGCGACCACCTGACGCCGACCGGCGCGGCGCTGCTGGCCCGGTTGGGCCGGCGGATGGCCGGACGGGGCCTGTCGGTCACGGTGACCGGGCACGTGGTGGCCGTACCTGGCGGCCGGACCAGCGGCGGCTCCGTCGTCGCACTGGCCAGGGCACTCGTCGCCGCGCAGGTCCTCGCCCGGAGCAGCGCGATGCCGTTGACGCCCTTCACCCTGCTCAGCGCCGACCAGACGCAAGGCCCCTTCCCGGATCCGGCCCGCAACCGCACGGTGACGCTGCTCGTGGTGCCCTGACGGGCGCGGATCTTGACCGGGCGTCCGCGTTCGACGGCCCCCGCGCCGGAAGGCACCAGAGGGGCCCTATCCCGGGGCGAACTGCTCAGGCCGACTCGGGAACGGCCAGCTCGCCGAGGCGGCCCCAGTCGTCCCGCGGGATCGTGAAGCTGACGATCCGGGGCGTCTCGACGAGGTGGGGCGGCAGGGCCTGCTGGGCCGCCGCGAAGTGCGCGGACTGTACCTGCGCGGCCCCATCGACTTGGACCCTCCAGTGACTCGCGGAGGATGTCCGGGTGGCCCGCGTTCTGGCTGGTCTCGGCGATCATATGGAGCAGGACGCGGCGGGCCGCCTCCTCGTACTCCGCCAGCAGCCCGGCCAGCGTGTGTCGGTCACGGTCCCACCAGCGCCGGTCGTCATGTCGGCCTCCTCGCGGGGGACCCGGCCCAGTGGGCCTAGCCCTCCACCCCGGTCGCGCTGTGCGGGGCGCCGACCGGCTTGGACTCCGGGGATCCTCGCTCTCTCAGGTAGATGGAGAAGACAACCATCGACGCGACCGCCGGGAACTCCGACTGCCAGTTCTGCAGCGTACGGTTCCAGAAGTCCGGCGACTCGGTGTACCCAAGCCAGCTCTGCGGTAGCTGCAACTGCCGGATCCGCTCCGCGTTGTTCGCCGCGGTGCCGGCCACCGACTGCGCCAGCAGGGACAGCACGAACAGCAGCCCCATGAGCATGCCCAGCGAACGCGCGTACACCCATCCCGGGAAGCCGCCCACCTTCGCCAAGCGAGGCGAGTCGGGCTCGGCGTAGCGCCCCACCTTCTGCTCCTTGTCCGACTCGCGACCCATCTGGTCGGGCTTCTTCGACTCCGGCGAGCCGACCTGGACCAGCCAGATCGTCCCGAGGATGTAGAGGAAGAACTGTAGGTACTCCGACTGCCAGTTCTCCGCCACGTCCACCGCGAAGGCGGACGACACCAGGTAGTGCGCGTACGAGATCGTGTCAGCGCCGTCCACCACCTGCTGCTGGTTGAAGCTGGCCAGGCCGGTCAACGACTCACCGAACAGCGCAGCCAGGAACAGGCCGAAGAAGGCGAGCGTGAGCCCGTTGGAGCGCACGAATCGTCTCAGCGCGCTCACCTCTGCAGCGCGCCGACGACGATCATGTACGACAGACCGGCCAGTACGAACAGCAGCACGCCGGTGAAGACGATCCGCATCACGGCGCCACCTAGCACTGGTAGGGCACGTCCTTGCCCTGCGGTTTGCAGCCGGCTGCCCGCACCCGCCAGCCCTTGGCCGTCCGATCGAGGAACAGCGTGTCGTGGCTGGCCCGGGCCTCCGCCTCGTCACCCCACACCTGGACCTGCACGCCCGACGGGTCGGACTTGACGGCGAGCACCGCCTTGTCGCAGGCCTGGCCGCTGTCGTTCTCCAACGAGCTCCGGGCGGCATCGGTGAGCAACGCACAGGCGGCCGAACCGTCCTGCCGGTGCAGAGCCGAGGCGAACAGGGAGGCCGTCGTCGCCACCCGCGACGCGGCACCAGCGGGCGCGCACGCCGTGAGCGCCACCAGGGCGAACGCCGCAGGGACCGTCTTGTGCATTCCGGCGGGATTCCCAAGTTGATCATCGCCGAAACTTTTCGGCGCCATCCGGCGTGACGGAAGATCCTTTTCGCGCCGACGTCCGCGTTCTGCCCGGCCCGGTCGAGGGTAGGAGCCTGCCGTGACGATGCCGCCGCCCGCCTGGCTCGCGGGGGCCGAGTTGCCGGTGTCCGGCGAGTCCGCCGGCGGGCTGTTGCGCGCCGCACACGCCGCCGGGGCGCTCGATCTTCCGCTGCCCGGCCACGGAAACACGCTGCGACGGTGGCAGGCCTTGGCCGAGCTGTCGGCCGCCGACCTGGTGCTCGGCCGGCTCGCCGAGGCACATGCCGATGCGGTGGCGATCCTCGCCGAGCTAGACGGGCCGCCGCCCGACGGACTTTGGGGAGTGTGGGCCGCCGAGCCGCCGTCGGCCCGGGTCGAGGCTGAGCAGAACGGCGGCGACTGGATCCTCACCGGTCACAAGGCCTGGTGCTCGGGAGCGCTCCTGCTGGACGGCGCCTTGATCACCGGGCACGCCGCTGACGGCCGGCGGCTGTTCGCCGTCGACGTGGGCGACCTGACTCCGGTCAAGGGCACGTGGAAGGCCGTCGGCATGGCCGCCAGCGGGTCGATCAGCGTGGACCTGGCCGGCGTTCGCGCGGTCGCGGTCGGCGGCTCCGGTGCCTACCTCGACCGGCCTGGCTTCTGGCACGGCGGCGCGGGAGTGGCCGCGTGCTGGTACGGCGGTGCCCTCGGCGCGGCCCGCGCCTTGCTCGCCGCCGCCCGGGCCCGGCGGCTCGACCCGCACGCGCTCGCGCACCTAGGCGCCGTCGACGCGCTCGTCGCCGGGCTCGCCGCACACCTGGCCGTCGCCGCGGCGGAGGTGGACGCCGACCCGGACGGTCCCGACGCGCGGCTGCGGGCCGCGCGGCTGCGGGCCCGGGTGGAAGCCGGCGCCACCGAGGTCCTCGACCGGGTCGGCCGCGCCCTCGGAGCGGGCCCGCTGTGCCTGGACCCGGTGCAGGCGCAGCGGGCGGCGGACCTGCCCGTCTACCTGCGCCAGTCCCACGCCGAGCGGGACCTGGCCGGCCTGGGCGAGTTGGCGGTCCAGGCGGCGTCATGGTGACCACGATCGAGGGCACCGGCACCCGGGAGTCGGAGTGGCAGCCGTACCCCGAAGGGCTGGACCTGCCTGCCCTCCCCCTCGGCCCCGCTCCGGGCCGTGTCCTCGTCGTCGCGCCCCATCCCGACGACGAGGCCGGCCATCCCGGCGGGCTCGACCGCTTCGCCCGGCCCGGGGAAGTGGTGTTCACGTGAGCCTGCCAGCCGGTTACTTCGACCGGATGTACGCCGCCGACCCCGACCCCTGGGGCTTCACCAGCCGCTGGTACGAGCAGCGCAAGTACGCCCTGACCCTCGCAGCCCTGCCGGCGCCGGCGTACGACCGCGGGCTGGAGATCGGCTGCTCCATCGGCGTGCTG
>QHCA01000284.1 GCA_003244095.1 Pseudonocardiales bacterium | reverse complement strand
GTCTTCTCGGTCAACATCGTCACCCTCCTCGGGCTGGGCCTGGCCATCGACTACGCGCTGTTCATGGTCAGCAGGTTCCGGGAAGAGCTGCCGAAGGCCGAGGGCGACGTCGAGACCGCGCTGCGCGCGACCATGACTACCGCCGGCCGCACGGTCGCGTTCTCCGGGCTGACCGTCGGGATCTCCCTGGGCAGCCTGCTGATCTTCCCGCAGGTCTTCCTGCGCTCGATGGGCTTCGGCGGCATGGCGGCCGTGCTGGTCGCGATGGTGGGGGCGCTGACGGTTCTGCCGGCCCTGCTTGCGGTGCTCGGCCACCGGGTCAACGCGCTGTCCATCCGGCCGTTCCTGCGCCGAATTGCCCGCCGGCCGGCCCCGGCGCCGGTCCGGCTGACGTTCATCGTGGGCAGTGTGCCCCAGCGGTCCACGTGTGCGGCGAGCAGGGCCGCACCGGTCGGCGTACACATCTCGTACGGTGCCGGACCGGCCCACACCGGGGCGGACACCGCCGAGAGCAATTCGAGTACGGCAGGGGCCGGGACCGGGATCAGGCCGTGCTCGCTGCGTACCACCCCGCTGCCCAGCGTGACCCGGCCGGCGCCCAGGCTGGTCAGGTCCAGCGCATGCAGGCCCGCGCAGACCCCGACGATGTCGGCGATCGCGTCAAGCGCGCCCACCTCGTGGAAGCGCACCTGCTCGGCGGCGACGCGGTGGACCCGGGCCTCGGCGGCGGCGAGTCTCGCGAACACGTCGAGCGCCTTGGTACGGACTGCCTCGTCGAGTCTGGCGTTGATGAGCAGGTCGCGGACGTCGGGCCAGGTACGGGTGATCGTGCTGCGCGGGGCGCTGACCTGCACCCTGGTCGCGCCGAGCCCACCGCGGGTCACCGACTCGACCGACAGCGCGATGGGCTCGACCGCCACGGTGTCAACCGCGTCCTGGAGGGTGGCCAGCGGCACGCCGGCGTCGACGACGGCACCCAGCAGCATGTCGCCGCTCGCCCCGGCCGTGCAGTCGAGCCAGCCGATCACGTGGCCGACTCCGTTGCCCTCGCCGCCCCGCCTGCGCTGCGGCGGGCTACCCGGGCGGCGAACACGCCCGCACCGAACCCGTTGTCGATGTTGGACACCACGATTCCGGGGGCGCAGGAGTTGAGCATGGTCAGCAGGGCGGCCAGCCCGCCGAAGGACGCACCGTAGCCGACGCTGGTCGGCACGGCGACCAGTGGCACGCCGGTGAGCCCGCCGACCGCGCTGGGCAGGGCACCGTCCATGCCGGCCACCACGATCAGGCAGTCGGCCGCGTCGAGGTCGGCGCGGGCCGCGAGCAGGCGGTGGATGCCGGCGACCCCCACGTCGGTGACGCGGCGCGTGCCGGCGCCGAAGACCCGGGCCACGAAGGCCGCCTCGGCCGCCACCGGCGCGTCGGCCGTGCCGGCGCTCACCACGGTGACCAGGCCGCGTGGCTCGGGCAGCGGCCCGACAGCGATGCAGCCGCCCTCCTCGTCGATGATGACCTGATCGGCCGGGCCGGCGAGCGCCACCGCGGCCCGGAGGGCCGCATCCGCCCTGGTCAGCAGGGCCGGCCGGTCGGGATGGGCGCGACGCAGGGCCGCCACGAGGATCACGGCCTGTTCGGGGCTCTTGCCGGCGCCGTAGATCACCTCGGGATCGCCGGTGCGGGTCGCCCGCCCCGTGTCGAGCCGGGCGAAGCCGAGATCGGCGAATCCCGGATCGTCGTTGCCGCCCACAGGCCACCACCCTACGGCGCCATGACAGATAGGCTGCGAGCCGTGCACCTCGACCCGCGCACGCTCGATGTCCTCGTGGTCTGCGCGGCCGCCCTCGCGCTGGCGAGCGTGCTGCTGACCGCCTCGATGGCCCGGCGGATGGCCCGGTTGCGCGCTGATGTGGCAGCGCTGCGGGCCGATCCGGCGCTGGCGGCCGGGGTGGACCCCAAGGCCGTCCGCAACGTCGCGGTGGTCCGCTACGATGCCTTCCAGGACATGGCCGGGCGGATGTCCTACAGCGTGGCGCTGCTCGACGCCGTGGGCGACGGCTTGGTCCTGTCGGCGATCAACGGCCGGGCCGATTCCCGGACCTACGCCAAGGGCATCCTGGCCGGCGACAGCGAGCAGCAGCTCTCCCCGGAGGAGCGGCAGGCGGTGGCGGCCGCCCTCGGCCGGGCACCGACCCGCGCCCGCCGCTGATGCCGCGCGTCGCAGCCACCCGGTTCACCTATCTCGGCCCGGAGGCAACCTTCGCCGAGCAGGCCCTGCGCACCCTGCCTGGCACCCGCACCGGGGTGCTCACCCCGTCGGCCTCGGTGCCCGACGCCTTGGACTCCGTGCGGGGCGGCGCGTCCGACGCGGCCCTCGTCCCGTTGGAGAACTCCGTCGAGGGCTCCGTCTCGGTCACTCTCGACGAGCTGGCCAACGGCGAGCCGCTGGCCATCATCCGTGAGGTGCTGCTGCCGGTCAGCTTCGTCCTGCTGGCCCGGCCCGGGACCCGACTGGCCCACGTAGGCACCGTGGCCAGCCACCCACACGGTGAGGCGCAGTGCCGCGGATGGCTGCGGGGCAACCTGCCGAACGCGTCGGTGCACAGTGCACTGTCCACTTCGGAGGGTGCCGCGGCGGTGGCCCGCGGTGAGTACGACGCGGCGCTCGCCGCACCGCTGGCCGCCAGCCGCCACCATCTCGACGTACTTGCCGAGGACGTGCACGACACCGACGGCGCGATCACCAGATTCGTCCTGCTGACCCGGCCCGGCCGGCCGCCGGAGCGCACCGGCAATGACCGTACGTCGGTGGTGGTGTTCATCGCCGACAACCACACCGGTGCGCTGCTGGAAGTGCTCACGGAGTTCGCCGTGCGCGGGATCGACCTGACCCGAATCGAGTCGCGCCCGACCAAGCAGCAGCTGGGCCGCTATTGCTTCTATCTGGACTGCGCCGGGCATGTCGCGGACGCCCGGGTCGGCGAGGCGTTGGCCGCGTTGCGCCGGATCTGCGCGGACGTCCGCTTCCTCGGCTCCTATCCGCGGGCCGACGACGACCTGCCGGCCCAGCGGCCCGGCACCAGCGACGACGACTTCGCCGGCGCCGCCGACTGGTTGGCCGGCCTGCGTAACCCACCGCGCTGAGCCCGCGTCAGGCCTGCTGCGTCGCGGGCACGACGGTGACGTGCGGCACGGGCGAGCGGGCCGGCGGTTTCCAGTGCCCGCTCGCCCCCCTGCCCGCCGGCGTCGCGCGCACCGAACCCGGTCTGGTCCGGTGCGGGTTCGTCCAGCATGTCCTCGTCCTCTCAGCGCGGCGTGCCGACCTGCGCGACGGGGGCGGCGGAGGCCTCGCCGGGCGCCCCGCCGGTCTCCAGAGCCGTGCTCAGCTCGGTCCCGGACTGCTTGCGCAGGGGTACTTCTCTGATGAAGGAGATGGCGATCACCGCCAGGAGCATGAGCGGGGTGGCGACGAGGAACAGCAGGCCGATGCCGTCGCCGTAGGCCTGCTGCACGACGGCAGCGACTGGCGGTGGCAAGGTGTCGACGTTGGGGATATTGGTGGCGGAGCCGCCAAGTTGCGAGGCGGGCACGCCGATGTGCGCCAGCCCGGTGATCACCAGGTGTGACACCCGGTGCGCGAGGACCGCGCCCAGTGCCGACACACCGACCGCACCGCCCAGGGACCGGAAGAAGGACACGGTGGCGGTCGCGGCCCCCAGTTGCCGCGGCGGGACGGTGTTCTGTACGGAGAGCACAAGGTTCTGCATCGTCATGCCCAGGCCGATGCCGACCAAGGCCATGTAGACCGCGATCAGCGTGAAGCTCGTCCGCGAGTCGATGGTGCCGAGCAGGCCGAAGCCGACGGTCGCCGTCAGCGACCCGGCCATCAGGTAGCGCTTCCAGCGGCCGGTCACGGACACCAGGCGGCCGACGACCAGCGAGGCGACCGCGAGCCCGAGGATCATGGGCATGGTGCGCAGGCCGGAGGCGGTCGGGCTCTCGCCGCGCGCGATCTGGAAGTACTGCGACAGGAAGATCGTCGCGCCGTACATCGCCACCCCGACGAACAGCCCCGCCGTCGTCGCCAGGGTGACGGTGCGCTCGCGGAACAGCTTCAGCGGGATGATCGGCTCGCTGACCCGGAGCTCGACGACGGCGGCGAGGACCAGCAGGGCGAGGCCGGTGCCGATGCATGCCGCGGTGGTCGCCGAGCCCCAGGCGAACTGCTGCCCGACCAGCGAGACCCAGACCAGCAGCACGCTGACGCCGCCGGTGATGAGTGCGGCGCCGAGGTAGTCGACCTTCAGGGTGCGGCGCACGGTCGGCAGGTGCAGGGTCTTCTGCAGCACCAGCAACGCGACCGCGGCGAACGGTACGCCTACGTAGAAGCACCAGCGCCAGCCCAGCCACGAGGTGTCGACGATGACACCGCCGATCAGCGGGCCGGCGATCGTCGCCACGGCGAAGGTGGCCCCGAGGTATCCGCTGTAGCGACCGCGCTCGCGCGGAGAGACCATCGCCGCCATGATCACCTGGGTCATGGCCATGATGCCGCCGGCACCGATGCCCTGCACCGCGCGGCAGGCGATCAGCGTGCCCACCGACTGGGACAGGCCGGCGACCACCGACCCGGCGATGAAGATGACGATCGCCACCTGCATGAGCAGTTTCTTGCTCACCAGGTCGGCGAGCTTGCCCCACAGCGGGGTCGAGGCGGTCGTTGTCAGAAGCGTGGCCGTCACGACCCAGGTGTAGGCGGACTGCCCGCCACGGAGGTCGTGCAGGATCCTCGGTAGCGCGTTGCTGACGACGGTGGCGCTCAGCATCGCCACGAACATGCTGAGCATCAGCCCGGTCATCGCTTCGAGGATCTGGCGGTGCGGCATCCGTCCGGCGGGCCCCTCGGGGGCCGCCTCGCTAGTTGGACCTGAACTGGACGGACTCTCGATCGTGCTGCCTGCCACGAAGCCCCCTCGGTTGCGCCTCCTCTTGTTCTAGTCCAACAAGTTGTCTGTGACAACCATGCCTGCATGCGGCGTTCTTGCGGTACGGAGGCCGCGGCTGCTCAGCCCAGGGCGGCGTTGAGGCGCCGGAGCAGTGCTGCGAGGTGGGTGACGTCCGCCTCGTTCCAGGCGCCGAGCCGGGCCCGGAACCGCAGCCGGCGGGCGTCCGCTGCCGCCGCCAACCGGCGCCGGCCCTCGGGCGTCGCCCCCAGCAGGAGGGCACGGCGATCGCTGTCGTCGTGGCGGCGCTCCAGCAGCCCGAGCCGTTCGAGGCGCTGAACCTGACGGCTGATCGAGGACTTGTCCACGCCGAACAGCTCAGCCAGGTCGTTCGCCCGCAACGGGCCCGCCTCGGTCAGTGTCGACAGCAGCGCATAGCCACCGGCGTCGATGTCCGGGTGGATCTCGCGGCTCAGCTCGGCCGACAGGGCCCGAGCCCGCCGGAGCAGCAGGGAGAGCTCGCGCTCGACTTCGGGAAGGGCACTTGGGTCGGGTGTCACGCCACGACCTTGCCATCCAGCCCGGTCAGCGGCCCAGCGCGTCGATGACGAGGTCTGCCACGTCGCCGCCGCTGAAGTTCTGCTGGCCGGTGACGAGGTTGGCGTCACGGATCGCGAAGCTCTTCCACAGCCCGGCCTGGACAAAGTTCGCACCCAGCCTCTTGAGCTCGTCCTCGATGCGCCAGGGCATGACGTGCTCGTCGGCGGGGAGCGCGCCCATGTCCCACACGGCCTGGTCGGCGAAGTCCTCCTCGACGTTGGCGAAGCCGGTGACCGTCTTTCCGGTGACCAGGGGCCGGCCGTCGGGCCGCATGGCGTACCGCAGGATGGGGGGCGACGGGCCGTCGGCGGTCAGAGCAGGCGGCGCAGGACCGCGCCGATTGTGGCGATGCCCTCGCCGATGTCGGTCGGAGTGCTCGCCGCGTAGCCCAGGACGAGCCCCGGCCGAGGCGGCCGCTCCGGCCGCTCCGGCCGCTGGCTGTGCCAGGACAACGGCTGCACCTTGACGCCCGCGGCGAGAGACGCTGCGGCGAGATCGGTGTCGGCGAACACCGCGTCGAAGGTGATCATCAGGTGCAAGCCTGCCGCGGCGCCGTGCACGGCCGCACCCGGCAGGTGAGCGCCGATCGCGGCGATCATGGCGTCCCGCCGTCGGCGGTGGCGCCGGCGCAGGTAGCGCAGCTGGCGCTCGATCTCGCCGTTACCCATCAGCCGGGCCAGCACGAGTTGCGCGAGCATGGCGTTGCCGAGGTCCGCGTACCGCTTCGCGGCCACGAGCGGGTCGAAGTGTCGTGGTGGTGCCAGCAGCCAGCCGATGCGCAGGGCGGGGGCCAGGAGCTTGGAGACGCTGCCGGTGTAGCAGACGTGCTCGCCGAGCACGGAGCGCAGGGCGGGGACCGGTGGCCGGTCGTACCGGTGTTCGGCGTCGTAGTCGTCCTCGATGATCAGGCCGCCGTCACCGGCCCAGCGCATCAGCTCGCGCCGCCGCCCGCCGTCGAGCACGACGCCGGTGGGGAACTGGTGGGCCGGGGTCAACAGGACCGCCGCCGCGCCAGTCGCGCGCAACTCCTCGACCCGCAGGCCCTCGGAGTCGACGGGGATCGGCGGGGTGTCCATCTGCCAGTGCTGCAGGTGCTGACGGGTCCCGAGCGACCCGGGGTCCTCGATCGCTATCGCGGTGATCCCGTCGGCGCGCAGGACCTGCGCGATCAGGCCGAGCGCCTGCGCCACACCGGCGACGATGATCACCTCGGCCGGGTGCACCCTGATCCCCCGCGTGCGGGCCAGCCAGTTGGCCACGGCGAGCCGCAGTGCGGGAGCTCCGCGCGGATCTCCGTACCCGAAGTCCGCAGACGAAAGATCGTCGAGTACGCACCGCTCGGCGCGCAGCCATGCGGCGCGCGGGAACGCGGTCAGGTCGGGCACGCCGGGGGACAGGTCGATCCGGGCGGGCGCCGCACGCAGGTCGTCGAAGACGTCTGCCGTCGGGACGCCGGCGAACAGGGCGGCTCGGGTCGGCGGAAGGGAGGTTACGGGTGCCGGCCGCGGTGCGAGATGCGGCGCCGCTGGCGGGGGCGTCACCGGGGCGGCAACGACAATAGTGCCGCCTCTGCCGCGGCCGGCGATGTGCCCGTCTTCGGTCAGGCGCCGGTAGGCCTCGGTGACCACGCCGCGAGACACCTGTAGGTCGCCGGCCAGGGTCCGGGTGGCCGGCAGCCGGCTACCCACCGGCAGCCGGCCGTCGGCTATCGCGCGCCGGAGGTGATCGGCCAGCCAGCCGGACAACCCTCCCGCAGGCGCCTCGCGGGTATTGAGCTGGAGGAAGTCCGACCCGGTTATGGTCTGGTCATTTATCATCGTACTGGACCTGTCCACCAGGCCATTATGCCGACAGGGTGAGGGGATGCGGACCGCGGCGGCATACGTGCACGGGTACTCGGCCGACGAGGCCCGCCGGCTGGGTGACCAGGCGGACACCCTGGCGGCGTTGTTGCATGCCGACACGGCCTACCCCGCCGGCAGCCGGGTCCTGGAGGTCGGTTGCGGGGTGGGCGCGCAGACGGTGCACCTGGTCGCGGCCAGCCCGCTGGCCCGCATCGCGGCCGTCGACCGGTCCGCTGATTCGCTGGCTCAGGCACGAGCGCGCGTGGCGGCCGAGGCACCCGGCGCGTCGGTGGAGTGGCACTGCGCCGACCTGTTCGACCTGCCGTTTGCCGACGGTGCGTTCGACCACCTGTTCGTCTGCTTCGTCCTTGAGCACCTGGCGGATCCCGCACGGGCGCTGGCCGCTCTGCGGCGGGTGCTGCGACCGGGCGGCAGCATCACGGTGATCGAGGGTGACCACGGATCGGCGTTCTTCCACCCCGACAGTGCCCACGCCCGCGCGGCGATCGGCTGCCTGGTACGGCTGCAGGCCGCCGCCGGAGGCAATGCCCTGCTCGGCCGGCAGTTGCAGCCGCTGCTCACCGCCGCCGGCTATGAGGACGTGGTGGTGGGCCCGCGGGAGGTCTACGTCGACCGAGGCCACCCGGCACTGGTCGACGGGTTCACCCGCAACACGTTCACGGCGATGGTCGAATCCGTCCGGGACGAGGCACTGGCCGCTGGTCTCATCACCCGCGCCGACTGGGAGCGCGGCATCGCCGACCTGCGCCGGACCGCGGAGGACGGTGGGACCTTCCACTACACGTTCTTCAAGGGCGTCGCGGTCCGCCCGTCGTGAGCGGCGCTGCCGTCAACTGGGCTGATCGGCGCTTTGCAGTGCCCGGCGGGCGAACTCTGTGACGTGCTCCCTGAGTCCCTGCTTGGTGGTGGGTTCGTCGGCGTCCGGGCCGAGGATGAGCCGGGTCAACTGGGGGAGCGCGTGCGGTCAGGAGGCCAGGCCGATGAGGGTGAGCAGGGTGGCGACGTGCTCGTCGAGGACATCGACGATGACCGCTTCGAACAGCCGGTCCTTGTTGCCGAAGTGCCCGTTCGGTCCGCCTCATCGAGTCCGCCGAGGTGGAGTGCCTGCACGAACAGGTGTACAGCGCCGGTCTGCGCTAGCCGGTACCTGCCCGGTACTGATCGTGCCGCGCGAACAGCTCGGTCCACTCGTCCTCCGTTAGCGTGCGGCCGGTGGCGGCGTTGTCGGCCAGCTCCTGGAAGTAGCGCTCCCTCGGCGCCCCGGGTGCGAAGAGGATGAGCATCGAGGCGGCCACGTCGGCATCGTTGTGGAACGCGTGGATGCCGCCGGCGGGCACGTACAGGAAGTCCCCGGGCGTTGCCGCCACCCAGCGCGCGCCGTCGTACAGCTTGACGGTGCCGGACAGGATGTAGAAGGACTCGGAGAAGGTCTTGTGGAAGTGGGCGTCCGGCCCTCCGGCGCGGCCGGGCATGTTCCACTCGAAGAGCCCGAACTGCCCGCCGGTCAGCGACCCCGGCGCCACGAGCCGGGCCTGCGTCCGTGATCCGATGATGATGCCGGGCACGTCGGCCGGGGCTCGGTAGATCGCGCTGATCTCCCCGCTCTCGGTCGGGAATGACATCTCGCTCCTGTCGTACGAAGACGCTCGGCGGCCAGGCTTGTCGAGGGGACGGAGACACCGGAGAATACTGCCGCAATGGAACCAGACGCCGGCAAGCAACCACGGCCGATGCCCTCACCGAGGACGATGGCTGTCGGCGCCACACAGCTCGTCGGCCTCGCCCTCGGGCTGTTCGCCGTGGCCCTCTGGATCATGTATTCGTGGCGGTTGGCAGTCACCGGGGTGCTGTTGTTCCTGCCGGTGGGTGGCGTGGTCGTCTACCAAGCGTGGGCCATCGGAATCCGGGCACAGAACCGGTCTCGCGGGGAGTAGCCGGCTTGCCGTCTCCCGTCGGCGTCAGGCTGTGAGCCGGCCCGCCGCCCGGCCGGCCACCCGTCCGGAGAACAGGCAGCCGCCGAGAAACGTTCCTTCCAGAGAGCGGTAACCGTGCGCGCCGCCGCCGCCGAAGCCCGCGACCTCCCCCGCGGCGTACACGCCGGGCAACGGCGTGCCGTCGGCCCGCAACACCCGCCCGGCCAAGTCGGTCTGCAGGCCGCCGAGAGACTTGCGGGTGAGGATGTGCAGCTTGACCGCGATCAGCGGGCCGGCCTTGGGGTCGAGGATGCGGTGCGGCTTGGCGACCCGGGTCAACCGGTCGCCGCGGTAGGCCCGGGCGCCGCGCAGGGCCATGACCTGCAGGTCCTTGGCGAAGGGGTTGGCGATCTCGCGGTCGCGGGCGACGATCTCGCGGGTCAGGTCCGCCACGTCGAGCAGGGGGTCATCGGTGAGCCGGTTCATGCCGGCCACGAGCTCGGGCAGGGTGTCGGCCACGACGAAGTCGGCGCCCTTGCGCTTGAACGCCTCGACCGGCCCGGGCGCGCCGGGCCGCAGCCGGGCAAGTACACCCCGGA
The DNA here is from genome assembly GCA_003244095.1 of Pseudonocardiales bacterium. Taxonomy (GTDB): domain Bacteria; phylum Actinomycetota; class Actinomycetes; order Mycobacteriales; family QHCA01; genus QHCA01. The sequence continues at coordinate 7,781 of QHCA01000284.1, read as the reverse complement.
TGCTCTTGCCGGTCAGGTCGGGGTTCTGCTCCGACCCGGACAGGGCGAACTCCCGCTCGACGATCTTCTGGGTGAGGACGAACCACGTGTAGTCGAAGCCGGTACGGGTGATGTGCTCCAAAGTCCCGAGCGTGTCGAACCCGGGGAACAGCGGCACCGGCAGCCGCCGCCCCACGGCGTCGAACCACAGCGACGACGGCCCGGGCAGGATCCGGATGCCGTGCCGCGGCCAGATCGGGTCCCAGTTGGTGATGCCCTCGGTGTAGTGCCACATCCGGTCGGGGTTGATGACCGTGCCGCCCGCGGCCTCGGTGATGGCCAGCATCCGGCCGTCGACGTGCGCGGGCACCCCGCTCAGCAGGCTTTTCGGAGCGGCCCCGAGCCGGGCCGGCCAGTGGGCCCGGACCAGGTCGTGGTCGCCGCCGATGCCGCCGGAGGTGACGACGACCGCCTGTGCCTGCGCGGTGAACTGAGCGGCGACCTGGCGGGAGCTCGGCGCCCCACGTACCGCATCGCTGGGCACCAGTCGCACACCGCGCACGCCGTCGACCACGCCACCGGTCGTGGTCAGCTCGTCCACCCTGTGCCGGAAGCGGATGTCGACCTGCCCGCGTTCGGCGGCTTGTCGTACCTGCCGTACGAAAGGCGCCAGCAGCCCCGGCCCGGTGCCCCAGGTGACGTGGAAGCGCGGGACGGAGTTGCCGTGGCCGGTGGCGAGGTAGCCGCCGCGCTCGGCCCAGCCGACCACCGGGAACCACCGCACGCCGAGGCCGTGCAGCCAGGGCCGCTTCTCGCCGGCGGCGAAGTCGACGTAGGCCTCGGCCCAGCGGCGGGGCCATACGTCGGTGTCGCGGTCGAAGCCGGCCGTACCCATCCAGTCCTGCAGCGCGAGGTCGGCGCTGTCGCGGATGCCCATCCGGCGCTGCTCGGGGGAGTCGACCAGGAACAGCCCGCCGAAGGACCAGAAGGCCTGCCCGCCCAGCGACGCCTCCGGCTCCTGGTCGAGCAGCAGCACGCTGCGCCCCGCGGCGGCCAGCTCGGCGGTCGCGACCAGACCGGCCAGTCCCGCGCCCACCACGACGACGTCGGCCTCCATCAGCCCCAGCCCAGCTCGTGCAGGCGCGCCTCGGCGACCCCGAAGTGGTGCGCGATCTCGTGCACGACGGTGACGGCCACCTCGTCGACGACGTCCTCCTCGGTCGGGCAGATCGCGCAGATCGGCAGCCGGAACAGCGTGATGCGGTCGGGTAGCACGCCGGCGTACCCCTGCCCTCGCTGGGTCAGGGCGATCCCCTCGTAGACGCCGAGCAGGCCCGGCTCGCTGCCCGGCGGCTCATCTTCGACGAGTACGACCACGTTGTCCATCAGGGCGGTCAGCGCGGGCGGCACCTCGTCGAGCGCGTCGGCGACCAGCTCCTCGAACCGCTCCCTGGGCACGTCCACCACCGCGCCAGGGTGCCACGCCGCCGGGTGGGATGCGGCCGGCGCCTCAGCAGCGCTGATCATGCACGGTTGCGCGGACCGTACGGCGGGTCGCCGGCAAGTGTGCATGATCACCGCGAGTGATGGGATGAGGAAACCCCTGGCCGGGCCCCCGTACCCTTGACCGTGTGATCGACCTGCGACTGCTGCGCGCCGACCCTGACCTCGTCCGCGGTTCGCAGCGGGCCCGCGGCTCCGACCCGGCACTCGTCGACGCCCTGCTGGCCGCCGACGAGCAGCGGCGCGCCGCCATCACCCGCGCCGATGCACTCAGGGCCGAGCAGAAGGCCACCTCCAACGAGATCAGGGGGGCCGAGCCGCCGGAGCGGATCGCGCTGATGGAGCAGGCCAGAGCGCTGTCCGCCAAGGTCAAGGAGGCCGAGGCGGAGCAGGCCGCCGCCGAGGCCGCGCTCCGCGAAGCCCACCTGGCCGTGCCCAACGTCGCCCCCGACGCCCCGCCCGGCGGCGAGGAGGACTACGTCGTGCTGCGCGAGGTCGGCGTCAAGCCCGACCTCGCCAAGCCACTCGATCATCTCGAGATCGGCGAGCGGCTCAAAGCGATCGACACCGACCGCGGCGCCAAGGTGTCCGGCGCCCGCTTCTACTACCTCACCGGCGTGGGTGCCCTGCTCGAACTCGCCCTGGTCAACCTCGCCATGGCCCAGGCGGTCGAGGTCGGCCTGACGCCGGCCATCGTGCCGGCACTGGTACGCAAAGAGGCGATGGAGGGCACCGGCTTCCTCGGTGCCCATGCCCCGGAGATCTATCGGCTCGAAGCCGACGACCTGTATCTCGTCGGCACCTCCGAGGTCGCTCTCGCCGCCCGCCACATGAACGAGATCATCGACCTCAGCCAGGCGCCCGTCCGGTACGCCGGCTACTCCACCTGCTTCCGGCGCGAGGCCGGCTCGTACGGCAAGGACACCCGCGGCATCATCCGGGTGCACCAGTTCGACAAGGTCGAGATGTTCTCGTTCACGACGGTCGAGGAGTCGTACGAGGAACACCTGCGGCTGCTGGCCTGGGAGGAGGAGTTCCTCGGCAAGCTGGAGGTGCCCTACCGGGTCATCGACGTGGCGGCCGGCGACCTGGGCGCGAGCGCGGTGCGCAAGTTCGACTGCGAGGCCTGGCTGCCGAGCCAGGGGCGCTGGCTGGAGCTGATGAGCGCGTCCAACTGCACCGACTTCCAGGCCCGCCGGCTCAACATCCGCGCCCGGGGCACGGACGGAAAGCCGGTGCATGTCGCGACCCTCAACGGCACCCTGATGGCGTCCACCCGCAGCATCGTCGCGCTGCTGGAGAACCACCAGGAGCCCGACGGCTCGGTGCGGGTGCCCAAGGCGCTGCAGCCGTACCTCGGCCGCGAGGTGCTCCAGCCCGCATGACACCGCGGCTCATCGGGTGCGACCTGGACGGCACCCTGGTCCGCTCCGACGGCAGCATCTCGGCGCGATCGGCCGCAGCGGTGGCCCGTGCCGAGGAGGCTGGCGTCCCGTTCGTCATCGTCACTGGCCGCCCGCCGCGCTGGCTTCCCGAGGTCGCCGAGGCGATCGGCCGGCACGGCCTGGCGGTGTGCTCCAACGGCGCGCTGGTCTACGACCTGCGTACCGAAGACGTCGTCATGGAGCAGTTGCTCGACGTGGCGACGCTGCGCGAGGTGATCGTGGCGGTACGGGACAGGCTGCCGCAGGCGACGTTCGCGGTGGAGTACGGCGGGAGCTTCCGCCGCGAGCGCGCCTACAACGCGCGCTGGGACCGCGACAACTCGCACGTCAACGTCGTCGAACAGGCCGCCCTGCACGAGTTGCCGGCCGCGAAGCTGCTGGTCCGCCACCCAGATATCGATGCCGACGACCTACTGGACACCGCCCGTGCCGCGCTCGGTGAGCAGGTCACCATGACCCACTCCAGCTTCGACGGCCTGCTGGAGATCAGCGCGGCCGGCGTTACCAAGGCCACCGGCCTCGCCGCACTCGCCGAACACCGCGGCATCGACGCCCGCGACGTCTCGGCCTTCGGCGACATGCCTAACGACCTGCCGATGCTGGCCTGGGCCGGCCGGTCCTATGCGGTGGCCAACGCCCACGCCGACGTACTCAAGGCCGCCGACGAGGTCATCAGGTCCAACGACGACGACGCCGTCGCCGAGGTGCTCGAGGGCTGGTTCGGCTAGAGGTACGGCCCGCTCGGCTGCACGCCGCTCGGCGGCGATGGCGGCGTGGCCGATGGACCCGGTGGCAGCGCCGCCGCCTGCCGGATCTGCTCGAGCTGGGAGCGGGCCGCCATCTGCTGGGCGAACAGCGCCGTCTGGATCCCGTGGAACAGCCCCTCCAGCCAGCCGACCAGCTGGGCCTGGGCGATCCGCAGCTCGGCGTCTGTCGGCGTGCCCTCGCCGAAAGGCAGCGCCAGTCGGTGCAGCTCGGCGGTCAGGTCGGGGTCGAGACCGTCGCTGAGCTCCATGATGGAGGCTTCGTAGATCTCCTTGAGCCGCTTGCGGCTGGCGTCGTCGAGCGGTGCGGCACGGACCTCGTCGAGTAACTGCTTGACCATCGTGCCGACGCGCATGACCTTGGCCGGCTGCCCGACCTGCTCGGCGGGGTTGCGCTCGGCTGGGTCACGCACCGGCTGGCCGTCCTCCGCGATGACGGCCGGGGAGGTGTCTGGCGAGCCGGTCTGAGGCTGTGACATGCCCACATCATCGCCCACCCAGGTGCCGCGCGCTCACGGGCCCGCGTGCCGCCTGGGGACGTGGGGTCGAGCAGGGCCACGGCGGGTACCTCAGTTCCTTGACAGTGCTCAGGAACGTAGGAGCGGGCTGATGCCCGGGGCGTCACTCGAGGGCGCTCACCTGCGCTGGCTCCAGAGAGCCACCTGTCAGACCACCAGCAGGACTTTGCCGATGTGCTCGCTCGCCTCGACCACGCGATGGGCCTGCGCCGCCTCTGCCATCGGGATCCGCCGGTCGTTGACCGGCCGCACGGCACCGGCCTCGATGGCCGGCCAGACGTTCGCCCGCACCGCCGCCACGATCTCCGCCTTCTCGGCGGCGGGCCGGAAGCGCAGCGAGGTCGCCGTGATCGATGCCCGCTTGGAGAGCAGCGTGCCGAGGGGCAGCTCTCCCGTGGCGCCGCCCTGCAGGCCGATGACGACGAGCCGGCCGCCGGTTGCCAGCGCGTCGATGTTCCGGGACAGGTACGACGCCCCCATGTTGTCCAGGATCACGTCGGCGCCCCCGCTGTCGGAAGCATGGCCGCCGGTTGCTTCCCGTACGACTGCCACGAAGTCCTCGTTGCGGTAGTCGATCGCGACCTCGGCACCGAGCTCGCGGCAGCGGTCCCGCTTGGACGCGGTGCCCGCCGTGCAGAACACCCGGGCGCCCTGCCGCACGGCCAGCTGGATCGCCATCGTGCCGATCCCGCTGGACCCGCCGTGCACCAGGAACACCTCGCCGGGCTTCAGGTCCGCGGCCATGAACACGTTGGACCAGACCGTGCAGGCCACCTCCGGCAGTCCGGCGGCATCCACGAGCGGCACGCCTTGCGGGATGGGCAGGAGCTGCCCGGCCGGCACCACGACCTGCTCGGCATAGCCGCCACCGGAGAGCAGGGCGCAGGCCTCGTCGCCGACCTCCCAGCCGACGACGTCCTCGCCAAGTTCGGCGATCCGGCCGCTGCACTCCAGACCCGGCCAATCAGGGGCGCCCGGCGGCGGCGCGTAGCGGCCCATCCGCTGCATGATGTCGGCCCGATTGACCGCGGAGGCGGCCACGTCGATCAGCACCTGGCCCGGCCCGGGAGTCGGATCGGGCACGTCGGCCCAGGTCAGCACGTCAGGACCGCCGTACGACGGCAGCGTCACAGCCTTCACGTACGGCTCAGTCGGCCAGCTGCGGGAGGAACATCCGCAGTGCGTTGTCGTCGACGCCGTTGTGGCCGGTCCACCAGCAGACCGGGTAGGACCGCGGCACGTAGCTCCTGGCCGGCAGCACCCGCTCGATCGCCGTGACGAATCGGGTGGCGTACCCGCTGTGCTCCGGAGTCCGCAGGATGCCGCACACGCCGAGGATGTCGAGCAGCACCTCGCGTTCGGCGGTCTTTCCCTTGACCACCTTCAGCTGGCCGGCCATCTGGCTCGCCGTCAGCTGCGGTGACGCGTGCCTGAGCTCCTGGATGAGCCGCCGCCCGACGTCCAGCGCCTTGCCGCCCTGATGCTCCCGGGGCGCGCGGACGAACTGTTCGAGGTCGAAGGCGATATAGCAGAGGTTGTCGCGCTGGGTGCCGCCCCACTTGAACCGCTCGAAGTTGAGCCGGTTGAGGTCTTCCTTGCTGCGGTCGAGCAGCCCGCAGACGGTGCACCGGGCCGAATCGCGGGTCGGGGAGTACGGGTGCTCGAACAGGTGCCGGGCGACCGCGAAGGACCCGATCGCCGACCGCAGGTCGAGGCGCTCGGTCGTCAGGCTGGCGACGAACGCGTCGGCCAGGTCGCCGGGCGAAACGCTGGCCGCCGCCTCCTGGGCGGCCTTGACGCACTCGTCGTGGTCGATGACGAGCTGCTCGGAGAACATCACGCCGGCACGCACGGCCCGGTTGAACACGTCGGTGTTCGGCCACAGCGGCTGGTTGCGCCAGCCCTGGGTGTTCCAGAACATCTTCATCAGCGGCTTGAGCGTGCTGCCGCTCACGTCGTAGAAGTCGGAGGTCACCGGGGTCACGCAGCCGTGCCGGCGGCGGCGACAGGTCGACCGAGGGGGCGTCTCATCGAGGCGGATACTACAAGCGCCGGCTGGATCCCGCGCGTCATTGCCGTATCTTGCCGGTACGGGAGGGCTCGCCTAGTGGCCGATGGCGGCGGTCTTGAAAACCGCTATGGCGCGGAAGCGTCATCGTGGGTTCGAATCCCACGCCCTCCGCTCACCGACCCGCCGGATGCTGCGAAACCACCGGTCAGACGGCTTCCGGGTCCGTCTCAGAGTCACCTGACTCGGCTCACGATTCTGGGTTGAGGAGGTCGGCAGGCCGCTGACCTGCTGGTTCGTCTTGGCGGGTTGACGGATTTGCGCACTAGCCGAGGCTTCGTAGGGTGCCGTGGTGGCCTATGTGCGGACGGTGAAGACCTCTTCGGGTGCCACGGCGGTCCAGATCGTGCACTCGACGCGGCGTGGTTCGCGCAAGATCGAGCATCTGGGATCGGCCCACACGCTCGAGGCGGCCGAGGCCGACCTCGCGGACCACTCCGGGGCCCCGCGCGGGCTGCTGCGGATCGGGTCCGTGCCGACCCTCGGCCGCGCACTTCTTCCGGGTGTCCTGGCCTAACTCGCGGTAGTCGCGCCGCAGGTCGACCTGCGCGTCGAGCAACTCGAACCGGAGGACAGCCTCGTAGCCCTGGCGCGGCGGGAGCTCGATTTGGCCCTGGCCGGCGAGTACGCCCTAACCCCGCGAAGGGCGCAGGTCGGGGTGGAGCGGCTGGACCTGGCCATCGAGCCTGTGCATGTCGCCGTTCCCGCCAGCCACCCGCTGGCTGGCGGCCACTCCGTGCACCTGAGCGATCTGCGGACCGAGCAGTGGATCGCGCCCGCCACCGGCAGCTCCTGCGCGCTGCTGCTCGAGCGGTCCTGCGCCAACGCCGGCTACGAGCCACACGTGGTCGCGCGCTGCGCTGACTTCGCCATGGCCATCGCTCTCGTCGACGCCGGCCACGGCGTCGCGCTCCTGCCCGCCTGCGCAGCCACAGACCCGCCTGCACTGGTGCGACTGCTGCAGGCCGTCGACCCGCCGATACACCGCACGCTGTACGCCGCGACTCGACCAGGCACCCGCCGGCAGGCACTGGTCGCGTGCCTCCTGGACGCTTTGACCGCACAAGCTCAGCGCCTTCCACTGCTCGTCTCCTAGACGACCGTTCACAAGGCATGCGCTGACGGCCAGGTCGCCTGAGACTGTCAGCGGTAAGTGGCGTAGCTATGTCATCGCTATCTGGCGCGCCGGCCGTTTCCCACAGACGATCCGTCAACGGTCAACGTTCGGGGCCATCGGAGCTTCTGCTAGAACTCTCTCGTGCGTCTGTACCTGTCGTCCTTTCGATTGGGTGACCATCCCGCTCGACTGCTTGAGCTGGCTGGGCGCGGTCGTCGGCTCGCGCTGGTCGCCAATGCGATGGACGGCGCACCCGACGATGTACGGCCAGCCGGCGTGGACCGGGAAGTCGCCGAGCTCACGTCGCTCGGCTTCCTCGTCTCAGAAGTCGACCTGCGTGACGGCCGAGAAGCAGTCGAGCAGTTGCCGGAAGCGGATGTCATCTGG